>DATCWB010000486.1:0-13899 GCA_036566625.1 Pyrinomonadaceae bacterium
TTTCGAGAGTTCGCGCGGGCGCGCTTCTGTTACGTTGTGATGTCGGTTTAAGCGACGGCGGCTTTCTCTTCGGGACGCCAGCGAAGGACGGGCTTGCGTGCGGCGGCGGCTTCGTCGAGGCGGCCGATGCGGGTGGTGTGCGGCGCGCCGGTGACGAGGTCGGGCGTCTCCACGGCTTCACGCGCGATGGCGCGCATAGCTTCGATGAACTGTTGTATCTCCTGCCGGCCGACGGATTCGGTCGGCTCGATGAGCATCGCGCCCTGCACGATGAGCGGGAAGTAGATGGTCATCGGGTGGAAGCCGTAATCGATGAGACGCTTGGCGATGTCGAGTGTGTGCACGCCTTTGCGCCCCTGTCGCTTATCGGTGAAGACGACTTCGTGCATGGGCGGGGCGTCGAAAGGCTTGTCGTAGTCGCTTGCCAGCCCGTGCGCGATGACACGCGCGTTCAGGACGGCGGCCTCGGTCGCTTCGCGCAGGCCGTCCGCGCCGTGCGTCTCGATGTAGGAGAGCGCGCGCACGGCCATGCCGAAGTTGCCGTAGAAGGCTTTGACGCGGCCGATGGTTTTTGGATAGTCGGAGTCGAGTTTGTAGTTGTCGCCTGCGCGGACGATGCGCGGGACGGGCAGATAGGGTTCTAATTCTTTCGTGCAGCAGCAGGGGCCGGAGCCGGGGCCGCCGCCGCCGTGCGGCGTGGAGAACGTCTTGTGCAGGTTCAGGTGAATCACGTCCACGCCCATGTCGCCGGGACGCGCCCAGCCGACGAGCGCGTTCATGTTCGCGCCGTCCATGTAGACGAGGCCGCCCGCGTCGTGGACGATTTGGCAAATCTCGCGGATGTTGCGCTCGAAGAGGCCGACCGTGTTCGGGTTGGTCAACATCAGCCCGGCCACGTCGCCCGCCGCACATAGTTCGCGCAAGGCGTCTAAGTCGGTCTGGCCTTCGGGCGTCGAGCGGACGGTCTTGACGGTGAAACCGGAGAGGTGCGCGGAGGCGGGATTCGTGCCGTGCGCCGAGTCGGGGATGAGCATGACGTGGCGGCGCGGCCGGTCGCCCTCGCCCACGCCGTCGCGTGCGTCGAGAAAGGCGCGGATGATCATCACGCCGGTCATCTCGCCGTGCGCGCCCGCCGCCGGTTGCAGGGAGACGGCGGCGAGGCCGGTGATCTCGGAGAGGTGCTGTTGCAGTTCGTAGAGCAGTTGGAGCGCGCCCTGCGCGTCTTCTTCCGACGCGAGCGGGTGGAGATTGGCGAAGCCCTTGATGCGCGCGACGCGTTCGTTCAGACGCGAGTTGTACTTCATCGTACACGAGCCGAGCGGGTACATGCCGAGATCGATGTTGTAGTTCCACGTCGAGATGCGCGTGAAGTGGCGCACCACGTCAACCTCGGAGACTTCGGGCACGCCTTCCAGATCGTCCGTGCGGCGAAACTCGGCGGGCAGCAGTTCATCTATCGGCGTCTCGTCAACGTCGAGCGCGGGCAGCATGTAACCTTTGCGCCCCGGCTGCGAGCGTTCAAAAATCAGCGCTTCGTTTTGCGTGATGTGCGGCGTGGCTTTATTCATTATTGATTCATTGGTTCATCGGTTCACTGATTCATTGGATAAATGAATCAATGAATCAATGAGTTAATTCTGCTAATCCATTGACGAGCGCGTCTATTTCGCTGCGGGGGTTGGTTTCGGTGACGCAGACGAGGATGTCGTTCGTGCGTTCGGGGAAGTAGCGCGACAGGGCGAGGCCGCCCGTGATGTTGTGTTCGGAGGCCAGGCGTCGGAGCAGTTCTTCGGCGGCGACGGGCGCGCGGACGACGAACTCGTTGAAGCGCGGCGTCCGCGCGTAGGGCAGCGAGAAGCCTTCGATCTCAGTGATCCGGCGCGCGGCGTAAGCGGCCTTCTGCGCGCACTGCATGGCGACCTCTTGCAGGCCGCGCCGCCCCATCGTCTCCATGTAGATCGTCGCCATGAGCGCGATCAAGCCTTCATTGGTGCAGATGTTGGAGGTGGCCTTCTCGCGGCGTATGTGCTGCTCGCGCGTGGCAAGCGTGAGCACGAAACCGCGCCGGCCTTCCTTGTCGGCCGCGACGCCGACGAGGCGGCCGGGCAACTGCCGCGCGTACTTCTCGCGGGTGGCGAAGAGTCCGAGGTAAGGGCCGCCGTAACTGAGCGGCACGCCGAACGACTGGCCTTCGGCCACGACGATGTCCGCGCCCGACGCCCCCGGCTCGCGCAACAGGCCGAGCGAGATGCTTTCCGTCACGCAGACGACGAGGAGCGCGCCGACCTTGTGCGCGCGTTCGGCGAGCGACTGCAAATCTTCGACGCAGCCGAAGAAATTCGGCGACTGCACGATGATAGCCGCCGTGCCCTCGTCGAGTTCGCCGAGTTCGTCGAAGTTGGTCTGCCCGGTCGTCTCGTCGAAACCGGCGCGGACGAGATCGATCCCGGCGTGCGCGACGTAAGTGTCGGCGACGTGCAGGTATTCGGGGTGGAGCGCGCCGGAGACGACCACCTTGCGCCGTCGCGTCACGCGTTCGGCCATCAACACGGCCTCGGCCACGGAGGTCGAGCCGTCGTACATCGAGGCGTTCGCCACGTCCATGCCGGTCAACTGGCAGACGAGCGTCTGAAACTCGAAGATGGCTTGCAGCGTGCCCTGCGAGATTTCCGGCTGGTAAGGCGTGTAGGCCGTGAAGAACTCGGAGCGCGAGATCAGGCTATCGACGATGGTCGGCTGGTAATGCGAGTACGCGCCCGCGCCGAGGAAGTTGGGGCGATGCGCCGCACCGTTTCGGGCTGCGAGCGACTCGAAGCGCGCGATGAGTTCGGGTTCGGAAAGCGCGCTCGGCGTGTCGAGCAGATCGCGCAGCAGTATGTCGGCCGGGATGGTATCGAAGAGTTCCTCCGGCGAGTTCAAACCAACGGAGCGCAGCATCTCGGCGCGCTCCTCCGGCGAGTTGGGAATGTAGCGCAACTTCTCTTACTCCGTGATTTTCTTGGTGTAGTCTTCGTACTCGGCGGCGTTCATCAGCTTGTCAACCTCGCCCGCATCTTTCAGACGCAGGCGGAGCATCCACGCCGCGCCGTAGGGGTCTTTGTTGACCTGCTCGGGGTCGTCGTTAAGCGTCTCGTTCAATTCCGTGACCTCGCCGGAGACGGGGCTGTAGAGATCGTTGGCCGCCTTGACCGACTCGACCTGACCGAACACTCCGCCCGCCTCCAAAGTGTCGCCCACGCGCGGCAACTCGACGTACACGATGTCGCCCAACTGATTCTGCGCGTGATCCGTGATGCCGACCGTGCCCGTGTCGCCCTCGACCCTGATCCATTCGTGATCCTTACTGTAGTGCAAATCGTCCGGGATGTTTGCCATGATGCTCCTTCTGGAAAAGTGATGAGTGATGAGTGATGGGTGACAGGTGAGAAGAGGTTTTAACTCATCACCCATCACTCATCACTCATCACTTTTATTTCGACCCTCGTTCGCGTTTATAAAAAGGCACGGGCACGATGCGTGCAGCGACGGGGCGACCGCGCACTTCGATGTGAATTTCCTGTCCCTCGTTCGCGTGTTCGACGGGCACGTAGGCCAGCCCGATGTTCTTCTTCAAAAAGGGCGCGGGGCTGCCCGATGTGACGCGGCCGAGCGGCTCGCCGTTGATTAACACCGGGTAGCCGTCGCGCGCAATGCCGCGATCCGTGACCTCGAAGCCGACCAGTTTTTGCCTGACGCCTTCGGCCTTCTGCTGCGCGAGGCGTTCGCGCCCCGTGAATTCGCCTTTATTCAATTTGCAAATCCAGCCGAGGTTGGCTTCGTAAAGTGTCGTGGTTTCGTCAATCTCGTGGCCGTAGAGCGCCATCGCGGATTCCAGCCGCAAGGTGTTTCGCGCAGCGAGTCCGCAGGACAGGATGCCTTCGGGCGTGCCGTGCTTACCCGCATCGAGCAGGCGTTCCCAGAGTTGCTCGGCGCGTTCGGGCGCGGCGTAGACTTCAAAGCCATCCTCGCCCGTGTAACCCGTGCGCGAGATGATCGCGGGCACGCCGTCAACCGCGCCCTCGCGAAAGTGGTAATACTTGATCTCGGCGAGCGGCGTCTCGGTGAGCGTTTGCAGGATGCCGAGAGCGTCCGGCCCCTGCACGGCGATCTGGCAGAAGTCTGCGCTGCGGTTGGCGAGTTCGACCGTCTCGTCTCCACGATGCACGCTTATCCAGTCCCAGTCCTTCTCGGTGGTCGAGGCGTTGACGACGAGCAGCAGGTGATCCGCGGCGAAGCGATAGACGAGCAGGTCGTCAACGACCGTGCCTTCGGGCGTGGTCAGCGCGGTGTAGTGCGCCTGCCCGTCAACGAGTTTGGTCACGTCGTTCGAGCAGAGGCGATTGACGAAGGGGATGGCATCCGCGCCGCGCACCTCGATCTCGCCCATGTGCGATACGTCGAAGAGGCCACAGTGGCGGCGCGTGCGCAGGTGTTCCTCGACCGTCCCGGCCGGGTATTGGACGGGCATGTCCCAGCCGCCGAAATCGACCATGCGCGCGCCCAGACGGCGGTGCGCGGCGTTGAGCGGCGTCTGCTTGAGTGGTGTCGGCGCAGTAGTCAAGCGACTCTCCTGACTCTCTCGTTGAGATGTGTGGAACGCTGAAAATTATTGATGTTTACGAAGAAGAAAACCTAACATGCCGCGCCCGGTGCGTCAAGCAAGTCACCTGCGCGGGATGCGTGCGGCGACTGCGTTGAAGCGCGCCCGCGCGGTTAAGGCTTTTTCGCCGCGCTTTCACCGGAGACCTTGACGGGGCTTGAATTTCGACGGTAAAGTTGTGCCGTCTCCGTGGTTCGGTGAAACGTCCTGAAAGACCCCGTTTTTCGCCGTTTCGTTGCCTGGCCGGACATCTCGAAACAAATTTTTCGCGTCTTAGTTCAGACTTTTTTGCGGCTTGTTTGGACGGCTTTCGCAGTTACGAATTGATTGCCGATGCTCGCTTCGCTTGTCGTCGATTTACCCGTAAATTTACCGGCGGCCAAACCCCCTCTAGCCGGCCGCACTTTTCCCAGACTTCTTAAACGAGAATCGCCCTTCATTCCTGTTCCGGCTTAACACCTATAACGGCCGCTCCCGTTATCTCCTCGTGCATAAAACCGAGTGTTGATTTTTCGCCCTTTCCGTCGAGGACATAGCTTTGAAGAAAATCAATTTCCCCGCCTCCCGCCCACGGTTTTCGCATCCACGCCTGCGGTTCGCGTTCTTCCTGTTGTTGAGCCTGTCGTTCGTCATGGCCTCGGCCGCTTTCCTGTTTTCGGCCGCGCCGGTCGAGGCATCGAAAGGCGTGCAGAAGAGACGCCAGGCGGATAGGCGACGCGCTGCTAACGCGGCGCGCGCGCGTCGGGGTGCGGGCGCGGCGAGGTCGCGGAAGGCGACTGCCGAGCAGATCAACGAGCCGAGCATCGGCGATCAGGAAGACGGCGACGAGCGCGAGGTGATTGATGCGCGCCAGCAATGGTTCATGATGCAGCGCGCCTACCCGTTTGACGCGCCGCCTGCCGAAGGTCGTCTGAAGGCGTGGCTGGCACGCCCGAAGGACGGCGGGCGCGGCAAGGATGGGGGCATTGACGCGCGCGGCGTGGCGCAGTCGTGGCGCAGCATCGGCCCTTCGCCGACGACGCCGGCCTTCCCGGACAACTGGGGCGTAACGAGCGGGCGGCTCAACTCCATCGCCGTTCACCCCACCGCCCCGCACATCATTTTGATCGGCGCGGCCACCGGCGGCATCTGGCGTTCGACCGACGGCGGCGCGAACTTCGTTCCCGTCACCGACACGCACGTTGATCTGGCCGTCGGCTCAATCGCTTTCTCGAAGAGCAACCCGTCCGTCGTCTATGCGGGGATGGGCGATCTCGACAACGGCTATTTCGGCACAGGCGTCCTGAAGTCCACGGACGCGGGCGCGACATGGGCGCGCATCAGCAACGACTCGCTCCCGCCGCTCGGCACGACGGCCGAGATCGAAGTTGACCCGACGAATCACAACCGCGTCTACGTGCTGCAAGCATCTCGCCCTACGGCGAATTCCTATGACGATCCTGTCAATTACACAAACAATATAATCACTCGCGGCTTTTATGTATCCGTTGACGGCGGTGTCAACTGGATTCGAACGCTGCCGGGAAGGCCACGCGATCTGGCAATTCATCCCACGATGCCGAATGTTCTTTACTTAGGGATGAACGGTATCGATCCTGTTAATGGCTTTCCAAGCGGTGTGGCGGGCGTCTATAAATCTCTGGACGGCGGCGCGACGTGGCTGCCCGCGCCGATTTTCACCGCCACCACGACGAACTTAAGCGACGTGCGCATCGCCGTAACGCCCGCCGCCCCCGAACGCCTCTACGTCATTTCCGGTTCGCGCACCTCCCTCCGCGTTGACATCAGCGATAACGGCGGTCTCACCTGGACGAGCAAGTCCGCGAGCGGAATTGACCCCGGCCAGTTCGGCTACAACGCTTACCTCTACGTCGCGCCGAACGACCCGAACACGATTTACGTCGGCACGCGCGACGTTTACAAAAGCACGGACGGGGGCACCACCTGGGGGAGCATGACGAAGAATTTCTCCGGCACCAATTTCACCTACAGCCCTTTCAATTCGACCACGCACCCGGATCAGCACGCCTTCACTTTCGCTCCCAACGACCCGAACACGATCTACGTCGGCAACGACGGCGGCATCTCACGCTCGACCGACGGCGGCGCGTCGTTCACGTCGCTCAATGCGTCTTTGACGCTCACGCAATTCGTCGGCATCTCGATGCACCCGACCGACCCGAGCATCTCCTACGGCGGCACGCAGGACAACGGCACGCAGCGGCGCATCGTCGGCACGAACACGTGGCGCGAGTTCAGCAGCGGCGACGGCGGGCGCAGCATCGTCAACGCGGCCAACCCGAGCATGGTCTTCACCACCTACATCAACGGGAAGGTGAACCGCTTTATCAATAACGGAAACAACTTCTCGGCCAGCATCGCCGAGAACGCGACGTTCGGCGAACCGGCGACCAGCCCCCGTATCGCCTTCTACCCCCCGATGGTCGGCAACGGCGTGGACGCGACGATCTATTTCGGCACGTACCGTCTGTTCACCTGTACGAACTGCGACACGGCCACGGCCACGTCCCTCCCGCCCAGAAATTGGACTGCACCCGGCGGCACGACCGATCTCACCAAAGGCGCGCCCGACGTGCTCAGCGCCATCGGCGTCGAGCGCAAAGCCGCCGCGCAGGTCATCTACACCGGCTCGGCGCAGGGGCGCGTGATGGTCTCGACGGATGGCGGCGCGAACTGGACGGACAGGTCAAGCGGCCTCCCCAATCGCTTCGTCGAAAGCCTCACGATCAACCCGTCGAACGCGGCCGAGGCTTACGTCACCTACGGCGGCTATGGCACGCCGCACGTCTTCAGGACGACAAACTTTGGCGAGAGTTGGACGAACATCGGCGGCACTCCGGGGCAGCCCAATGCCATTCCCAACGTTCCCGTCAGTGCTTTTCTCATTGACCCGACGACCCCCACGACGCTCTACGCCGGTTCGGACATCGGCGTCTTCCGTTCCACGGACAAAGGCGCGACCTGGACGACTTTCAACAACGGCATGCTCCCGGCCGTCGTCACCGGCTTTGCCACGAGCGCGGGCGGTGTGATCCAACTCTCGACTTACGGGCGCGGCGCGTTCGAGTTGACCAGCACCTCCACCTACACCATCAGCGGCAGCATCCGCAATGCCGCCGCCACGCCTTTCAGCGGCGTGAGCGTCGCCCTCACGGGAGCGCAATCGGCCACGACCACGACCGACGCGCAGGGCAACTATTCCTTCCCTAATCTGCCGACCGGCAACTACACCGTCACACCTTCGCTAACACACTACGCTTTCGAGCCGACGAGCCGCACCTTCACGAACTTGAGCGCTGACCAGACGGCGAACTTCCTCATTTCGAGCGTCCGTTATTCCATCAGCGGGCGCATCACGGATGCGAACGGCAACGCGATGGCCTCCGTCGGAATTTCGCTCGGTGGCTCTCGTAACAGCATGACGGGCACGGATGTCAACGGCAATTACGCGTTCGACAATCTGGACGCGGGCGGCAACTACACCATCACCCCTGCGAAGGCCAACTACGCCTTCACGCCGCCAAGCGCGACTATCAGTAACCTCGGCGCGAATCAGTCGGGGGTGAATTTCACCGGCAGGTTGTCATGCGCGTATTCCGTCACGCCCATCAGCACGCAGAGTTTTCCGGCCAGCGGAGGGGCAGGGAGTTTCAGCATCGTGACGAGCGCGGGCTGCCCCTGGTCTGCGATCAGCCTCGACCCTTCGTGGATCACCATCACGAACGGGGGCGGCACGGGCAGCGGAACAGTTACTTACACCGTCGCCCCTAACACGGGCGCGGCGCGCCATGCGCAGATACTCCACACGGACGACTCTTTCTACACCGTCACCCAGGCCGCAGCGGCATCGCCCACCGTCGTGGAATTCGCCTCCGCCTCCTTTCAGTTCGGCGAGGCCGTCGGGCGCGCCAACGTTAACGTGACGCGCACGGGGAACAGTTCGAGCGCGGCCATGGTTGATTACCTGACGGCCGACACGGACACTTTCACGGTCGGCTGCTTCGACCGCGTGAACAATCAGGGCGGCGCATACGCCCGCTGCGACTTTGCGACCACGGTCGGCTCACTCTCGTTCGCCCCCGGCGAAACCAGCAAGACGATCACCGTGCCGATCATCGACGACGGCCACACCGAAGGCGCGGAGACTTTTCAACTGCGCCTCGCTAACCCCACGGGGGCGGTGCTCGGCGCGACGAGCGTCGCGGCCATCTCGATACAGGACAACGACGCGGCGGGCGTCGTGAACCCGATATTCTCTTCGCCCTTCTTCGTGCGGCAGCAGTATCTCGACTTCCTCTCGCGCGAGCCGGACACGAATGGCTTCGACGCTTGGGTCGGCCTGCTCAACAACTGCTCCGACGTAAACAACAACCCGTCGTGCGACCGCATCTTCGTATCGGGCGAGGGCTTCTTCCGCTCGCAGGAGTTCCAGTTGAAGGGCTTCTACGTCTTCCGCTTCTACAAGGTGGCCTTCAACCGCCTGCCCGAATACACCGAGATCGTCTCGGATATGAGCTTCGTCGCAGGGCAGACAGCCCAGGAGGTCTACGCCCGCAAGGCGCAACTGGCGACGCGCCTCACGCAGCGACCGGAGTTTCAGGCCGCCTACGGTGGCATGACGAACGCGCAGTTCGCGGCGGCGTTGCTCGGCCGCTACGGCCTGACACAGGTGACGACGCCCAACCCGGCGCAGCCAGACGGAAGCGCAAAGGTCACGCTGACGGAGGCGGAGTTGGTGACCGCGTTGAACGCTAACGGGTTGACACGGGCGCAGGTGTTGCGCGCCGTGGCAGACTCGGACACGGTGGGCGCGCGCGAGTTCAACAACGCTTTCGTCGGCATGCAGTATTACGGTTATCTCAGGCGCAAGCCCGAACCGGGCGGCTACGAAGCGTGGCTGCGCGTATTGCAATCGGGCGACGTGCGCACGATGGTCGGCGGCTTCGTCAACTCGCAGGAGTATAGATCGCGCTTCGGGCAGTAATCGCAGTCATCGGAGACAGGAAGAGGTCGGCCGCCGGTTTCTCAATTGAAACCGGCGGCCGATTAGTTTCCAGTTTAGTTTTCGTAGTGACAGGGCGAACCGACCCGACGGATTTAGAAACTGCGTTCGTGCACGTTGACCTTCGAGACCGAGATGACGACGCGCAGCGTGGGCGGGCGGCGGTCGAGCGAGGCGGGAACGAAGGCGGGCGTGCGCCGGAAAGCCTCCTGCACCTCGTCGAGCAGGCGCGGGTTGCGCGGCGGCTGCACGACGCCCGCGAGCGATGCGCTGCCGTTGCTGAACACGTCGGCGTAGATCACCATGTCGTCGGCGTCGTCGTCGTCGCCGCGAGAGGGAGTCTGGATGAGCGCGGCGAGCGCGCCGTTCGGATTAATCGTCGGCACGGGTTTCGTCACATCGTAACCGCCGCCTTCAAACAGCGAGTTGTCGAGCGATTCATCAGAGGCCGCGCGTGCGGCAATCGTCAATTCGCGGAGCACGCGAAACTGCGGGCGCAGCGCGTTGACCACTCCGATGAACAAAATCAGCGAAGCCAGCGCGCCGACCGTGTAGGGCATAAGTCGGGGTTCGAGCCAGCGCAGGAGGCGTGCGGAGAGCGAGCCGGTCGGCTGCTGGCGGCGCGCGGCGCGTTCCATCAAGAGCAATTCGCTGATGGACGCCGCGAGGCCGGCGGGCATGGCCGGGCGTTCGAGATTCGCGAGCGAGCGCACGAGCAGGCGCGTCCGGCCGAATTCCGAACGACACACGGGACAGGCTTCGAGATGCGCGTCAACGCCCGCGCGCGCGTCGCGCGCCAGTTGGCCGTCCAGATACGGCGAAAAACTCTTTTGTGTCTCCTCGCAAGTCATAGATGTAGAGGTCAGAGGTTAGAGGTTAGAGGTTAGTTAAATCAGCTTGCGTCTTTCACTGATCTCTAACCTCCAGCCTCTGATTTCAAACGAATGGCTGGCCGACCCCGGCTGCTCCCTCGCTCAAGGAAGCAACGCATGTTGGTCTATATTCCAACGCCTGCCCGCAAATGTCGGCAACCGGCGCGCGATATTCCGTGGATGGGTGTTGCTGGCCGCATCCACAAAAACTCACGTACTTTGGTTGCCCTCCGCATCGCACACGACGAAACTCGAACCTTCGTCGCTTCCCGACCCAGTGGCACCTTCGGATTGATGGGTGAAGCCGGGGCAGGGCAGCCATTCGTTTTCAAAGAACCATTAGCTTTCAGCCGTCGGCGGAAAGCAAAACCTTGTAGCCCCTGCGGGTCAAACGTCACACGTCTCAAATTCTCTCAAAAGGCTCTTGCCGACGGCCGAGCGCTACATCACAGAGAGCCTTCCAACTTGCGGCGCAACTCCGTGCGCCCGCGCGAGAGTCTCGACTTGACGGTTCCGACGCTGATGTCGAGCGTGGCGGCGACCTCTTCGTAACTCAAGCCCTCCACGTCGCGCAGGACGACGGCTTCGCGGTAAGGGCGCGCGAGGGTGCGTACGGCGGCGAGTAAAATCTCCTCGCGTTCGTGCGCGAGCGTGCGCGCCTCGGGGTCTTCCGCGTGCTCGTCTACGAGGCGAGAGGCGAGCGGGAGTTCGTGCGCCTCGTCCGTCGCGTCGAGCGAGACGGTCGCGCCCCGCCGCCTGCGCCGCCACCAACGCCAGCGGTTGCGCGCCTGATTGACAGCGATGCGGTAGAGCCAGGTGCGCAAATCGGCGTCGCCGCGAAAGTGCGCGATGCTGCGAAAGGCTTGCAGGAAAGTCTCCTGTGTCAGGTCGCGCGCTTCTTCGGGGTCTTCCGTCAGGCGGTAGAGCAGGGCGTAGATGTCGGCCGAACGCTCGGTAACGAGCCGGTCGAAGGCCGCAGCCTCGCCCGCGCGTAATCTTTCAATGAACTGTGTCTCCGCAACGGGACGCGCCTCGGCCGAATCCGCCACGGTGGCGGGATGCTCTAATTCGGCTTGCCCGCGGAGGGCGATTGGCTCTCCGAAGCTCACAAACGTCCTCCAGCGCGAACCGGCGATTCATGCGGCACTGGCCGCACGCCGTCTACACGTCTCATTAGACACCGCACCCTGGCGACAGGTTCCCGAAATATTTCGCCCGTTTTCATTCGCCGCATACTCGCTCGCAGGTCGGGGCGCGAAGCGTAGCACGCGCCCCCACGGCGGTCAATAAAGTCTCTCGCAGCCAAAGGGTTGCGCCGCCCGAACGCTTGCTTGACAACCCCTCGCCGTGGTCGTTAGAGTGAACCGTTTCACCCTAACTGCTGAAATCAGAACGCGCACAACCGTGCGATGTTGCAAGAGAAAAAAACGTGGCTCCATCCAAGAAAAAACATGCGCGCGAAGTCCGGCGCGATAAGTTTCGCGAAAAGGCGTTAGAACAATTCGACCGCGTCGGCGACCGCCTCGAAGGTCGCGGCCGCACGATCCTCTACGGCCTCGCCGCGCTCGTCGCGCTCGGCCTGCTGGCGGGCGTCTATTCGTGGTGGAGCGGGCGCAAGGCCGAGGAAGCCACGCGCGCCCTCAGCCGCGTCATCGAGATCGCCGACGCCACCGTGTCGGCCACGCCCGCGCCCGCCACGCCCGCCGCGCCCGGTCTGAGTTTCACGACCGAGAAGGAACGCGCGCAGCGCGTCGTTGAAGAGGCGCAGAAGGTGGAGAACAAGTACGGCGATCCATACAAGTCGCTCGCGCGTTACTTCCGGGCGGCCAACCTGTTGACGGTTGACCGCGAGAAGGGCTTGGGCGAACTTCAGGCATTGGCGGGGAGCGGCGACCAAGAGGTGGCCGCCCGCGCCAAATTCGCGCTGGCGCAGGCGAGGGAAGCCGACGGGCAGTATGATGCCGCCGCCGCGCTCTACACGGAACTTGCGCGCGCGCAAAATTCCGGCGTCCCTGTGGATACCGCAAATTTGCGTCTCGCCTCGGTCTACGAAAAGCAGGGCAAGCGCAGCGAGGCCGCCGACATCCTCTTCCAGATCGCCAAGACCGCCCGCGAGGCCAAAGGTAAGGACGGCAAACCCGTCACGCAGTCGGCCGCCGCGCGCGAGGCCGCGCAAAAACTCGAACGTCTGGACGCCGCGCGCCACGCCCAACTGCCCGCGGAGCCTGCCGCCGACAGAAACCTTCCGTTCTAAAAGCGGAGGTCAGACGGTTGGATGCCGGAGATCAGTTAAAACAGCTTTTAGCTTTTCTACTGATCTCCGGCCTCTCACCTCTGACCTCTTTCTCTCATGGATAATCTGACGCACACGCTGCTCGGGTTGACGGCCGCGAAGGCGGGGTTGGAACGCCTGTCGCCGGGGGCCACGGTCGTGTGCCTCGTTGCCGCCAACGCGCCCGACGCGGACATCGTCGCGGCCTTCGGCGGCAGTTGGTTTTATCTCAAGCATCATCGCGGCATCACGCATTCCATCGTCGGCACGCTCGCCATCGCGCTCGTCATCCCGCTGTTGTTCTACGCCGGAGACCGAATCGTCGCGCGCCTGCGCAGGGGTGCGCCGCGCGTGCGCGCCGGCGGACTCGTCGTCGCCTCGCTGCTCGTCAGCGCGTCGCACCCGTTGATGGATTGGACGAATAACTACGGCGTGCGCCCGCTGTTGCCCTGGGACGGGCGTTGGTTCTACGGCGACCTCGTCTTTATCGTTGACCCGTGGCTGTGGCTGAGTCTGGGCGGGGCGTCGTTTCTCCTGACGGCGAAAACGCGCTGGTCGAGCGTCGCGTGGGGCGCGCTCGCGCTCACGGCGACGCTCGCCTTTGTCGTCCTGCCGATGAGGGCGGGGATAGATTACCCGTTCGCGTCGCGCGCCCTGTGGCTCGTGTTCCTCGTCGCTCTGATCGTCGCGCATCAAATGAAACTCGCGCCGCGCTGGGGGAGCGGGGTCGCGCTGGCTGCGCTCGCCTTCGTCGTCGTGTACTGGGGCGCGCTCTCCGTTCTGCACGGGCGCGCGCTCGCGCGTGCGCGCGAACTTGCGGGGGCACAGGCCACGCGCACGGGAGAGTCTGTGTTGCGTGTCGCGGCGACGCCGTCATTTGCCGACCCGTCGAAGTGGCGCGTGCTCGCGGAGACGGATCGCGCCACCTATCGGTTCGACACTTCTTTGCTCGCACACGTGGAAACAGAAGTTGAAGTGCCCGCTGCTGCGCACGCCCGCTTCGAGAAGCCGCAGGGCGACGCCGCCGCGCTCGCACGACTCGCCGCCGGAGACTCGCGCGCCCGAATCTTTCTCGACTTCGCGCGCTTTCCCG
>DATCWB010000487.1:0-7077 GCA_036566625.1 Pyrinomonadaceae bacterium
CGCGTTTGTGGCGGCGGCCATCGCCGCCTCGCTCGCGCTCGTCGCCTTCATTACGCTCTATCAGCAGTTCGCGCAAACCTCTCCGCCGGCCGGGGTGAAAACCAACGTCGTGGCGCAGGGCGGCACAGAGCCGTCGCACGCCGCGCCGGCGGTTGCAATTCCGTCGCCGCCTTCTGATGTCGCTGCCCCGGCAGTGCCGGCACAACGCGAGCCGTCGCAAACAGCGCGGCGCGACGATTCTCCGCGACCGGCGCGGCGCGACGATGCTCAACGCGCCTCACACAACTCCGCGCGCACGACGGCGACGCCGAAGATGATCGCCTCGCGGCAGGTGATCGACGGCGGCAGCGCGATTTTTGCGGCGGATGAGGGCGAGGTGGCGGCTAATCAAGCGGGCGTGGCGGCGAAGCCTAATGAGGCGGAGACGGTGACGGAGTTTATCCCGCTCGTCGCCGGTGCGCCCGCCGCCGCGCCGCTTGAGAGCGGGCAGTTGGTGCGCGTGCAGTTGCCGCGCGCCGCCCTCGCCTCGCTCGGCCTGCCGCTGAACGCCGAACGCGGCAACGAGACGGTCAAGGCCGACGTGCTTCTCGGCAGCGACGGCCTGGCGCATGCTATCCGCTTCGTGCGCTGACGTGCGGGCGGAAAGAGTCTCGACAAAAGTTTGTGCGGCGCGCGGTCAATGGAGTGATGCGCGCAGGTTCTGCGGAAGTTAAAGACCAGCCATGTTTAGTGAAAGGATGAAAAGGAAGATGAAGAGACGTTTAATGACCGCCACTTTGTGCGCGCTCGCCCTGCTGGCGAACGGCACGGGCGCGCTTTTCGCGCAAACTCAGCAGAGGACGGGGCAAGCCCCACCGCCGCCCCCGCCCGATCACGACGTGATGATGATAGAACGACACGGCGCGATGGTGAGGATGCCGGGGATGCCTCCTCCGCCGTCGCACGAGGGCGAGTTCTTCATGCAGATCGCGCCGGGTGCGCCGCCCCCGCCGGGCGAGTCGCTCAGTTTCAGTTTCATGTCGTCGGACATGCACTTCGACAGCAAGGTCGTGAAGGGCGCGCCCTACTCGGCGGAGTCGGTCACCGAATCCGTCCAAATGTTGGCCGACGGCAACCGCATCATGCGCACCTCGAAGGCCAGCCTCTACCGCGACGGTGAGGGGCGGGTACGCCGCGATCAGACGCTGAACCACATCGGCCCGTGGGCTACCTCCGACGAACCGTCGCAGTCCATCTTCATCAACGATCCGGTCGCCGGGGCGCGCTACATTCTCAACCCGCGCACGCGCACGGCGCAAAAGATGTCGAACGTTCTGACGTTCACGCGTGCGTTAGAAGGCAAGCCCGCGAGCGGCGATGCGTCCAGAACGCAGGTCTTCATGCGCAGCGGGGACGGTGCCGCAGTCATCGAATCGACGCCGTCGAAAGCTACGTCCTTGCAGGGCGGCGGGCTATCGGGCAAGGCCGTCAAGAAGGTTCCGCCGACGTACCCGCCGGTGGCGAAGGCCGCCGGGGCGCAAGGGCCTGTGACCGTGCACATCGTCATCAACGAAGCGGGCGACGTGGAATCGGCGAAGGCCGACTCCGGCCACCCGCTCCTGCAACAAGCTGCCGTTGACGCCGCACGGCAGTGGAAGTTCTCCCCGACGCAACTTTCCGGCAATGCCGTCAAAGTTTCGGGCATGATCTCTTTCAATTTCACGCTGCCGAAGGAAGGGGAAGAGTCCGGCGGGCTGACCTTCATGCGTACGCCCGCGCCGGGTCACGGCCCGGAAGGCGAACGCGTGAAGCCGGTCAAGGAATCGCTCGGCAAACAGATGATCGAGGGCGTCGAAGCCGAAGGCACGCGCACGACCATCACGTTCCCCGCGGGCATGATGGGCAACGAACGCCCGATCAACGTCGTCTCCGAGCGTTGGTATTCGCCCGAACTGCAAACGGTCGTGCTGAGCAAGCACAGCGACCCGCGCTTTGGCGAAACCAGCCACCGCCTCGTCAACATCAATCGCAGCGAACCGGCGCGCACGCTCTTTGAAGTGCCCTCCGATTACACCATCAAGGAAGGGCTGCGGACCCCCGTCCACAGGATGATGCGTTCGCGCCAGCCTGAGCAGAAGTAGAAAACTTCCCGCCCTGGAAACGCCACAGGCGACGCGAGATGATCGCGTCGCCTGTGGCGTTTCCAGGGCAGAGAACTTACGTCAGAGATACTTTGTCGTAGATTTCTTTGAGCGGCAGGGCGCACCGGATTGAGTCCACTCTAACCACGTCATCCGGCGAGCGGAAGTCCGAGAGCAGCCAGCGGCTGTCGGACTGCTTCGCGTAGTGCTCGACGTGCAGAGCTTCCTGCGACACGAGTACGTAGTCGGTCAGGGACTCGATGGTGCGGTAGAAGGCAAACTTCTGCCTCCGGTCATAAGATGCGGTTGATTTGGACAGCACTTCGACGATCAAATCAGGGTTGAGCAGCGTGTCCAGATAAGAATCTTCAAATTTCGGCTCGCCGCACGCCACGGTTAAGTCTGCGTAAGTATAAATATTGGCGTTCGGAATCCTGATTCGCATGTCGCTCGAATACACCTCGCAAGGCCTGGTCTTTAACTGCTGCGAGAGTTCGCGAGTAATGTTCGTCGTGATCAAATTGTGCTTCCTGCTCGCCCCGACCATCGCGAAGATTTCTCCGTCGAAATATTCGTTCTTGTACTCGGCACGGCGTTCGAGCGCGAGATATTCTTCGGGCGTGATGAAGGTCTGAGCTTGGCTGGACATAATCACCTCTCAATCCGCAAAGGCCGGACGGCCGCAGTATATCACTGGCGATAGTCGGCCACGAGAACAATAGCAGTCAACTCAACTACTGGACTCCCACTGAGGGCCAAGGCCGCGTAATGCCTCGTGCAGCGTCTCGATGGCGAGGGCGGCGGCGTGGCTTTTGCGTGCGGGCAGGCCGTCGAGAAATTTTATGAGTTGCTGGCGGGTAATGAGCGCGGCCTCGGTGGTGGTGATGCCATCGAGCATTTCGGTGAGCGCGGAGCCGCAGGCGAGCGTGGGCGGGCAGCCGTAGGCGAGGAAGCGCGCGGCCATGATGCGGTCGTCGCGTATGCGCAGCGTGAGGCGCAGGCGGTCGCCGCAGGCCGGGTTCGTCAACTCGGCCACGGCGTCGGCGTCCGTGAGTTCGCCGCCGTTACGCGGGTGCGCGAGATGATCTTTGAGAGCCTCGGAGTAGGTCATTGAAGTTTCAAGTTTCAGGTTTCAGGTTTCAAGTTAAAGACATGAACCCGTCAGTCCTGAAACTTGGAACCTGAAACTTGAAACTTATGCGTTCGTGGTTTCGCAGGCGCGTTCGGCGAGCGACTTTTGGTAGAGGGGTGAGAGGCGACGCAGGTTTTCCACGGCGCGCGGCAGCACTTCGTGTACGTAGGCGATGTCTTCCGCCGTCGTGTCTTTGCCGAGGCTGAAACGAATCGAGCCGCGCGCGAGTTCGTCGTCGCGGCCGAGCGCGCGGATGACGGGCGAGGGTTCGAGCGAGCCGGAGGAACAGGCCGACCCGGTGGAGACGGCCACGCCCTGCATGTCCAGATTGATGAGCAACCCCTCGCCTTCGATGAAGCGGAAGGAGATGTTCGACAGGTGCGGCAGGCGTCTCTCGCGGTCGCCGTTGAAAACGATGTCGGCGACTCTCGCCTCGACGCCCATTTCAAATTGATCGCGCAGGCGGCCGAGGTGCGCGATCCGCCCGGCGAGTTCTTCGCGGGCGAAGGCGGCGGCACGGCCGAAGGCGACGATGAGGGGCACGGATTCCGTGCCCGCGCGGCGTTCGCGTTCCTGGTGGCCGCCGATTGACTGCGGCGTGAGCCGGACGCTGCGCCGCACGTAGAGCGCGCCCGCGCCTTTCGGGGCGTGGAGCTTGTGTGCCGAGAGCGAGAGCAGATCGCAGCCGAGCGCGTCCACGTCAACCGTCATGCGACCGGCCGCCTGCACCGCATCCGTGTGCAGCCAGAGGTACTTGCGGCCGCGCTCGCGTTCCTCGCGCACGAGTGCGCCGATTTCGGCGACGGGTTGAATCGTGCCGATCTCATTGTTGGCGAGCATCACTGTGATGAGCACGGTGTCGGGGCGGAGTGCGGCGCGCACGTCTTCGAGACGCACGATGCCGTCCTCGTAGACCGGCAGGCGCGTCACTTCCCAACCTCGTTTCTCCAGCGCGTCGCAGACGCCGCGCACGGCCGAGTGTTCGATGTTTGAAGTGATGATGTGACGGCCGTGTTCGACGGCGGATTCGGCGATGCCGCGGATGGCGAGGTTGTTGGCTTCCGTGCCGCCGGAGAGGAAGACGAGTTCGTTCGGGCGCGCGTTGACGAGAGCGGCCACTTCGCGACGCGCGCGGTCGAGCGCGACGCGCGCCTCCTGCCCGTAGAAGTGGACGCTCGAAGCGTTCCCGAACTTCTCCATCAAGTAAGGCAGCATCGCCTCGACCACACGCGGGTCAACCGGCGTCGTCGCACTGTTGTCTAAATAAACTCTCCGCATAAATTTGTCTGCCCGCCGTCGTTTGCCTGCGGTCAGTTGTTCAATCCGATTGTCGGCAACTAACGTCACGACCAGGAAACAACTGACAACCGACAACTCACCACGGACAACTAGCAGTCGGTCGTCCTACATCACAAGCAACCGACAGGTTTACGCGCCGCCGGCGATTTTCTCTCTCCCATGGCCGTCCGGCGCATCTTGTGAGCGGTACGTTTGGAGTCTAGCGGCGCAGGGAAGCGCGGTCAAGGGGCTTCAAAAGTCAATTCACGGCGGCGGGTCGAAGTGTTAGCATAAGCCGCTGTGAGAGACCCGTACGCGCCAGATTCGCCGAGGGCGCGCCGTGCAGATTCGGCGAGCCGCAATCCTTTTGCCGGAACATTTTTAAGGAGAGAACATATGCAGACCCGCACACGATTTTTGCCCGCCGCTCTGTCCCTCGCGCTGGCCGTTGTCGTCCTCCCCGCGACATTCATCTCGCGCGCCGCCGGGAACGGGGATGACGCGAACGCCTCCGCCGTCGCCAACGCGGCGCAGCAGGCCGGCGCGCTCGAACGCGGTTATCGTACCGGCTATTCCGACGGTTATCAGGCGGGCTATCGCGATTCCATCGAACGCGCCGCGCGCGACTATCGCAACAAGGAAGAATACACTCGCGCCGACCGCGCCTACATCGCCGCCTACGGCGCGCTCGAAGATTATCGCGACGGGTACAGGCAGGGTTTCGAGTCCGGCTACGAGGCCGGGTTTGATCGTCGCGGCTTCGATTCCATCGTCCCGCCGGGTCTCGGGCGGCGAGGTGCACCCGCGAGCGATGACGTGGGACGCGGGGTGGATGACAGAACAGGCGGCACGTCAGACTCGACCGCCGACCGCAACGCGAGCGATTCCGGCAACCGTACCGGCGGCGCGACGCGACAGATCGGCACGCTCGATATCCCGATGGACACGATGATGCGCGTCGAACTGTTGACCAACCTCTCGACCGACGCGACGCAGCGTGGCGACCGTTTCGAGGCGCGCGTCATCGAACCGGCGCAGTATGAGGGCGCGCAGGTGACGGGGCGGGTCAAGGGCGTCAAGCGCGCGGGCAAGGTGCGCGGCACGGCCGAACTGCAACTCGACTTCGAACAGATCAGCTTGCCCGATGGTCGCTTCACGAACTTCAACGCGCAGGTCATCGAAGTGGTCGGCCGCTCGACCGGCAATGTCGGCGAGGTTGACGAAGAGGGCGGCGTGCGCGGCCGGAGCACGACGAAAGACGACGTGACGAAGGTCGGCTCGGGCGCAGGCATCGGCGCGATCATCGGCGCGATTGCCGGCGGTGGCAAAGGCGCGGCCATCGGTGCGGTCATCGGCGGCAGCATCGGCGCGGGCGGCGCGATCACCTCGCGCGGCAAGGACGTGCGCCTCGAACGCGGCCAGGAACTCATGATCCGCACCTCGACCGAGACGCGGATTCAATAGGTAAAAGGGGGAAGGGGTGAAGGGAAAGAAGCACGCACCACGCCGCTCTGTTTTCCTTTCCCCTTTCCCCCTCTTCTTCCCCTCCCATGTCACTCATCACTCTCCTGACAGACTTCGGCGCGGCCGACTATTTCGTCGGCGCGTTGAAGGGGGCGATCCTGTCGGTCAACGCAGGCGCGCGCATCGTTGACATCACGCACGAGATTCCCGCGCACGACGTACGGGCGGGCGCGTTCACGCTCCTGGCCGCTTACCATAGTTTCCCACCGGGAACGATCCACGTCGCCGTGGTTGATCCCGGCGTCGGCTCGGCGCGCCGCCCGCTCCTCATCTCGACTCGAAGCTACTTCTTCGTCGGGCCTGACAACGGCCTCTTCAGCTATGCCTGCGAACGCGAACAGGACGCGCGCGCCTATCACTTGACGAATGAAAAGTTTTTTCGCGCCCCCGTGTGCGCGACCTTTCACGGCCGCGACATCTTCGCGCCCGTCGCCGCCGCCCTCTCGAATAACGTGCCGCCCGAGGCGTTCGGCGAATTGATTGACGACTACGTGCGGCTCGCCCCGCTGCGGCCTGTGCGCGAAGCGGGCGCGGCGTGGTCGGGCGCGATTATTCACATAGACCGCTTCGGCAACCTCGTCACGAACATCACGCGCCGGGAACTGCCGGGAGAAGAGTTTGGGCAGGGCGCGAGACTTGAGATCGGTGGGCGTGAGATCAGTTCGTTTCGACGTTTCTACGCGGAAGAGATGGGCGGTGCAGCGGCGGGCGAATTGTTCGCCATCTGGGGCAGCGCGGGCTTTCTTGAGATCGCCGCCAACCGTGCGTCCGCCGCGCGACTGCTACGCGCCGAACGCGGCCAAACGGTGCGCCTCACGAGTCTCGAACCGTAAGAAAACCGGCGTGCCGACGGGCGGCGGCAACCGGGTTGCGACCCGTTTTCTGTTCACGATTTACGATTTACGATTCACGTCTTTCCTCACGTCACCCGTCGCTTGTCACTTGTCACCCCATTTGTTATCTTCGACTCAACTTAAACAACTTCAAGGATACCTATCATGGAAAACGCGAAGGAAGCTGCAA
>DATCWB010000488.1:0-2389 GCA_036566625.1 Pyrinomonadaceae bacterium
CTCGCGCGTGTCTTCGAGTGCGTAGCGCGCATCGCCGTAGTCGTGATCGTAAGGCCGCCCGTCGGAGAGCACGATGAGGAGCCGCGTGCGCGCCTCCTGTGAACGCAGGCGCGCGGCGGCGTGGCGCACGGCCGCGCCGAGGCGCGTGTTGTGCTGGTAGTTGATGCCGCCGATGCGCCGCTCGATCTCTTCCGAGTGGCGTTCGTCAAAATCTTTGACGACGTAAAACTTCACGTTGCGCCGCCCCTCGGACGTGAAACCGTAGATGGCGTAGGCGTCGCCCACGGCTTCGAGGGCTTCGCTCATCAGGACGAGTCCTTCCTTTTCGATCTCGATGATGCGGCGGCCGGGGTGCGTGTAGGGCTGCAAGGGGTGGCGGCCGATGGTGCGCGCCGTCGAAGAAGACTGGTCGAGCAGGAACGAGACGGCCACATCGCGCTCGCGGCGCAGGCGTTTCGTGTAGAGCCGCTCGGACTGTCGGCCGTCGGCGCGGCGGTCGGCGACGTAGTTGATGACGGCATCCAGATCGTAGTCGTCGCCGTCGAGTTCGTTGCGGACGCGCAGCAAGCTTTCCGGCCGCATCAACTGGAACTGGTGTTTGATCGAGGAGATGACGCCGCGATAACGCGAGCGCGTCAGTTCGACGAAAGAGCGGTCGCCGTTCCTGACGCGCTTCTCGACGACGCGACACCAGTTGACGCGCGTGTCGGCGAGTTCGCGATCCCACTCGTCGTAACTGTAGGCCACTTCGCCCGCCTCCAACTCCTGCTCCGGCGACTGCGACTGCGTCCAACGCTCCGCGCCGAAAAGTTGCTCGGCCGCGTCCTCGACGGAAGAGTTCGACTTCGCCCACGCGTTGAAGAGTTCGCGCGCGTCGTTCGGCGGCGGGTCTTTTTGCGGTCGCGTGTCCGCGTTATTAGGATCGCGCCGGTTCGAGTCGTCGAGTTGCGACTCCGCGCCGCCCGCGCCGTCGTCGGCCGGGTCGGCCTGCTGCTCCTGCTGCTCGGTCTCCTGCGGCGTGACGGATTGAAAGAGCGTGTAGACGCGGCTCGTCGCCATCAGGGTGTCTGCGACCGACGACTCAGCCCCGCCGAGGTAATCGGCGACGATTGATTCGAGTTCCGCGACGATCTGGCCGTAGAAGGAGCGCGCGTCGTCGAGCGCGCCGCCGCACAGAGTGATCTGGAAAAGCAACTCGAAGGGCACGAGCGTGATGGGCACTGTGGCGATGCGCGGGCGACTCGCGCGCAGGTGCGAGCGCACGAGATCGAGATCGCGCGCGAGTCCGCGATAGGCGCGGCGCAGGCGTCGATCAATGCGGCCGTTCTCCAGCGTGCCGAAGATGCGCGCGGCCAGCACGGGGAGCGGGAAGAGGAGGAGCACGGCGCGATAATCGGCCTCCTTCGGCATCCGCCGCCGCTTCGCGCGCGCGCGCCGCGCCTCCTCTTGGGGCGCGAGGGCGGGTTCGCTCTTTGCCGGATCGTTGATGTAGCCGTCGAGTGCGAAGGCGTCGAGCGCATCAATGTTCTCTTCGGCGTAGAGTTCGGCGATTGAGGCGAAAGCGGCGCGCAAAGCTGCGCCCCCTTCTTCGACATTCCCGGCGCGTGCGTGCGTGCCGAATTCGATCTGCCCGGCGGCGTGTGCGGCGAGCACTTTGTAGAGACGAAAGTTGCGCTCGTCGTCTGCAAACTCCGCGACCGATGCGGGCAGGTGGATCGTGCGCCCGTCTCCGATGCGCGACTCGTCGGGCACGGCCGCGAGCGAGGCGACATCCACGGCGCGCCCCGTCAAGCCTTCGACGTAGAGGCGAAGCGTCGGCGCAACCGCATCGAGCGAGAGTCCCGTGCCACCCTCGGCGAGCGCGGCGTTGCTCTGCCTCGTTTCGAGCGCGTAATAACTGCGGCGCGAGCGCGCGTCGTTGCGTTTCAGCGCGAGGCCGTCGCGCGCCCACTGCTCGAACTGTTCGATGGAAGCCGCGCGCAACGCCGCCGGCGCGGAACGAAAACAGGAGATGGCCGCCTCCGCATCCACCTCGGCCACGGCGCGCGTCGCCGCGATGACGCGTCGCGCCAGTTCGGCTCTGTAATCGGCGCGCGCCCCGTGTGCGGGGAGCGCGTGGAAGAAAAGCGGGCTGTGGCGCGCGAGCGAGACGAGCGGGGCGTTGCCCTGCGCCGCGACCGTGCCGAGCAGCGCCGTCCAATCCGTGAAGACCTGCGGCGTGAGCCTGAGCACCTCGCCGCCCGCGATGAAAAAGTGCAACGCCGCCGCGCCGCCGCGTTCGAGAAACTGCTCCGTGTGACGAAAGAGGGTGCGTGCCTGTTCCGCGCCAAGGCCGTCGGTGGCGGCCGGAAGGCTCGCCCACGCATCGGCGGCCACGCCGCCCGCGCGC
>DATCWB010000489.1:0-3370 GCA_036566625.1 Pyrinomonadaceae bacterium
CGCGCTTCGCCATCGAAACCTTATATGCGCCGGGCATGACGAGTGGCCCGGCGGGAGCTTCAAAAAACGGGTCGGCCTCGGCATCGGGCGTGGGCGGCGCGGCGAGCGTCGGCGAGGGCGAACGCAAGTCCCAGGTCACGCGCTGCATCCCGGCCGCGACCGGCCCCGTCAAACGACGCACCACGCGCCCCGACGCGTCCGCCACGGTCAGGATGATGACGGGCGCTTCTTCCTCTTCCTCCGCCCGCAAATCTTCGCCCGTCGGAAGCGAGACGGTGGCGTTGCGCCGTTCGGCCTCCTTCTCCGCTTCCTGCCGGCGCACCTTGCGCGTCTTGATCGTCTCTTTCAGATAGTAGGTGAGGGTCGCGCCGAAGGGCGGGTTCTCGGCCGTGTAAAACGACTCGCCCTGAAAAACCTTGCCGCGCCCGCCCAAAGGCTGCGACTGGATATACATGAGCGCGTCTTTGACAGGGAACAAAAAGCTCTCGCCCCTGAGCATCTCGGCCGAGACGTGGCGCAGCGGCGCGTAGTTGTCGAGCACGTAGATGCCGCGCCCGAACGTGCCGATGACGAGATCGTTTTCGCGCCGCTGGATGGCGAGGTCGCGCACGGCAATCGTCGGGAAATTGCCTTTGAGTTGAATCCACTTCGCGCCGCCGTTAGGCGAGAAGAAGACGCCGAACTCCGTGCCGGCGAACAAGAGATTCGGGTTCGCGTGATCCTCCGCGATGGCGAGCACGGGGCCGTTCGCGGGCAGGTCGCCTTTGAGCGAGACCCAGGTGCGTCCGGCGTCCGTCGACTTCAAAAGATAGGGCGCGAAGTCTGCGTTCCAATGGTTGTCGAAAGAGGCATAGACGGTGTTCGCGTCGTGGCTGGAAGTGACGACGCGCGAGACGTAGGCCATGTCGGGCACGCCGGGAAACTTGTCGATCTTGCGCCAGTTGCGGCCTCCGTCCTCCGTCACCTGCATCAGGCCGTCGTCGCTGCCGACGTAGATCAAGCCCTCCTTCTTCTGCGACTCGGCGAGCGCCGAAGCGTTCCCGTAAAACGCCGTCGAAGCGTGGCGCGCCACGGCATCGACGCCCCACACACGCCCCATCACGGGCAACTTGTCGCGGTCGAGCGCGCGCGAGAGTTCGCCGCTCACGACCGTCCAACTGTCGCCACGGTCGTCCGAGCGATAGAGACGGTTGGCGGCGAAGTAGAGGCGCGTGTGCAGGTGCGGGCTGATGATGAAGGGCACGTCCCAGTTGAGGCGCAGGGGGTCTTCGCCGCGCCCCGTGGCCGGTTGGATGCCGACGCGCTCGCCCGTGCGCTTGTCGAAGCGCGCGAGGCCGCCGTGTTGATACTCGGCATAGACGATGTTCGGGTCGGTCGGGTCAACCTGCGAGCGAAAGCCGTCGCCGCCCTGCGTGACGAACCAGTCGGCGTTGGTGATGCCGGACGCGCTGCGCGTGCGAGCGGGGCCGCCGACGCTGAAGTTGTCCTGCGTGCCGCCGTAGACGTTGTAGAAGGGCGTGGCGTTGTCGGTCGTCACGTCGTAAAACTGCGTGATCGGCAGATTCTCCACGAAGTCCCACGTCGCGGCGCGGTCGAAGGATTCATAGACGCCGCCGTCCGAGCCGATGAGGTAGTGGTTTGTGTTGTCGGGGTTGATCCAGAGGTAGTGATTGTCTACGTGCTTCGAGCGTTCGCCGAGACGCTGCAAGGTCTTGCCGCCGTCGTTCGAGACCATCGCGAAGACGTTCATCACGTAGATGCGATCAAGCTCTTTGGGGTCGGCGTAGATTTGCGAGTAGTACATCGCGGTGGTGTCAAACTCGTTCCGGCGTTCCCAGTTGCCGCCCCGGTCGGTCGAGCGGAAGATGCCGCCCTTTTTGTCCGCCGCCTCCACCGTCGCGTAGATAACGTTCGTGTCCACGGGCGAGATGGCGAGGCCGATGCGCCCGATGTCGGAAGTGGGCAGGCCGCGCGTCAGTTTGTTCCATGTCGCGCCCGCGTCCGTGGATTTGTAGAGCGCGCTCTCGGGGCCGCCGTTAATCATCGTGAAGACGTGGCGGCGACGCTGGTAGGCGGCGGCGTAGAGCGTGTCGGGGTTGTTCGGGTCGATGACGACATCGGTGACGCCCGTGTTCTCGCTGATCTTCAAAATCTGCTTCCACGTCTGGCCGTTGTCGGTCGTCTTGTAGAGACCGCGCTCGCCGCCCGCGCCCCAGAGCGGTCCCTGCGCGGCGACGTAGACGGTGTTCGAGTCGCGCGGGTCAATGGCGATGCGCCCGATGTGCTCGGAAGTTTTGAGGCCGACGTTTTTCCAACTGCGTCCGCCGTCGTCGGAACGATAGACGCCGTTGCCGTAGGAGACGCTGCGCTGGCTGTTGTTCTCGCCCGTGCCGACCCAGACCGTGAGCGGGTTCTTCGGATCGAGCACGACGACGCCGATTGAGTAAGAGCCTTCGTTGTCGAAGACGGGCGTCCAGGTCGTGCCCGCGTTCACCGTCTTCCAGACGCCGCCCGATCCGGCGGCGACGTAATAACGGCTCTTGTCCTTCGGATCGACGGCGATGCCGACGACGCGCCCCGACGTGAAGGCCGGGCCGATGAGCCGCATGCGAAGCCCCGCGAATGTCGGGGCGCTCAACGGGTCGGCGGGCTTCTTCGCCTCTTCGGCTTTCTTCGCCTCGTCCGGTTTAGGCTTCTCGGTTTCGGCCTTTTTGGCCTCGTCCTGTCTCGCTTTTTCGACGGCCTCTTTCTCCGTCTGCTTCTCTTCCTGCGCGCGGGGCGCGGGCGCGAGAGCGCAGATGAGCAGCGCGAGCAGGCCGAAGCGCAGAGCGTTGGAGAGTAGGTTAGTAGTCGTTACGTGTGGGCGCATGCGGGTGGTTCTCCTGAGCGAATGGGCGATGTCGTAGTAGTACGCAGCGAGCGAAAGTTAGTTGCAGGAATGCGCGAAAGCCTCGGCGGCCGGAGCGCGAACTTAAGCCACAACGATTCCGTGGCGGCATGAAAAATCTTTCAGGAAACAACAGGATTAGAGACGACCGAATAGAGAGCGAAAATATCATTACCCGCGCCCGCCGCGCAAAGGGCGGTTATCACGCACGGCGAAGGCAGCGCGCAATAAGGGTTTGACGGGCGTGAGTTGCGACGCGCCGCAAGTCGCCCGCGCCGTGATCGTTGCCACGAACTGCGCGGGCGATGTTATGATGTCGCCACCAACTGTTGGTCTTCCCCGATTTATGCCCCCTTAGCGACGCGTCGCCGGTCACGATTCGACCGGTGCGAGCCAAACCCGACACCTTTTACATAAGGAGGCCTCGCGAACATGGAAGGATTAAGAAACAAAGCCTCGACGCTATTGCGCGACTATGTCACC
>DATCWB010000490.1:0-3875 GCA_036566625.1 Pyrinomonadaceae bacterium
AATTACGGAAGAAATTATCAGCCATTGTCATCAATGCGGCGAAAAATGTGATTCGCATCATAATTGCTCAAACGATAATTGCCATTTGTTATTTATTCAATGTAAAACCTGTATGGAGAAATTCCGTGGTTGTTGCAGCAAGGAATGTGAGGTTGCTTTGACATTTTGCGATCAACCGCGTCCGACACAACAACATGATTCATTTAATAACAGCCGGAGTCGGTTTCGGGTAAGGTTTTTCGATGTCCCCGGAAGTGAAATTTAATTCACCTGAAGCAGTATTCCTGATAAAGCTAGATATCTCTAGCTTGCTGTTGAGAAACGTTACCTGATTATTACAAATATTGACATTCATCTTCTTGCTGGAGGGTGTTAGAAATTCTGTGTAAATGAGTTTTCAGCGAAGTGCCCAGCGGCAGCCTCCCTTCATGTTCAGATGTGTGCGTTTAAATTCCTAGCTACCATGTCCATTCCCGAAAGTATCCCTATCGACCTTACCGAACGTAACTTGGAGGGAACACAATAAAGCGCGGGCTACCTTTGAGAGGATCGCCCGCGCCTTCGGTTGCACTACTCGCCACGAACTTAACTGCCCGCCTTACCCGTGATGATGCGTTCGCCGTGGCGTTCGGCGAGAAGGTCAAATCGGTCTAGGTTCATGACCTTATTCCAGGCTTTCACGAAGTCGCGCACGAACTTCTCCTCCGCGTCGTCGCTGGCGTACACCTCCGCCAGCGCACGGAGCTGAGAGTGCGCGCCGAAGACGAGGTCGGCGGCAGTGGCGGTCCACTTAGGCTCGCCGGTCTCTCGGTCGCGGCCCTCGTACACGTTCTCCTCCGAGGCGGACGGTCTCCACGCCGTCCCGATGTCGAGCAGGTTTACGAAGAAGTCGTTGGTCAACGCTTCCGGACGGTCGGTAAAGACGCCGTGCTTGGACCCGCCGAAGTTGGCGTTCAGGGCGCGCATGCCCCCGACAAGCACCGTCATCTGCGGGGCGGTCAGCTTCAGCATGTTGGCGCGGTCGAGTAGGCGCGTTTCCGGCGACAATATATCATCCTTACCGATGAAGTTTCGGAAGCCGTCGCCGCTCGGTTCAAGCACGTCGAACGTGTCCACGTCCGTCTGCTCCTGAGATGCATCCGTGCGACCCGGCGCGAACGGGACGATAATGTCGTGGCCCGCGTTACGGGCTGCCTGCTCCACAGCGGCGCATCCGCCCAGTACGATCAGGTCGGCTAGCGAGACCTTCTTGCCACCGGACTGCGCGGTGTTGAAGTCCTGCTGAACCTTCTCCAAAGCCTCCAGCACCTTCGCCAGTTGGGCCGGTTCATTAGCTTTCCAGTCCTTTTGCGGCGCGAGGCGAATGCGCGCCCCGTTCGCGCCCCCGCGCTTATCTGTGGTGCGGAAGCTGGAGGCGGCACACCACGCCGTGGCGACCAGCTGCGGAATCGACAGACGGGCGTTGAGGACCTGGCGCTTGAGGTCGGCGATGTCCTGTTCGTCGATCAGCTCGTGATCGACGTCTGGGACAGGATCCTGCCACAGCTGCGGCTCCGGGATCCAGGGTCCGAGGTAACGCGAGCGCGGGCCCATGTCGCGGTGGAGCAGTTTGAACCAAGCCTTCGCGAAGGCATCAGCGAGCTGGTCGGGATTCTCATGAAACCGTTTCGCTATCTGCCCGTAGATCGGGTCCATCCTCATCGAGAGGTCTGTGGTCAGCATCATCGGTGCGTGCCGCTTTGAAGGGTCGTGCGCATCGGGTACGGTGCCCTGGGCTTCCGGGTTCTTCGGCGTCCACTGCTTTGCGCCCGCGGGACTCGTCGTCAGCTCCCATTCATACTTGTATAGGTTCTCCAAGAATCCGTTGTCCCACTTCGTTGGGTTGCTTGTCCAGGCACCCTCAAGGCCGCTCGTGATTGTGTCACGCCCCTTGCCGCTACCGTATTTGTTCTTCCAGCCGAGGCCCTGTTCTTCGATTGGAGCGCCCTCGGGTTCCGTACCGACGTTCTCTGGCGCAGGGGCCGCACCGTGAACTTTGCCGAAGGTGTGGCCGCCGATGATCAGCGCCGCTGTCTCCTCGTCGTTCATCGCCATGCGACCAAAGGTCTCGCGGATGTCTCGGGCGGCGGCTAGAGGATCTGGGTTGCCACCGGGCCCTTCGGGATTTACATAGATTAGGCCCATCTGCACGTTCGCCAGCGGCTTGGTGAGTTCCCGGTCGCCGCTGTAGCGTTCGTCTCCCAGCCAGGTGTCTTCCGGACCCCAGAAAAGATCCTCAGGCTCCCAGGCATCGGGCCGGCCGAAGCCGAAACCAAACGTCTTGAACCCCATCGATTCCAATGCCACATTACCAGCTAAGACCAGCAGGTCGGCCCAGGAGATATTCCGGCCGTACTTCTTCTTGATAGGCCAGAGCAGCCGGCGCGCTTTGTCGAGGTTCGCGTTGTCGGGCCAGCTGTTGAGGGGCGCAAAACGCTGCTGTCCTTCGCCGCCGCCGCCACGCCCGTCGGCAATGCGGTACGTCCCGGCAGCGTGCCATGTCATGCGGATGAAGAGCGGTCCGTAGTGGCCATAGTCGGCCGGCCACCAGTCCTGCGAGCTGGTCATCAACTCGATGAGGTCCTGCCTCAGGGCCTCGACGTCAAGGTTTTTGAAATGCTCCCCGTATTCAAACTCCTCCTCCATCGGGTTGGACAGGGAAGAATGGTGGTGGAGGACTGAGAGGTCCAACTGGTTCGGCCACCAGTCTTTGTTTGTCCTCGGCCGACCCTGGGTCTTAGGCTGTGGGGCGGGGATTGCGGGATTCTCACTTTCACTGACACTCTTTGTATGTTTTTTATCGGGCACGTCGTTTCTATTCCTCTCTAAGTCGTACTTCTGTTAGTTGTTTCTTTTAACAATCTCATTGGCGCAAACGATGATTTGGACATTGTCTAACATCCAGTAAAAAAATCACCTTCGGGCGTGACGGCATTGACTGCGCATCACTACTCGGTAGTCGTTAACTTCGAAGTCCGGCAGCGTTTTCTCGCTGCTCACTTCGACCTGATTCCAGGGGATGTCGTAGATCCAACCTGTGTCTTCATCAATGAAATGATGATGACGGTTCGTGTTCGGATCGAAGAGGACAGAGTCGGGGGCGAGATACACCTCCCTGAGTAGCCCTTTTTCTACGAAGAGATTGAGCGTATTGTATACGGTCGCCAGGCAGATCTTCGGGAAACTCCCCTGAACGCCGGTCCACACTTTGTCGGCCGAGGGATGCTCCCTTGAGTGAAGAACGTACTTAGCTATAGCAACGCGTTGCGCCGTCGGCTGAATGCCGTGCTCTTCAAGAATGTGTGCGACGTCCTGCTTCATATCGAGAACATTAAATAATTAAGTTCTGAAGCTAGATTTTGTCAAGCGTAACCGCCCGTGCGATCTGAATTGCCGCGATCTCCGGTCTTTCCAATCCGAGCGCAGTCGAATGCCCACTTCATTTCTCGCTATCTCACGGAATACGTATCCTCCATCAGGATATGCTTAGCTTATCAATTTATTGTTATTATTATTTAGAAATATAACTATCAAGCAAACTTGCTGAATTAGGCACGCTTTCGAAGAGTTTTGTTTTTTCTGGAATGAGGGGTGTAAACGTCCGTTTGGTTTGTGTAAAAGATTGTACGAAATAGATAGTGACCACGATTGGTGCGAGCTGAATGAACCAGAATTAGAAAAAGCGTGATTTCTTGTTCCTCTTTTCAATCAACGCTGTGTTTTACTATTACCGAATAGATATGCAATTATATTCGGATTTCTCGCTGATCTTAAAAATAATTTAAAAAGGAACTATTAACTGTGCGAAAATTGCGTTTTCTCTTTCTCTCACTTTG
>DATCWB010000491.1:0-6301 GCA_036566625.1 Pyrinomonadaceae bacterium
CTCGCGCCGACACCTGTCGCCGAGCCGGTGCCGCAGACAACCGTCGCGCCGACGCCGCTCGCGCCCATTACGCCGATGCCGCAACCGACTCCCGCATTGACGCCCGCGCCGCAGTTGCCGGGCGCGACTCCGGCGGCGGCGGGTGAAGCGCAAACCTTGTCGCCGTCGCCGCAGGTCACGACGCCGTCTAATGCTCCGGCCGAGTCGTCTCTGGCCGTGCCGTCGGTCGCCTCCGATTATCGCGCGACGCTCGCGGCGACGCTGCCCGCGCTCGAACGCGTCGGCGTGAACATGGCCGAGCAGCGTCCGCTCACACTGCGCGAGGCCATCGAACTCGGTCTGCAAAACGGCAAGGACATCGAAGTGGCGCGCACCAACGTGCGCGCCGCCGAGTTCGACCTGACGGCCGCCCGCGGCGCATACGACCCGCGCTTCAACACCACGACTTTTTACGAGCGGAGCAAAACGCCCGTCGCCAGTTTCCTGAGCGGCGGCGAGGGCGGCGCGGTCACGACCTCCGGCTTCGGCGGCACGATGCGCTTCGAGGGTCTCACGCCGAAGGCGGGCGGCAACTACCGCTTCGACTTTTCGAGCAGCCGCCAGACGACCAACAGCCTCTTCAACGCGCTCAACCCGCAATACCCGACAGCCTTCTCCTTCACCTACGCGCAGCCGCTCCTGCGCGGCCTGCGGTTCGATGCCACGCGCCGCCAGATCGAGATCGCAAAGAAGAATCTCTCCCTGACCGATGCGCAGTTTCGCCAGCGCGCCATCGAGACGATCACGGGCGTGCAGCGCGCCTACTGGGATTTGGTCTTCACCCTGCGTAACCTCCAGATACAGCGCGACTCGGCGCGCGACGCGCGCACCCAACTCGAACATAACCGGCGTCTCGTCGCCGAAGGCCAACTCGCGCCGATTGACATCGTGGCGGCCGAAGCGCAGGTGGCAAACTTCGAGCAGAACGTCTACGTCGCGTTAGACGAAGTGGGGCGCGCGGAGAACGCTCTGAAGAATCTGATCGCGGAGAACCGGCAGTCGGAAGTGTGGCGGGTCGCGCTCGTGCCCACGGACACGGTTGATGTGCAGCCGCCCGTGGTCGCGCTCGAAGACGCGATGCAGGCCGCGCTCTCGACGCGCCCCGAACTGCAACAGTCGGACGTGGCGCGCGAGATCAACGCGCTCGACGAAAGGCTGGCGCGCGAGGCGACGAAGCCGCAGGTCGATCTCGTCGGCACTTACGGCGCGGTCGGCCTCGCGGGCGCGTTCGACCCGGCGACGAGCGTCAACCCGTTCAGCGCGTCGAACGACGCCTTGCGCGCGCGCATCAACGAACTATCCGTGGCCAGCGGCCTCGATCCGTTGCCCAACCCGCCGCAGCAGACGATCCCCGGCACGCTCGTCGGCGGCTACCCGCAGTCGCTCGCCAACCTCGGCGCGAACCGCTTCAACAACTTCCGCGTCGGCGTGCAACTCAATCTACCTCTACGCAACCGCACGGCCGAGGCGCAACTCGGGCGCACACTCGTCGAGCGCGACCGCATTCGCGTGCAGCGCGAACAACTCGAACAGTTGATTCAGGTGGACGTGCGCAACGCCCTGCAGGTCACGCGCACGGCCGAGTCGCGCCTGCGCGCGGCGGCCATCCAGCGGGGCGCGACCGAGCAGCAGTATCAAAGCGAGCAGCGCAAGTTCGACGCCGGGCAATCAACCTTCTTCCTCGTCCTCGAACGCCAGAACGCGCTCGCCGCCGCGCGCGGAAACGAACTACGCGCGCAGACCGAACTCAACAAGGCCGTCGCCGAACTGCAACGCGCTACCGGCAACTCGCTCGAAGCCAATCAGGTACAGGTTCGCATGCGCTGACCGTTCCCCCGTCAACGCATGCGTCGAAGAGGGCAGTGGCAAGGACAGCGCTGCCCTCTTCGCTTTTGGAGCGGTCGGCCGCGAGCCGTCGGCTTTCAGCAAATTCAAACTGCCCGGCCGAAAGCCGCTGGCCGACGGCTTTTCAACGCGCCTTGCCATTCCGCTCATGCTTCGTCCGAACGCCGGTTAACATTTCCGCTCAACTCCTCCGCACATCCATTCGCACATGCATTTCCATTCAACGCTTACCGCCCGCCCCCGGACTGTTGCGCAAACGGCGCGTCTCCGGCGAGGAAGCGCGCGGCGCGTGGGTGTAGCGTGTAGCGACAATGGTCTGTCTCCAACACCTCGCCGTCGGTATTGACTTTGATCGTGCGCGCGAAGCGGAGTTCGAGTTCGCGCGCGCGGAAATAGCTGACGCGCGGGTCTGCGAGGTGATCGCCCGCCGACACGCTCGTCAGCAGGCCGATGAATTCGAGCGTGGGCATGGCTTCGACGAGGCACACGTCGAGCAGCCCGTCGTCGATCAAGGCGTGCGGCGCGATGAGCCGCCCGCCGCCCACCATGCGCGAGTTGCAGACGGCGAACATCTGCACGTCGAGCGCGCGTTCGACCGCACGCCCGTCGTCTCCCATGAGGCGCACGGAGGCGCGCACGGGTTCGTAATCGAGCAGCACTTGTGCGCCGCCGACGAGGTAGGCGAGTTTTCCCGCGACGGTCTTTAGTTGCGGGTTGACGGCGTCGGAGACTTCGGCGATGAAGCCGCCCGCCGAGACATTGACGAAGCTGCGGCCGTTCAAATCACCCACGTCGGCCAGCACCGTGCGCCCCGCCATCAGAACATCTATCGCCGCCTCGATCTCTTCGGGCAGGCCGAGCGCGCTCGCGAAGTCGTTGCCCGTGCCGAGCGGGACGAGGCCGAACGTGATTCGCCCGAGCGCGCCGGGCACGCGCGCCACACCGTTGACGACTTCGTTCAGAGTGCCGTCGCCGCCGGCCACGAACAACCTGTCATAGATGCCGGCACGCGCCGCCGCTTCCGCCGCCTCCGCCGCATCGTTCGCGCCGACCGTCATCACGATATCCATCTCGCCGAACGTGGCGCGCAAACGCGTGTTGATGGTCTGCAAGTGATCCGGCGCGCTGTCAGTGCCGGAGACGGGGTTGATGATCAAACGTGATTTCATGATGACCTGTTCGCTATTCCTCTTCTTCATATGGGGGACTCTCTTCACGATGCCACGGCAAGCCGACCGCATCGCGCCAAGCCCGCCACCCGAGAGGAAGGTCGGATAATTCGGCGACGGTAGGATCGCGATTGTAGATGCAATCCAAACCCACGACCCTGCCGTCTTCCGCGTCGTTGGTCGTGCCGCAGAGGAACTGCCACCCGCCGTCGCCTTCGTCATGGGTGACGAGCAGGATCGGGTGGCCTTCATCGAGCACCTTCGTCGTCGTGATCGTCGTCAGATTCGGCGGGTCTGAGAAAGGCCAATTGTCGTTCATAGTTTTCGCATCATTTAAGCGTTGGTGATGTCTAGCCGTAATCCGTCGCGCGCCTCGATGGTGTCGCCGCCCCAGAACTTTTTCGCTTCGGCCGCGAGGTCGAGGCCGTCCCACTCCGGGTAGAGGTGCGAGAGCATAACGCGGCGCGCGCCGGAGCGTTCGGCCAGCCGCATCGCTTCGGCGAGTTCGAGATGAAGTTCGACGGGTTTGTCGCGGAAGAAGGAGCACTCCATCAGGAAGAGCGAAACGCCCCGTGCGAAGGAGGCGAGCGCGTCCGTGTAGCCCGTGTCGGAGGTGTAGGCGAGCGAGGCGTCGTCGCGGTCGCTCAATTTCAAGGCGAGGCTCTCGGACGTGTGCGGCGTCGAGAAAGTCTCGGCGCGCAGGTTCGGGAGAATTTCAAAACTCGTGCGCGGCGCAACCTCGCGGATTTCCACGGGGAAGCGTTGCTTGAGCAGATCGTAATTGCCCGCGCGGTCTACGGCGCGAAAAAGTTTTCGCAGCCCGCGCGGGCCGTAGACGGCGAGCGGCTTCTGTCGCCCCCGCGTGTCGGCGGCGTGCTTCATGCCGAAGAGGAAAGGGAACAGCCCGCCGAGGTGGTCGAGGTGAAAATGGCTGACCCACACGGCATCGAGGTTCGCCCAGTCCAATTTTTCCTGCGCCATGCGATGCGCCGCCGACGCGCCGATGTCGAGCAAGAGCGTCCCTCCCCCGGCCGTCTCCAGCCAGTGGGCTGACGAAGCGCGCGCGGGGTGCGGGGCGGACGTGCCCGATCCCAGTACGACGAGTTTCATTTCCGCGGCGCAACCTCCCTGAACAGTGTCAGTGCAGGCTAACAAGCGCACGACGAAAGCGTCAAACTCGCCCGGCCGCGCCGCGTCGTGTTAAATTAAACTTCATGCCGACCGGGACAGACGAATCGAACATGACCACTGAGCACAAGCCACTCGACGCGCTGGCCGTCTTCTCGCACCCGGACGATGCGGAGTTGACGGTGGCGGGCACGCTTCTCAAATTGAAATCACAGGGCTACCGGACGGGCGTCGTTGACATCACGCGCGGCGAGATGGGCACGCGCGGCACGCCGGAAGGACGCGCGGAAGAGGCGCGCGAGGCGGCGCGTCTCATGCGCCTCGACACGCGCCTCAATCTCGAACAGCCTGACGGCCACGTCATGCTGACGGACGACGCGCGCCGCGCGCTCGTGCGCGTCTTCAGAAGTTTGCGCCCGCGCGTCGTCTTCACCTCACACTGGGACGACCCGCACCCGGACCACTCCGCGACCGCCCGCCTCGTGCGCGAGGCGGCGCGCCTCGCCAGCATGCGCCGCTACGACGAGGAACAGGGGCAGGAGCACATGCCCGTGCCGTCGCTCGCGCACGCCGTCTACTCGCGACTCGTCATGCCGTCGTTCGTCGTGGACGTGTCGGATTTCGTCGAAGAGAAGATGCGCGCGATCAGGGCGCACACGTCGCAGTTTTACCGGGAGGGCGCGGACGAACCCGAGACGCGCATCAGCGACAAGAATTTCCTCGCGCAGATCGAACACCGCATGCGCTACTACGGCTCGCTCGTCAACGTCGCGGCGGGCGAAGCCTTCTACGTCCGCGAGGCGCTCAACGTCGAAGACCCCGTCAAGTTGCTCACGCAACCGATGAACATCTATTCGTGAGCGACGGGTGACGGAAGACAGGTTAAAAACGGGCGGGCTTCGTGAGCCGGACGAACGCGCGCCGGCGCAAGTGAGCGATCAGGCGATGCGGCCTGCCGTGTCGGGCTGGCTGTACCCCGCCACCTACGCGATTCACATTCTGGAAGAATTGTGGGGCGGCGAGGGTTTTACCGCGTGGCTCGCGCGCGTCGCGGGCGTCGAACTCTCGGCGCGACAGTTTCTCGGCTGGAACGCGCTCGCCCTCTTGTTGATGGCGTTGGGCGTCTGGCTCGCGTTGCGTTACAGACACCTGCGCTGGCTGCTGCTGGCCTATGCGGTCGCCTTCCTGCTCAACGCGCTCTCCCACCTCGCCGCCAGCCTCTACACCCTTTCTTACTCGCCCGGCCTCGTCTCAGGTTTGCTGCTCTGGCTGCCGCTCGGCGCGTTCGCGCTCCTTCGTTTCAGAGAGACTCTCAGCCGGCGCGGACGCCGCGCGGGGCTGCTCGTCGGCCTGTCGATGCACTGCGTCGTCCTCGCGCTCACGCTGCTCGGCGAGCGTCTGAACTTTTGAAGACTCTCTTTAAGAGCGAGCCTTCGGTTTGTCGTCGAGCACGGCACGGGCGATGGCGAGCGTGGCGACGGCACGGGGCGACTCGCCCGTGAAGGTTTGGGCGAGTGCGACGGCGCGGTTCATGTCGTCTCTGGCGAGCGTCTGAAAGACGCCCGTGAGGTCGAAGACGGGGGCGGGGAAGTTGATGGTCGAGCGCTGGCCTTTCGTCTGGATGCGCGCGGAGAGTCCCGAATCCGCGCCGGTGTACTCGGGCGCGGCGTTCGCGGCCTTTACCGCGTCGGCCATGATCTCCCATGCGCGGTTGCGGTCGAACTCGAAGAAGCGCGTGGCGACGCCGACCGTCGCGCGCACGCGGTCGGGTTCGGCGGCGTCGATGCCTTTGGCGGCGTTGGCCGCCGAGTCTAACGCTTCGAGCGCGCGCGCCCGGTCGTCCTTGGCGAGCAGGCGCGCGGCCTCCGTGTAAGCCCAGGTGCGCTGCACGGGCGTCAGTTCGCCCGTCGCGGCGAGGCGCAAAACTTCCATGCCGTCTTTCTTGTCCGTGACCGCGCGGTTGAGCAGCGAGAAGTCTACGAAGCCGCGCACCTGACGGCGCAGGTCGGCGTCCTCGATCTTATCGGCGTAGTCGCGCGCGCGCGCGTCGCCTTTGGAGGCGGCGTCCTGCGCGGCGCGAAAGTAAGCCGTGTCGCGCTCGCGCGGGTCGGCGGCGCGCG
>DATCWB010000492.1:0-11895 GCA_036566625.1 Pyrinomonadaceae bacterium
AAGAAGCTCTCTTTTTTGAAATTATCCGTGTGTGTATCGAGAAAGTATTCGACAAGTTGAGGGATGAATTTGCCTTTATACGGATGCAAGCGGTGGACGTGCTTCGTGGTTTCGGATTCCTTGTATTGTTCAAATGATAACGCCCAGTTCAAATCATCGCCGAGTCGCTGCTTCCAGGCGTGTTCCCGCTGATAACCCTCGTAATAATTGATGAGGTCTTCTTCGGCGACAAAAATATTTCCGTTTTCGACGATCTTATTTATTCTGCCGTAGTTTATGAGGTAAGCGATATTTGAAGGCGTAACGGATTTTCCCGTAAATTCGGTTGCCCAAACACTTGCTTCTTTGATACTGCGTAGCTTTCCCGTTTCAAGCATTTTAGTAATAATTTCAAAGGGCACAGATTTACCGGATTTCAGCTATAAACTTAGCAGCCTAAGTACCCCTCCTGAAAGTACAAAGTTAGACTATTACTCATCCATGACCTTTGTCACAGGAAGGGTTGCGGTAGCGCGTGAAGAGCTTACGAAAGCAAGAGCAATCGAATCTCTTTATAGCATATTTCGCTAATGCGCCAACAGTTTCACGCTGTTTGAGTAACAAGGCTTTGCCAATCATATCCCATGTTTGGTAAGCTTCCGTATCAAGTGAGTGAAGCCGTCAAAGCAACACGATGAGTTGACTATAAGACTGCTTCTCAAAAGCCATTTGGGGCCGTAGCTCAGCTGGGAGAGCGCATGACTGGCAGTCATGAGGTCAGGGGTTCGATCCCCCTCGGCTCCACCATTATCTGCAATAACTCAGGGGCAGCCACACGGCTGCCCCTGAGTGTTTTGTGTGCCTGTAATGTGCTGAGTCATCACCCCGCCTGATCCGTTTTCCCCGCGATTTTCGCGTATCAGATCGGAGGTGAACTTTTATGGCGATTAACGCGAACACATTGCGGCGTCCCTCGGATCGGCCTCTGTTCCTGGCCGCAGCGATCCTTTTCCCGCTGGTCGTCCTCGCGGGGTACTTCAAGTCCTACTACTTCAGCGCCTTCTTCGATGTCCCGTCGGTCGCCAACATGCTGGTGCATGCGCACGCCGGAGTGATGACGCTGTGGGTCGCCTACTTCTCGGCGCAGATCGCGCTCATTCGCACGAAGAACGTCCGAGCGCACATGACGATGGGGCTGGTCGGCATAGTTCTGGCGGCGCTCGTCGTGGTCGTCGGAACCGCGACCGCCTATGACGCGCAGCTCGTGCGCGGGTCGGCCCCCCCGGGCGTGAATCCACGCTCGTTCTTCGTGCTCCCGATGCTGGACATGTCGCTGTTCGTGGTCTTCTTCGCCGGCGCGATCTATTACCGGAAGCGCCCGACGGAGCATAAGACACTGATGCTGATGACCGCCATCGCTTTCATGCCGGCCGCACTCTTCCGTCTGCCCGTCGTGCCCCCGCAGCACATGATTCACTGGGCGTTCGGCGTCCCCATGCTCGTCGCGCTCGCCTGCTTTGGCTGGCACAGGGCGAAGCACCGCAAGCTCAATAAGGTGTTCGCTGCCTCCGTCCTGCTCATCATGGCGGCGCACCCGCTACGCATCGCGCTCTTAAACTCGGAGGCCTGGCTGCGGTTCACCGCCTGGCTCGCTCCCTGATAGTTTTGCAAACATTGAATTGAGGCAGACGAAGGCTTCTATCACGGGGAACGCGCTCGCATATAGCAGGCACAGTCGTCTAACGCCCGGCATCACCCGCCGCACACATAACGCAGCAAGCATCCAGCCGGACGGATGCTGCTGCGTTATCCACGGTCGGGTGCATGCCCTTGCCAGGACGCAATTCGCTCCGCTCAACTCGCCGCTTTTATTCGCTCATACCGACTAGCCCTGCTCGCCGACCGTGGGGAGGAATGTGCCAAACGTCCAGAGATGCCCCTCAACGTCGCGGACGTGGTACTCGCGTGAACCAAAGTCTGTATCCTCGGGCGGACTCACAATCTGCGCGCCCGCCCTGCGCGCCCGTTCGTAATGAGCGTCGAGGTCTTCAACATAAACGTAGAGGGCTTGGGTGGCGACCCCGAGCGCACGAGGACTCGCCATGCCTTCATCGGGTCTGACGGAGCCCAGCATGACGACGTTCGTGCCGAGCTTCAGTTGCGCATGACGCACGCTCGCCCCCGACTCCGGAACCGAGAACAACTCGACGAAGCCGAACATCGCGCAGAGAGATTGGATCGCGGCGCGCGCATCGTTGTATCGAAGGACGGGAAAGATTGTCTGCATCACTCTCCTTGCGGCCTGACGCCCGGCATACCCGCCGCGCATTCAACTGCGAAAACACACGAGCTGACAAAGAGGGTCAGGCTATTCGCGTTCGGGTGCGTGCCGTTGTCAGGCGGGGCTGCTTCTCAGGCATGGCTCGCGCAACCCCCTACCAGAATTTCCACCACGGGTCGCCCGCCGCATCCTCTTTCTCCCCGGTTGGATTCTGGATCGTTATCTCCAACTCACCGCCCTGATCCGGTTTCCACCCCTGTGCCAGCAAGTCGTTAACGTACCCGAGCACTGTCTGCCCCTGATACTCCGTGTCCGCCCGAGCACGTTCGGTCATGTCATCGCTCAGGTAAGCGCGCACCGTCACGTGGTACTCGCGCTCACCTTGTTTCAGGTCTACAGCCCAGTCCGTGCCGGGGCGACTGCTGCCGTCCGGCTGGAAGAAATGAGCAGATAGCGCGCCCGTGATGCGCATCAGCCATTGATCTTCGATTGTCATTGTAGATTGTTCTCCGCTCCGTGGACTTCGTGCCTCACGCCAATTGGAACGCAGCGGCGTGCTCCGGCAAATACCCCGCCCTGCGGTCTAACATACGCCACGGCCATAACCTAACAAATAACATCTTCGCCTTCCACCGACGGCACAGGGAAGCTTTCGGCTTCACCACTGTCCGCAAAAAAAGACTCGACATTGACACGCCCCGCGCCGGGGCATATAGTCTGGCCGTTCACTGATTCACTCTACGCCGGTTGAGCGACCTCAATGCTTTTGCCGGTCTCACCACCTCTAACATTCGCCGCGCCGCTCATCCGACGGGCAATGAACCTACGAAGGAGGATCAGCAATGTCCACTCACTTTAAAAGACTCCTCGGCAGCCGCTTCTTCTTGGCGATCAGCCTTGTCTTCACCATGATCGTGCTTAGTCTCGCTCTGGTGCCGCCCCCGAAGACGGGCGCGTGTCCTTCAAATCAGATCGAATACACCTACTACACCGACGCCTCTATGACCGTCGAGTGTGGATGGAGGATAATTACCTGTTATTGCGGCGGCGGCAGCGGGGGCTGTCGTACTCCGTACTACACGATAGACTGGTCGGAATGCTGACGTGACCCTGAACGAATAACTGTTGTCGCGATTATCGTGCGCTCGCCCCATCGGACGGCGAGGCGTCGGGCGCGAACCCACACTTCTGAAAAATCGTGCGAAGGGGCGGCGGAGTTGTAAGGACTCCGCCGCTTTTAATTTTGGGCGAGGATTGTTTACGCTGTGTGGGCGTCTTTTGAGTTCGCAAGTCCGTTTTTGGAATCATGCCGGACGTGTCCACCAAAAGCGGCGAGACGTTAACTGCCGCAAACTGCCGCAAGACATTGCAGGACACAGGGGCAAATTTCATGCATGCGGGGGCGGTCTAGTCCGCCGTGCGAAATTTTGCGTTGGCGATGGAAGTGTTGAAATATTTAGATTTCCTCGGGGCGCGGGCGGCATCGCTCATTTTGGGAATGGAGATTGCCAGAGGGTGTCTGATATAGTGCTCTCTTAAACGGGTCGGTTCCGCGAGTGATGTCGGGAAGTCTCGCGGGCGCGGGAAGAATCGTTACATCTGTGTTGTAATATTCGTTTTCGCGGCGACCAGAGCCACACGAGGCGCATCAGAGTGCATGTCGTTTGGTTCGATAGGCTAGAGCATCGGCCGGACGAAAATCCAAACAGAGTAATTTCTCAAGACAGTTCTGATGAAGATTGTAGCCAGCAAACACCCCATCCCAGAAGACCGGCGCGCCGACCCCTCGGGCGCGGCTCTGTCGCCGAAGTTGATGGACGCCAGTCAACTGCTCTTCAACCGCGAGTTCAGCCTGTTGGAATTTTTCCGCCGCGTGCTCGAAGAGGGTTTGGACGCGACGCAGCCGTTACTGGAACGTCTGAAGTTCCTCGCCATCTTTTCGAGCAACGTGGACGAGTTTTTCATGATCCGCGTCTCCGGACTCAAAGAGGAACTTGAGCATGACGTGACGGACCTGTCGCCCGACGGCATGACGCCCGCCGCCCAGCTCGCCGAGATCAGAGAGCGACTGCTGACGATGATCGCCGAGCAGAGCCGCTGCCTCGTCGCAGAGTTGCTGCCGCAACTGTCGGAGAAGGGCATCGTCATCGCCCCCTATAATTCTCTGTCTGCCGACGAACGCTCCGCGCTTCAGGAATACTTCGAGGATCAAGTCTTCCCGGTGCTGACGCCGCAGGCCGTCGATCCGAGCCACCCGTTCCCATACGTCTCGAACCTCAGCCTCAACCTCGCGCTGATGGTTGCGCCGCTGCCCGAACACGGCATCACGAGTTCGCTCGTCGGCAAGATCGAGCCGCGTTTCGCGCGCATCAAAGTGCCGCCGCTCGTGCCGCGCCTGATTCCCATCGAAAAAGACGGCTCGCGTTTCATCCTGCTCGAAGACCTGATCGCGGCCAACGCGAACGCGCTGTTTCCGCGCATGCGCGCCAGCGTGTGCCACGCCTTCCGCGTCACGCGCGACGCCGACATAGACATCCGCGAGGACGAGGCGGACGATCTGTTGCGCATCATGCAACAGACGTTGCGCAAGCGTCGTTTCGGCACGGCCGTGCGCCTCGAAATAGCTGAGGCGATGCCCGCCGACATGGCGAAGTATCTGACGCAGTCAATCGGCGTCGAGCCGGAAGACGTGTATCGCATCGGCGGCCCGTTGAACGTGCCCGACCTGATGAAGCTTTTCAAGCTCGAACGCCCCGATCTGAAGGACGCGCCTTTCACGCCGCGCACGCCCGCCGCGCTGCGCCGCCCGCGCCCCTCGATCTTCGAGGCCATCCGCGAGCAGGACATCCTCCTGCATCATCCCTATAGTTCGTTCGCGCCCGTGACGGATTTCATCGCCGCCGCCGCGAAGGACGAGAACGTCGCGGCCATCAAGATTTGCCTCTACCGCACGGGTCACAATTCGCCCATCCCGCAGTCGCTCATCGAGGCCAGCGAGCAGGGCAAGCAGGTGACGGCGATCATCGAACTCAAGGCGCGCTTCGACGAGGAGAACAACATCGAATGGGCGCAACGCCTTGAAGAGGCGGGCGTCCACGTCGTCTACGGATTGATGGGACTCAAGACTCACTGCAAGCTCGCGCTCGTGGTGCGCCGCGAAGACGACTTGATGCGCCGCTACGTCCACATCGCCACGGGCAACTACAACCCCGACACCTCGCGCGCCTACACGGACATCGGACTCTTTACCGCCAACGAAGATGTCTGCGCGGACGCCTCCGAACTCTTTAACTACCTGACCGGCTATTCGCGGCAGAAAGAGTACCGGCAATTGATGGTCGCGCCCGTCAATATGCGCGAGCGCATGATCGAGCTTATCAACCGGGAGGCCGAGCACGCGCGCGCCAGTCGTCCCGCGCGCATGGTCATCAAGATCAACCGGCTGGCCGACATCGAAATCATCAACGCGCTTTACGACGCATCGCAGGCGGGCGTCAAGATCGACCTCATCGTGCGCGGCGTCTGCATCCTGCGCCCCGGCGTCGAGGGGCTGTCGGAGAAGATCACGGTGCGCAGCGTGGTCGGCCGCTTCCTCGAACACAGCCGCGTCTTCTATTTCGCTAACGGCGGCGCGGAGGAGTTCTACACGGGCAGCGCCGACTGGATGCCGCGTAATCTGAACCGGCGCGTCGAAGTCGTCACGCCCGTCCACGACACGCGCCTGCGCCGTCATTTGAAGGACGTGATTATGGCCGCCTACCTACGCGACAACGTGAAGGCGCGCAAGCTCATGCCCGACGGCTCTTACGAGCGCATCCAACCCGCCGAGGGCGAAGAAAGATTCGATAGCCAACTGCATTTTATGGACGTTCAGCTTTAAGGCGGGACGTTAAATTTCATCTGCCGGAGAGGTGTTACTGAATGCTTAGACAGAATAAACTTCGCGCGCTGGCGGTCGCTCTGATCGTCTTCGCGCTCGGACTTTCGATGACGGCATCGGCCGTCCAGAAGAAATCGAAAAAGGCTAAGAAGCCGATGCCGGAGGGCACGCCCGTCATGTGGCGCGAGCCTGCGGACATCGCCACGCGCGACCTGTTTCTCGGTTCGGGCGGCGAGGCCGGGAAACCCGACCTGTCGCGTCTCACCCTGATCGAAAAGGTTCAGGGCGGCTTCTCCGAGAAGTATCGCGTGAGGGACGCGGCGGGGCGCGAATGGGTGGCGAAGGTCAGCCGCGAGGCACAATCGGAGGCGGCCGCCGTGCGTCTGCTCTGGGCAGTCGGCTACGTCACGGAACTCACCTACCTCGCGCCGAGCGTGACCATCGCGGGCACGCCGAAAGGAACGTACGAGAACGTGAGGTTCGAGGGGCGGTCGAAGGAAGTGAAGCGGCTCGACCCGTGGCTGTGGGACAAGAACCCTTTCTCGGGCAAGCGCGAACTGCAAGGCTTGAAGGTGATGATGCTCCTGCTGAATAACTGGGACATCAAGGACGACAACAACGGGATTCTCCACGTCGTTACCCCGGAGGGGCAGAGCGAACTTCATTACATCGTCAGCGATCTGGGCGCGACGTTCGGCAAGATCGGCAGCGGGGCGCTCTGGGCGCTCAAGCGCAGCCGCAACAACCCGGCCGACTACGCCGAGTCGAAGTTTGTGGAGCGCGTTCAGAAGGATCGCGTCTCCTTCCATTACGGCGGCAAGAGGCAGGACATCTTTGAAGACATTTCGGTCGGCGACGTGCAGTGGATCGCGGCATTGCTCTCGCGCCTCAGCGATCAACAGATCAGCGATGCCTTCCGCGCGGCCAACTACACGCAGGAGGAAGTGGGTGTGCTGACGAGCACGGTGCGCGCGCGCATCAACGAACTTGTCAACCTCCCGCCGTCCGGGTCCTGAGAAACGTCAACCCTCGCCGAGTTAGCCCGAACCATCCACCGGACGCCCGTCGCTTTTTAAGCGACGGGCGTAGTAAAGTTAAGGTCAAATGCGCAAAAGCAACCAGCAGAAAACTCTGATTGTGGGAGTGCTTGCCGCGCTCCTCGGGTTCGCGCTCGTCGCGTTCTTAATGTCGCGCGGCAACAGGCCGAACAATCCTCCCGCGACGCCGCAGACGCAAGAAGAGACTGCTGCCGCCCCCGCCGCCGACTCGCCTGCCCAAAATTCGCCGCAGGCCGCGACCTCCAGCGATGACAACACCGCGCCGCGTGCGGCCGAAACGCGCGCGCAGGCTCCGGCCACACCGCAGCCTCAAGGCAACCCACAACCGCGCGCCGCAGACGACGGCGGCAACGACTCGGTCATCTCCATGCTCTTCGGCGCGGACGACATCAAAGCAGGCCCGAACGCGCCGCCCGAAAGCTGGACGGTGGTTATCCCGCGCATCATCGTGCGGCTCGCGCTGGCCGCGTTGCTCGTGGCGGCGTTGGCCTTCCGCCCGCGCCGCGGCGTGCCCTCTCTGCCGCGCAACCCATATGTGGCGCAGACGCAAATCCTGCTCGCCGTCGTCGCCTCCGCGCTGATGATGATCGTGGGCGACAGCGCGGCGCGCGCCTTCGGCATCTTCGCCGCCGCCTCGCTCGTCCGCTTCCGCACGAACATCCGCGACCCGAAGGAAGTCACGGTTCTCCTGATCAGCCTCGCCGTCGGCCTGGCGACGGGCGTCGGTCGCTGGGAACTCGCGCTCACGCTCGCCGTCTTCGTCTTCCCGCTGCTCTGGGTGCTCGAACACTATGAACTCGGACAGGTGGTGCGCCCCATTCTGGTGACGGTCAAGACACGCGACACCGTGCGGACGCAGGAGACGCTCATCCAACTCTTCCGGCGGCACAGGTTCAACGCCGAACTGCGCCAACTCGACCCGGCGGACGCCGAAGAACCCGTCGGCTGCATCGTCTATTTCCTGAACATGAATCTCAGCGTTAGCACCGACGCCTTGAGCGAAGAGATCATGTCGTCCGACCCGCAGCACATCGAAGGGATCGAGTGGGAGCAGACGAAGGGAACGGGCAATCAAATCTATCAATAGCTCTCGCGCCGGCGCATCGCGGAAAATACGAACATAAAAAACCGGGGGCGCTTCCACGCGGAAGCGCCCCCGGTCTGTTCGTTCCGTTGAAAGTCTAAATTATTTCAAAGCGGGCGCAACGCCGAGCGACGGCACGATGATGGGCGCATTAGTAGTAGTCGTCTGCACGCGCTGCCAGTAATCCTGCACATACTTCTTCATGTCGCCGTGTCCCCAGCGCGAGTAGAAGTCGTAGTCCTTCATCTCCTTGTAAACCTGTTCGTAATTCCAACCATACTTCGTGAAGCGATAGACCGCGCCCATCACGCCCGTGCGGTGACGCCCGCCCGCGCAGTGTACGTAGAACGCGCCCGTGTCGGGGTCGTTGGCGAGTTTCAAAAACGCCTCGATCTGTTCCTCGCGCGGGTAGTGCTTATCGCTCATCGGGATGTTGACGTAGCGCATGCCGAGGGCTTCCACGGCGGGCTTCTCGTAAGCCTTCGAGTCGTCGCGCAGATCGATCACGGTCTTGATGCCGAGCGCGGCGAGGCTACGATAGTCCGCTTCCTTCGGCTGCGCGCCGCGGTAGAAGCGTTCGTCCATCTGCCCGAAATTTTTGATCTTTACGTCGGAAAAGGATGGTTGCGCCGACTGCGCAAAGGAGACGGCCGAGAGAGCCAGAACGACGAGGAAAGCCGAGACACCGCGCTGAGAGAAATTACGTTTCATACCCATCAGAAAGTTCTCCTACAGTTTGAAAGAAACCAAAAACAATTAACCAGAGAAGGAAGGTCTTGTGGGGTTTCGCGCTGCTCTGCGGCCTGGGCATGACCGCTGCGGAGCTTTACAAGTTAACTCTGCCAAGACCGCACAGATTTTAGTTTTCCGAAGTTGCCGCGCGAGGTATGCGTCTAACATCAGATGCTGTGAACGCCGGGCGCGTCGCCCGTGTTCGTCGTCCGCGCGCGTGAATTTTTATGTCCACGCGACATCTAAAAATTACCATAACGGGCGCGCTTCCGAAAAGCGCGTCAAAGGCCGTCGCTGCCGTCTACCCGCGCCGCGTTCTCTGCCAGCGCCGGTTGACGTTGACGCGCTTTTCCGTCCGGTAGAGACACGACCAGCAGACATGGTGAACGCGGTCGTCCGCCTCCCTCGATTCGGACATGTGCGCGCTCTCCTTGTCGCAGCGTTCGCAAATCAAAGCCGGCTTTTCTTCAACTGTAGACATTTCTTTAACTGTAGACATCGCTTTCGCTCCTGTCTGACTCGCCGTCGTTTTGAGCACAGTGTAACCGAAAATCGCCCGCGTGTTCAGCCCCGAAGACCGGCGCGCCGGCCACATAACCCCGCAAGCGCCCGAACCTTTGTTAGAATCAGGCGGGCAAACATTACGGCGGCGTTTGAATCACACCTTGCGCGGGCTTTAATTCCGCGCGCCCGGCGCGTCCTCTCCCGCGCGCGTTCGTCCGGGACAACCAACGCTTTTTTTTCAAAGCACGGGGCGGAAAGCCCGGCTACGGAGTGCAAACGAATATGACTCGGAAAAAGTTTGGCATCGCATTGATGCTCGCGTCGCTCGTCTCGAACTCGACGGGCGCGAGCGCATGTACCGTCGCACCGCGCGAGGGCGCGAATCCCGGCGAGCAGTCCATACCGAAGACGCAACAACCTTCGACACAGCAGCCTTCGCCGCAAGTATCGCCCGTGTCGGACGAGGAGGGAAATTTGGGGACAAAAGTTTCGGGTGAGATCAAAGAACTGGCGGCGGGCGGCTACAGCCCCGTCAAAGAGTCGTTCGTCGTCGTTGCGCGCGATGCGCAGACTTACGCCGTCATCCGGCGTCTGCACGACAAGCTGCCGGAGCTCGGCGCGGACTTCTTCAAGTCGGGCGCGGTGATTGCGGCATTCCTCGGCCAGCGGTCGAGCGGCGGCTACGGTGTGCAGATCACGCGCGGCGGCGTGGGCGGGGCGAGCATCCTGCGCGTCTCGGAGAAGACTCCGGCGAAAGGCTCGTTCAACACGATGGCTCTCACCTCCGCGTTTCAAATCGTCTCCGTCCCGGTCGGCGAAGAAAGCCCGCTCGCGCTCGAACTCGACGCGACGTGGCGCGAGGCCGCACGCCCCTACAAGGTTGATGCGGGCGAGTTCGTGCGCATGGGCGGTTTCACCGGCCGCCCTGAACGCTCCGCGCTCGCGGGCGAGTTGCGCATCATGCGCCACGCGCAACTCGCGACCGTGTTCTTCGCGCTGTCGGGCACGGGCACGACGGCAGCGACGCGCGAACTGAAAGACGTGGCGACCGGCACGGTCGCGCCGGAAGGCACGCTCGCGCTCACGCGCCTCGACCCCGGTTCGTTCGTCCCGCCGCCGCGCCACCCGCTGCGCGCGCGCGGGCAGTTCGCCGATAACGAAGGCAAACTGTCGCTCACGTTTGAAGTCATGGAGACGAAGGTCAACGACGGCTACGGCGGGCAGGGAAAACTGGAAGCGACGGCCACCGCGCCGCCCCCGAAAAAGCGCGCCGTTGACGGAGACGACCCGATGTAAGCGCGCCGCCGCGGACAAGCCGACATAAACAAGCCGCGCGATGCCGTCCCCGCAAGCAGTTTGGAGAGTCCCGACAGGGACGGTTGATAGTAGCCCGGCACTTTAGTGCTGGGTCGTAAGTGATAATACTGATGGGGTCCCGCAGGGACGATTGAAACTTCCGGCGCATACTCAATCGTCCCTACGGGACTCGATTGATATTTACGACCCACGCTCCCGGCGATAAATCGCCGGGCTATTATCAATCGTCCCTGTCGGGACTTTTTGAACTACCTCTCGCCTGTAAAGACTAACGCGCTCGGCCGTTCGTCGTGCTAAACTCGGCGGCGTAAACTTTCCCCGTGCAGCTTTAGTTTCAAATTCCCGGCCTGAGATTTTCAACTGAAACCGTGGACTCGAACACCTTTCTCGTCATCGCCATCATCGCCATCGTTGCGCAGAGTTTGTTGCTGTTCCTCGCGCTGTTCGAGCCGGGTCTGGATTACAAGATCACGCAGACCGCCCCCTGTGCGCCCGACTCCGCCGAGTATCTGCGCATACTCGAAGCGCTCACCGATGCGCAGGTCACGCGCCGCAGCACCATTGAAGTCTTTACCAACGGCGAGAATTATTACGAGGCCGAACTGGCGGCCATGCGTCGCGCCGAGCACAACATCAACATCGAGGCTTACATTTTTCAGAAGGGGCGCGTGGCCGACGAGTTCGTCGAAGTTTTGACGGAGCGTGCCCGCGCCGGAGTGCGCGTCAACCTCGTGCTCGATGCCATCGGCAGCTTCGCCTCCTGGAACAGCTACTTCAAAGATTTGCGCGCGGCGGGCGGGCGCGTCTGCTGGTATCACCCGTTCCGCTGGTACACGCTGCCACGCATCAACAATCGCACGCACCGTGAACTCTTCATCGTTGATGGGCGCGTCGCCTTCGTCGGCGGCGCAGGCGTCGCCGACCACTGGCGCTATCCCGTCAAAGATCACCCGCGCTGGCGCGACTCCATGTTTCGCGTCGAGGGCGACGCCGTGGCGAACCTTCAGGCGACCTTCGCGGAAAACTGGCTCGAAGCCTCGGGCGAGATACTGGCGAGCAC
>DATCWB010000493.1:0-10774 GCA_036566625.1 Pyrinomonadaceae bacterium
ACCGGCGTCAGGTTCTCGGCGGCGGCCCGCGCGATGACCTTCCCCGTGCTGGTGCTGCCGGTGAAGAAGATGAAATCGAAGGGGAGCTTGAGCAGCTCCGTGATCTCCTCGCGGCGCCCTTCCACCGCCGTGACGGCCTCCGGCTCGAAATACTTCGGCACCAGCTCGGACAGTAACGCGGTCGTCGCCTTGAGCGCAGAGCTGAGCTTGAGCACGCAGCAGTTGCCCGCCGCGAGCGCCGTGACGGCGGGGCGGAGCAGTAGGAGGAGCGGGCCGTTGAAGGGCCCCATGATGAGCGCCACGCCGTAAGGGTCGCGGTGTACGACGCCTCGGTACCCGGCGGCCGCGAGTGCCCGCGGGACAGGCGCCTCGGTCGGCGCCATCCAGCCTTCGAGCTGGCTCTTCTGGTATGCGACTTCGGCGAGGCAGGCGAGCGTCTCGAAGACGTTCTCCTGGCTGGCGGTCTTGAAGTCCTCTGCGACCGCCCGCTGGAGCGCCTCCTCGTTCTCCCCGACCAGCCGCCCCATGCGGTCTAGCTGGTCGATCCGCCACTCGTAGCTCCGCGTGGCGCCCGTGGCGAAGTGGTGCTTCTGCCGCTCTAACAGATCCTGGAACTGATTCATGATCTTTCCTCCAGACAGGCGGAATCATTCGAACCGCCGCTAACTGAATTCGACCTCAATGAGGTCGATGGTGACAATCAGGGGTTCCGGAACGGACGTCCCGTCCGGCGCGCGCCCCAGCACTCTGCGCCGGGTCGGTACGAGGATTCCCGAGAACTCTTCGTGCTGGTACACGTAGTGTGCGGCCGGAGTCCCGCCCAAGACTTCCGTGTCGTAGTCGTGCCGCTGAAGCAGACCTTCGGCGTCGAAGTAGAAGGTCTGGACGGTGCTGTGGCTGGCGACGCCCGGCGGGAAGGTCACCTTTAAGCGCCTCCAGACCTCGCCGTCCTCGCGCCACGGTTCAACCTCCTCGGTCTCGACGCCGTCCCACGCTAAGAGGAAGGGCGTGTTCAGGTAGGTCCACATGGCGTACCCGGCGAAGTAGGCGAGCTGTAGCCGGCTCCACGGCGTTTCGAGGGAGTGGCCTTTGAAGGAGTCGCGGGGCCGGGGCAACTCCTCGACGTGCCGTCCTTCCGCGTCCTCGATCGCCACCCGGTGTGGCTGGAACGACGTGCGCAGGCCGGGCGCGCCGAAAGGCCAGTGTGACGCCCACTCTTCCCTCAGGCCGACGCGGACGCGCACGTCGTCGAGAACGCCCTGTTGGTGTTTGAGCGGCCACAGTACGCCGCCGTTCAACAGGCGCGCCGAGACGGTATCGAACTGCCGCCAGCGGTCGAGACCGCCGGAGGCGTCAATAGCCAGTTGAGCCAGGTCGCTTAGTTTCGCCATCGTCTTTCCCCTAAGCCCTGCGAGCTGTCCGTGACGGTCTCCCGTTCGGGCGTGCTTTGGCCTCGTACCCCACTTTTTCGATTTGTATGGTCATTTTCCCAACTGAAAACTGTCCGTCGCGAATGCCCGATTAGTTCGGGCGCGGTGACGTGCCGGAGTAGACCACGGGCGCGAAGGCGCGTCTATTAGACGAAGGTATCGGGCGACGCCCCGGTGTCGGTCGGCGTGATGGGTAACATTATCGTCGCGGGCGCTGGGCGCGCCCGCGACGCCGCGGGGCGCGAGGCCGATACCAAAGTATGATAGACATCCCCGGTGGAACGGCGCATGCTGGGCTCGGCCATGCGCTGAAGAAGTTCTTCGGCAGGCGAGCAGCAAGCGTCAGGCGGAAGAGGAAAGCGGTGGTAGAGTCATCCGACAGGACATGAGGTGAAGAGATGCAGGCTGGTTTGGTCACGGCGGGGCCGCGCCGCGCTCGGTGCAGGCGATGTACCGGCTGCGGAACTCCCCAGGCGCGGCGACAAACTCTGCGGTTCGCCCCGGCCCATAGTCGAGGTCTGGAACGTCAGCACGAGGCCGGCGAGTGCCCGGGAGAGGCTTCGGCCTCACCACCGCCGAGACCGACCGCCGTGTCCGGCTGATCGAGCGCGTGTTCAAGGTTCTCGATGAGACGCCGGTGATCTACCCGGAGTGGTGTCGTCTGGTCCTGAGTCATTCGCTCATGGGTGTCCAGGTTCATGACGCGCGGATAGTGACCGTGATGAACCAGCCGGCCGGGTCGAAGTCCGGGGCCGCGAGGGCGCGGCGTAAGCTGAGAAGGAGGTTCGGAGGTTATGACTGTGGTTGGTGTTAAAGAAAACGTCGGTGTCGTCGCGGCCGGGCGTACGGTCGCGGGGGTCGTGGGCAGTGTCGAGACGTTGGAGGGCGCAGGGTTCCTCGTCCGCCGCCCGTTCCCTAAACCGGCGCTCCAGATGTTCGACCCGTTCCTCCTGCTCGACGAGATGGGGCCGGTGGACCTGGCGCCGGGCACGGCCAAGGGGGCGCCGGACCACCCGCACCGCGGCTTCGAGACCGTGACCTACATGCTCTCGGGCGAGATGGAGCACAAGGACTCGCGCGGCCACTCCGGGCGCTTAGGCCCGGGCGACGTGCAGTGGATGACAGCGGGCGCCGGCGTGGTCCACTCCGAGATACCGTCGGCTGAGTTCTCGCGCCGGGGCGGGCGGATGCACGGCTTCCAGCTCTGGGTGAACCTGCCCGGGAGGGACAAGATGATGGCACCCCGCTACCAGGAGATACCGGCCGAGCGGATACCGAGCGCCCGCTCCGGGGACGGGCTGGTGACGGTGCGGGTCATCGCGGGGGAGTCCCTCGGGGAGAGGGCCGTCATCGAGACGCGGACGCCGATCATCTACCTGCACTTCACCGTCCGGCCGGGCGGCCGGGTCGTCCAGCAGGTGCCGGCCGAGTACAACGCCTTCGCTTACGTCGTCGACGGCGAGGGAAAGTTCGGCGTCGGGGGTGAGCGCGCGGGGGACGGCCAGATGGTGATGTTTGCGCGCGACGGCGGCGAAGTCACCTTCGAGAACCCGGCCGGGTCGGCCGGGGCGCTCGACCTACTGCTCATAGCCGGGGCACCGCTCGACGAGCCGGTGGCGCGCTACGGACCCTTCGTGATGAACACGGAGGCGGAAATATATCAGGCGGTGGAGGACTACCGTAGCGGGCGGATGGGCGAGATCAATTTCTGAGTACGGCCGGAGATGATCGGATTTCTCACGGCAAAGCTTTCCTCCACTTGACGCCCTCGGCGGTGTCGTAAAGTTGAATCCCCATGCCCAGAAGTCGGGAGCGTATTTCATCCGCCTCGGCGTAATTCCTTCTCGCGCGGTGTTCCTGCCGCTCTGCTATCAACTTCATAATCTCGCTTTCAACGACCGGCATATTGAAGTCGATGATGCCGAATATGCCGTCGAGTTCTCGGAGGAGTTCGTGACACCTCCTCCCCGACATGCCCCTCACGTTCCGCGCGCGCATGAAATCGAAGATGGCGGCGAAGGCTCGCGGCGTGTTGAAGTCATCGTCGAGCGCGCCGTAGGTCGCCCGCCTGAGACGTTCAACGTCCTCCGAAGCCTCGGCATCATCCAGTTCGGGGTCGACCCTGAAAATGAACTCATCGATCCTGGCAAGCGACCCCTTGGCCTGCTCAAAACTTGTTTCGGTGAAGTCTATCGATGCCCGGTAGTGTGAGCTGACGAAGAAAAACCTCAGCACGCGCGCGCCGTAGAGTTTGAGGGCCTCTCGTATGGTCGTGAAGTTGCCTAAGCTCTTGGACATCTTTCTGGAGCCGATATTGAGGAACCCGGTGTGTAGCCAGTGACCGACAAGGGGCTTGAGTCCCGAGATAGCTTCCATCTGAGCGATTTCGGCCTCGTGGTGGGGAAAGATCAGATCGACTGCGCCGCCATGCGCGTCATACTGCGCGCCGAAGAAAGCCTCGGCGATGGCCGTGTCTTCGATATGCCAGCCAGGCCGACCGGGGCCGAGCGGCGTGTCCCATGAAGGCTCCCCGAGTTTCGCGGCCTTCCAGAGGCTGAAGTCATTCCAGTTCCTTTTCCCGACACCCTCGTCGACACGCGAGATTGCGTCTTCCTCACGCGACCCGGTCCGGCCGGACAACTTCCCGTAATCGGGAAAGCGTGCGAGGTCGTAGTAAATGCCGGCGCTGTTGCGGTAGGCGAAGCCTTTCTCCATCAGCCGCTCGACCTGGCTGACAATTCGATCAATGTAGTCTGTGGCGCGCGCATATTGATTGACGGACGTGTTGCCCAGCGCCGTCATATCATCTATGTAAATTGACTCGAACTCGCGCGCCAGCTCATTCCATCCGATGCCCCGCTCACCGGCTCGTTGTATGATCTTATCATCGACATCGGTGACGTTTTGCAGGTAGAAGACATCGTAGCCCTTGTGGCGCAAGTATCTGACGATGAGATCGAACTGGGTGTAAGTCTTGGCGTGGCCGAGATGCGGATAGTCGTAGACGGTCGGGCCACAGACGAAGAGGTTTAGCTTGCCGGGGCGCAGAGTTCTCAGTCTCTCCTTCGAACCGGTCAGCGTATTGAAGACGATGAGTTCTCCGGGCATGTGGGCATTAGCACTCGTTTCTTAAACACCTGCGCGTGCGATTACTCGCCGCGCGCCGAATGAATATCGTCATCGTCGCCTCGGTTCAGACGGGCGGAGTTTCTGGTATCCGCCGAAGTGAGCCACCGGAGACCACGCGGGAATTACAGCCGGCAGCGGCGCGGGCGCGAAGTTCTGGAACGGCCTTACCGCGTAGACAATTTTGCCGCCCACGACCGTCAGAACGGATTCGATGTTTTTGATCTGCTCCTCGGCAACCGAGAGGTAGTCTGCCGAGAGGACGGCAAAGTCGGCGTACTGCCCCGGCGCGATCCGGCCTTTGACCTCTTCTTCGCCGCTGAACCACGCGCTGCCGAGCGTGTACAACCGCAGCGCCTCTTCGCGTGTGAGGCGGTTCTCCTTTGGATAGAGTTGCGTTCCGCCGACCGTCTTGCCCGAGACCATCCAGTAGAGCGACAACCAAGGGTTGTAACTGCTGACGCGAGTCATGTCAGTGCCCGCGCCCAAAGGAATGCCGCTGTCGAGCAGCTTACGCAGTGGCGGCGCAGTTGCAGCCGCCTCTTTCCCGTAACGCTCGGCGTAGTACTCACCGGCGAAAGCCATCCGGTTCTGGACGGCGATGCCGCCGCCGAGGCGCTTGACCCGTTCGATGTTTTGGTCGGAGATGCTCTCGGCGTGGTCGATGATCCAACGGCCCTTGAAGTTCTCCGCTTTGAACACTTGCTCGAACACGTCCAGCACCTTCGTGATCGTCAGGTCGTACGTCGTGTGGATGCGAATCGGCCAACCTTTGCGGACGAGCAGTGTCGTGACGGCCGTCAACTCGGAACGGAGCTTTTCGTCTGACAACTCCGGCGGCGGCGCCAGGAAGTTTTCGTAATCGGCGGCGGAGTGGACCAAGTTCTCGCCTGCGCCCTCGAACACGTATCCTTCCAGCAGCTCCGTGGCGAGGTTGAAGTTCAGCCTCACCTCCTTCGTCCACTTCTCGACATCCCGAAGTTCGGCTCCGGCCGTCTGGGTAAAGAGATACATCGAGACGCGCAGCGAGACCTTGTTTTGTTTGGCGTGCGCCTCCGACGGGGCATAGTCCCTCGGGTACGCGTGCCCGCCGCCGCCGGCATCAACGACGCTGGTCAACCCGAACCGATTGAGTTGGCGATACCAGTGCAGGTTGGAATTGATCTGCTCGTCCGGCGACATCGGCGGGAGCTTGCCCACGGCCTGGTAAAGAATAGTCGGACGCGGTTCGGCGTGAAGTAACGCACCTCCGCCTTCGACGAATTCGAAGCGGCCGCCCTCAGGCGCTTTGGTCTGAGGCGTCAGCTTCATCGCCTCGACGCCGGCGCGGTTCAGCATGCCCCGGCTGTAGAGGAACAGGACGAACACGGGGGTGTCGGGCGCGGCTTCGTTCAACTCCCGCACGGTGGGCAGGCGTCGTTCCTTGAACTGGTACGGGGACCACCCCCCGATCACCTGCACCCATTGTCCGTTGGGCGTGCGCTTTGCCTGCTGGCGGATCATCGCCAACCCGCGCGCGAGCGAATCCACGCCGTCCCAACGCAGTTCATGGTTATAGAGCCGCCCCTCCCGAACGACGTGTGCGTGCGAATCGGCGAGGCCGGGTATGACAGCATGGCCGCGCGCATCGATCATGCGTGTCTTCGCGTCGCGGTAGGGAGCCACGTCTGCGGCGTCGCCGATGGCAACGAATTTGCCATTCTTCACCGCGAACGCGGTCGCGCGGGGATGCTGCCGGTTCATCGTGACGACTTTGGCGTTTGTCACGATCAGGTCGGCCGGCTGTTGCTGCGCCGCCGTGGCGGTCGCCATAGCCAGGCATATCAGAGTGGCGATGCCCCGGCGCTTCGTATGTGAAGATAAATTCATTGCCGACCTCCTTGAAACGACGGCGCCGCTCGCGGTCCTCCAGCGTCCGAACAATCAAAGACTCCGTCCGCCGACTAGCATCAGCCTGCCGCCCGCCGGGTGCCACATCTCTTAGCGGTACCCGGCGTCCGAAGCGGTAGTTCATTTCTTGGGCCGGAGAGCGGTCTCCTGCGCCTTTTGGTAACTCTCGGACACGGCCCGGTAGTGCGGCACCAGCTCGTTGTAGAACGCGGTCCACGTCGCGGCGTCCGGGCGATTCCAGGTGCGCTGGAACTCACCCAATACCACGTTCGTGGTCACGGGGATAATGCCGGCCTGCGTCAAGCGGGCGAGCGTGGCCTGCGAAGCCATTTCGCTCATGTCGCCGGAGGCGTCAACGACGGCGTAGACGTTGTACCCCTCGGCCTTGGCCTGGAGAGCGGGGAACGCGACGCACACGCTGGTCCACACGCCGGCTATGATGAGCGTCTTCCTGCCGGTCGCCTTGACGGCCTTTCGGAAATCCTCATTTTCCCACGAACTGATCTCGCCCTTGCGGGGGATGTAGGTGGCGTTGAGCGCAACCTCGGTGAGTTCCGGCATCAGTGGGCCGTTGGGGCCGCCGGGTTCAGACGCGGTCGTGAAGATTGGTATATTGCCATGCCGAGCGGCCTTGGCAAGCATGACGGCGTTCGCGCGCAATTCGCGAACGGGGATGTCCTTGACGGTCTGGAAGAGGCCGGTCTGGTGATCGAGCAGGAGGACGACCGCGTCACTGGGGTCGAGCAGCTTTGGCTTAAGGTCGGCCTGCTGTGGCGTCGCGCTTGCCTGTTGCGCGCGCGCCGGGTTGGTGTGTGTCTGAGCGGAGAATACGCCGATCACAGTCAATGCAAGGATGGTTCCGGCGATTGTCCAATTCGTTTTCCTCTGTCTCATGTTGGGTCTCCTTTTGGTAAGAATGTTATTGTTCGAGGGATCCGATCCGCCCCTTTCGATGACGCCGGATGTAGAGTTTCTTTGATCAGAATAGGTCATGCTGATGTTCCTCTCCGTCCGTTGTGTTCGAAGTCAGCTTGTAGGAGTCAATATCAGTAAACTCTTCTGCTCGATGGTCGTGCCGCTCCCTCGTTGGACCCGGCTGGTCGGGCCGGTGCATAACGCTATGCTCCGCTTGACGGTTATTGAACATGTCGCACTCTTGAGCATTCCACGGGTCGTCCAGCGTTATCAGCAACTGCAAATCTTCTTCGGGCATGTGAACCTCCCGCTATGTCGTCTTGGCGGACGCCTGATAAGTCCCGACCGTCTCCCGGTCGCCATTCGACAGCCGGTTCCAGCCGTTGACGGCGATGACGACCACCGTCAGTTTGACCAACTCCTCCGCGCTGAACTGCGCGCGGGCGGCCTCGTACTCCGCGTCCGTCTCGTAAACCTGCGATACGTTCGTGATGGCCTCGGCCCACGCCAGCGCCGCGCGCTCGCGCTCAGTGTAGTAGGGCGCTTCGCGCCATGCGCGCGTCAGGCCGTAGAGGCGCTGCTCGGTCTCGCCCGCGTCGCGCGCGTCCTTCGTGTGCACGTCGATGCAGAAGGCGCAGCCGTTGATCTGTGAGACGCGCGTCTTGACGAGTTCCAGGAGCGGGCGCTCCAGCCCTGCCGCTTCGGTGAACTCCTCTAGCTTGTAGATCGCCTGCATCGATCCCGGCGCGGCCTCGCCGTAGTCCGAACGGGTCTGCATCCCTTCACGTAACGCCCTGTCGAATGAATCGCCCATCGCCTTCCTCTTCCGCCGGGTGCTGTTTATCTGCCGGAGGACTTCCCCGGCGCGGCCTTCGTCTCGAGCGGACCCAGCATGCGCCGTCTACCTGCGGCTGTCTATCATCCTTTGGTATCGGTCTACGCCCGAGCGGGTACAAGCGCGCTCATCCGGGCGGCCACGACCATGTGCCTATCACACCGACTGATACCAAGGTATTGCCCGATACCTTCGTCTAATAGACGCGCCCCCGCGCGGGTGGTCTACTCCCGCACGTTGCCGTCGCCGGCAGTTAGCTTCCGGCGACAGAGGCAGAAGAAGGCGAGGAATAAGAGCCGCGCACCACAGCACACACCGTCTCGATACGTCTTCGAGACATAGCAAATGAAGGAGACAGTCATGACTGAAAATTCAGGTTCGAAAGCGTTGAACGTCGTCCTCGTCCACGGCGCGTGGGCGGACGGTTCGGGCTGGGAGGGCGTCTACAGGATTCTGACGAAGGACGGCTATCGGGTCAGCATCGTCCAGCACCCGACCGTTTCGCTGGCCGACGACGTGGCCGCGACCCGGCGCGTCCTGGCCGCGCTGGACGGCCCCGTCATCCTCGTCGGCCACTCCTACGGCGGGGCGGTGATCACAGAGGCCGGCAACGACCCGAAGGTGACGCGGCTCGTTTACATCGCAGGCTTCGCCCCCGACAGAGGCGAATCGATCTCCACACTCATCAAGGACCCGCCGCCGGGGGCGCCCGTGCCCCCGATCCTGCCGCCCCAGGACGGCTTCCTCCTCCTCGACAGGGAGAAGTTCCCCGCCTCCTTCGCAGGCGACGTGGACGCGGAGCGGGCTGCGTTCATGGCGGACTCCCAACTCCCGTGGGGTGTGGAAGCGCTGGGCGAGGCGATCGGCGAGCCGGCGTGGAGGACCAAGCCGAGCTGGTATCTGGTCGCAGCCGACGACAGGATGATCCCGCCGCCGGCGCAGCGTTTGATGGCCGGGCGCGCGGGATCGACGGTCGTTGAGGCGGCAGGCAGCCACGCCGTCTACGTGTCGCGGCCGGAGACGGTGGCCGCGCTCATCGAACAGGCAGCGGGCGGGACCAAAGCCGCCGCGAACTAGTTTCGTAGAACGCCCGGTCGGCAGGTCGCGCCCTCGCCACCGGCTCAACCGGTAAACAGACAGGCGAATGGAGGATGTGATGGCTACCAATGTGCAACTTCAGGAAATTGAGGACGTGATGGATACCAATGTACAACTTCAGGAAATTAAGGCCGCGGTCGTTCACCAGAAGGGCGGGCCGTTCGAACTGGAGACGCTCCTACTGGACGCGCCGCGCGCGAACGAAGTGCTGGTGCGGGTCGTGGCGACCGGCATCTGCGCGACCGACCTCCACGCACGCGAGGGGAACCTCCCGACGCCGCTCCCCGCCGTGCTCGGGCACGAGGGCGCTGGCATCATCGAGCGCGTCGGCTCCGCGGTGACAACACTCAAGCCGGGAGATCAGGTCGTCCTCTCCCAGCAGTCGGACGGCAACTGCCCGCAGTGCCTGAAGGCCCACCCCGCTTACTGCGCGAACATCTTCCAGCTCAACTTCTTTGGGGCGCGGCTCGACGGCACGAACACCATGCGCCAGCCCGAGGGCGGCCACGACCGGGAGGACCCGCGCGGCCATTTCTTCGGCCAGTCCTCGTTCGCCACCTACGCGCTCGCGACCGAGCGGAACGCCGTCAAGGTCCCGGACGACGTGCCGCTGGAACTGCTCGGCCCCCTCGGCTGCGGGCTCGGCACGGGCGCGGGCACGGTTCTCAACGCGCTCAAGGCAGGCGCCGGGTCGAGTCTCGCGGTCTTCGGCACCGGCCCGGTCGGCATGGCGGCCTTGATGGCGGGCCGCGCGGCAGGTGCGACGAAGATCATCGGCGTCGACGTCGTCCCGAGCCGGCTCGCGATCGCTTCGGAGTTGGGCGCGACCCACGTCATCGACGCGCGAGAGCAGGACGTCCGGGAGCGGATTGCCGCCATCACGGGCGCCGGCGTCGAGTACGTCGTGGAGACCACCGGACGCCCCGAGATGGGCGCCCTCGCCACCGAGGTGCTCGCGCCGCTCGGCGCGGCTGCGCTAATCGCACTGGCCAAACCGGGCGTCAGGATTCCGCTCGATCCGTCCCAGCTCCTGGTAGGCGGGAGATCGGTGCAGGGCGTCGTCCAGGGCGACGCGATCCCGCAGCTCTTCATCCCGCGGCTGATCGAGATGTACCGCGCCGGGCTGTTCCCGTTCGACCGGCTCGTGCGCTACTACGACTTCGACCAGATCAACCAGGCCGTCGCGGACTTTCAGAGCGGCGCAGTCATCAAACCCATCCTTCGCATGGCATAGGCGACATCCGGAAAGGAGCGCGTGTCCGTGGCTACAAAGCAAACGAAATCAGTTTCGTCTGCGGGTGCGCGACGATGGGCGAGGCATTGATTCTAAGATTCTCGAAGAGGGCGGCCGCCCCGGCCACTGGGGAATGCAGGGGATGAGGGAGCGCGCGCAGAAGATCGGCGCACAACTGAAGGTGTGGAGCCGCCCCGAGACGGGAACCGAGGTCGAACTAATCATCCCCGGGGCCACGGCCTATCA
>DATCWB010000494.1:0-18669 GCA_036566625.1 Pyrinomonadaceae bacterium
CGCACGGACGCCGCGTGCGGGGAACGTTGAGAGACCGACAAAGCGCGGCGCGCGCCCCCAGGGCCGGTGCAAAAAAAAGACGCGCCCTCGATCCTGCCGTGGCAAGATCGAGGGCGCGTCAAAATCTGCACCGGATCAAATCCGGGCGGCCTCAAGTTTATGAACAACCGAAGAGGGCGCGTCGCGGAGTTTGATCGTCGCACGTACTTTTGAGCCAAGCCACTCGCCCTTTCCCGGAGCGTCAGCGGTCGCCTCCGTCTCTTGATGCAGGCAAGGTTTCCTGACTCCCGGCTCAGACGCGTCGCTCGCGCGGCCTTCCCCGCCCCGCGTCGGGACGAGTGACCTAAAACTTCGAAGTGGCGTGCGACACAATCGCCGGTCTACAGTGGCGGGAACCGTGCGGGCTTTGCACCCGACTTCCCTTGTCGCCCGCGCGCGAACTAGCGCGGGTCACACCTGCGACGGTCAACCAGGACGCGCGCACCCGTTGGCCGAAGCCGAGCCCTGGCGCCCTGATTGAATAGCGATACAAATTATTCGGGTGACAAAGATCAAGACGCGGGACTTAACCCGCGACTTCGCGCCGCGTGCTGCTGTTCATCTCCCAGTCTTTTAGATTATGCGCAGCGCGGACAAACAACCTAGCATCCACGGCGAACAAGGTCAAGCGGGGCACGGCCGCCGCGCGATTTCACCCCGGCGCGCACGGCTGCGCGGCGAGTTTTCACGCGCGTCAACTCACTCGCGGAAAAATCGCTTCGACGTGCGACGGCGACGCCAGCGCGGGCGGCCGCACCCGCGCTTGAAAAACCCTGTCGAGAGCGGTGAGACCCCCTTCGTCGAACTCCGCGAGCGCGGGCGCGAAGGCGGCGGCATCAAAGGCGGGGAGCGGCGCGGCGTCGAAAATACGTGGCTTGGCGTCGTCGGGCGTAACAGCAGCAGCAGCAGCAGCAGTGGCGGCGGCCGGTGTCGCGTCGAACATCGCCGCAGTCGCCGATTCGTTGACGGCCGGGGAAGTCTTTGGCGAGACGATTTCCGGCGGTCGTTTGAGATTGAGGAGGGTCGGTTTTCTATTGCGCAGAAATTCGGGCAGCACCCAGAACCATTGAATGTAACCGGCGAAGAGGAGCGTTGACCAATCGAACAGGAACTCTAAATTCCGGCAATCGTTGCACCAGAAAGCGGCGATGTGGAGCGCGAGCAGTGTCAGCCCGCCGGACGGGAAGGAGAGCACGACCATCGCCAGTTCGAGCCACAGCCTGAGCGGACTGGAGGGATAATAGCCGGACGAAGTGCCTTCCAGCAGCCGGTGCATGACGAAGATACCGACGGCCGCCACGAGCCATGCCTTCTCGATCCCGGTCTTCCCCTCAAAGCGCATCACCACACCCCCAGCGTCCGAAGTGAACGACGCCCGCTAAAAGACGCCGTGATCAGCCGACGCAGAGTTAGACGCGCGATGCGTGCATTTGTTCCCGCGCGGGAATTGACCCGGAACCCGTGCGGGCGACGCGGACGCTTACGGACGCTGCCAGACGGAGCCGTCCGCGTACACGATGCGCACGACGACGATTGACTCGCCGAGGGTGTCGCGCTCGCGCTTCTGCAACTTATGCACGCTGATGGTGCGCGACGGCGGCGACGGGGTGAAGACGCTGAACTCTTTTTGTTTGCCGGGGGCGATCTTCTCGTCGCCGGTGAATTGATGCCTGCCGCTTTCGGCCTTCGTGTCGGTATCGAAGAAGACGTGATCCCAGTCGAGCGACTTGATGACCTTCGTGCCGGTGTTCCTGACCGAGACTTTATACATGAAGCCGTAGCGCGGCGGTTGTTGCTGGCGGCGGAGTTCTTCGACGTTCGCCGCGTCCGCCTTCGCCTCACGCGTGACTCGATCAAGGTCGATTGAAGTGCCCTCGCGCTTCGCGTCGTTGATGCGCTTTTCGTTGCGCGTGCGCACGCGCATCTGGTCGAAATTTTCGACGGGGCCGCTGAACGGATTGCCTTCCCAGCCGAGCCGTTCCTTCGACCAGCTGAATTTAACGACTTGCAGGCCGGGAGGATTCTCGGGCGGCGTGGGAGCGGCGGCGGCGGTCGTCTGTGCGCGTGCGCCGAAGGATGTGGCCGCGATAAATAGGAACGCCAAAGCCAGAGGTTTCATATTTCCCCTCTCGTGAGCCGGAGATGTGTCCGGCGTCGCAGTTTGTGTGATGGAAGCAGAATACTATCGCCGCGACGGGAAAGAAAGAGCGCGCCCGCCGCCGGGCGGAAACGGACGGGGCTGGCGAAAGGTTAGCTCGCCAGCCCCGTCGGAAGTTCGCGCGACGGCGAGTTAAAAGACGTAGCGCAGGCCGACGATGACGCGGCGGTTGCCGCCGTTCGTGCCCCACTGGTTGAGGAAGTTCGAGTTGTTGATGCGGCCTTCGGGGACGCCGAAGTCGCGCGTGTTCGTGAAGTTGAAGAAGTCGGCGCGGATTTGCACGCGCTGGGTCTCGGTGATGCGCGTGTTCTTCAGGATGCCGAAGTCCACGCGGTTGATGCCGTCGGTGCGCAGGATGTTGCGCCCCACGTCGCCGACGCGCTGCGCCGCCGTAACGGGAGTAAAGAAGCAGGCCGCGCCTGCGGCTGTGGGCACGCCCGCGGCGTTGGGTCTGCAAGTGGTCGCGCCTGCCGCCACGCGTATCTCCTCGATGGACATCTGGCCGAGCGGGAGCGTCGTGTTCAGGTTCGGGCGGATCGAGTTGCCGACGAGGTCTGAGATGCCCGAGAGCGAGAACGACGGGTCGGTGCCCTGGAGCACCGTGAACGGCGAGCCGCTTTGGAAGGTGAAGTTCGCGTTGACCTGCCAGCCGCCGAGAACGTGCCCGGCGAAACCTTGCTGTTCGCGCATGAAGGGCAACTCGTAAACGAAGTTGCCGGTGAAGCGGTGCGGGCGGTCGAAGCTCGAACGAGCGCGCTCGATGCTGCGGTTGAAGGAGTCTTGCGAGACGGCCACCTCCGCGCCCGAGGGGTTGAAGATTTCCGAGGCCGTGTCTATGAACGAGCTCCAGGTGTAGTGTGCCCCCGCGCTGAAGCCGCGGCTCAGGCGTTTCTCCATGCTGAGCTGCATCGAGTGGTAGATGGACGAGGCCGCGTTGGCGCGCAGGCGAATGGGGCCTTGTATCTGGTTGACGCGGCAGGTATCTGCGTCGGACTCGACGCAGGCCGCCGTGCCGAGTCGGCGCGGGTTGCCGTCGATGGACTGGAACAGACCCGTCCCCTTCGTGCCGACGTAGCCGAAGCGCATGACGAGGTCGCGCGTCAACTCGCGCTGCGTCTCCAGACTGAACTGCTGGTAGTAGGGCGAGCGGAAGTCGTCGGCGACGATGGTGCGCGTCAGGCGGTTCGGGTTGAGGCCGGTCGCGCCCTGCACGGTCGGCAGGGTGGTGAAGGCGTTGGAGACCCCGAGGAGGCCGTCGGCCTGCTGCGTGGTCGCCAGATTAGCGGCGGCGAGGAACGGGAACGCGCTGGCGATGTTCGAAGCGATGTTGGTGAACGCGTAGTCGTGCGTCACGGCGTAGCCGCCGCGAATCACCATTTTGTCGCCGCCCGTGATGAAGCCGAGGATGCCGTCCCCGCTCGTGCGCGGGTTCCAGTTGAAGCCGATGCGCGGCTGGAAGTTGTTGTTATCGCGCTTGGGCACGGGTGTGAAACGGAAACGCTCGTCGCCGCCCGCCGCGGCCACGATGCGGTCGTTAATCTCGGTCAGGTCGGCGATGGGTTGCCCCGGCGACTCGTAGCGCACGCCGAGTGTCAGGGTGAAGTTCGGACGGATTTTCCACTCGTCCATGCCGTAGGCGAAGAAGTCGTGCCAGTCGTAATAGGTAATCTCCTGCCCGCCCGCCAGCGGCTTGTTGACGGTCGCGCCCTCGGCGATGTCGTCGACGAAGCGTTGCAGCGTGCCGTAGACGAGCCGGCCGCGGATGGTGGGCACGAAGAACTGCTTGAGCTGGTTGCGGCGAATGTCCACGCCGAATTTCCAGTTGTGACTGCCCTGCGCGATGGAGAGATTGTCCTGTAACTGGTAGGTCTGCCGCGTGGCGAACTGCGGGAGGTTGACGGCGAGGCCGATAGCCGTGCGGTTGGCCGCGGCGTTAAAGCCGGTCAGCCCGAGCGAAGAAATCTCGATGGAGGGAATCAGTTGCGCGGCGGGGTCGGCCCCGGTGAAGAACTGCCCCTGGCGCAGGTACGCGCCACGGAGTTCGTTCACCACGCGCGACGAGAGCAGGCTGTTGAGCGAGATGTTGACGGCCTGACTGCGGATGAGAGAATCCTGACTCAGGCCGGAAGGCGTGGCCTGCCCGCTCCCCGTCTGGTCTTGATCCTGAAAGATGTAGCGGCCGAAGATGCCGTGCTTCTCCGAGAGTTTATGGTCAATGCGGATTGACTGCTGCCAGTCGTTCAGCTTGAGGAGGTTGGCGTTCGTGAGCGAGCCTTTGGGCACGATGAAAGTCTGGCCGTTGGCGGTGAACGTGAGGGGGTTGCAGACGGCGGCCGTGCCGGTGCAGGCCCCGGTGGCGGGCGGGAGGAATCTGAGGAGCGCGGCGACCTGCGGGCGGTTGCCCGCCCCGGCTTGCAGCGCGGCGAGGCCGGCGGCGTTCGGCACGCCGTTGATCGTGAATCCGGAGTTGAACTGGCGATCCCACCAGCGCTGGAGCGAGAAGAAGAAGAAGGTGCGGTCGCGCCCGCTGATAATGGCGGGGCCGCCTTCGCCGAAGCGCGGCAGGTGGAGCGGGCCGCCGAGCGTGAAGCCCGCCTGATTCTCGCTGCGGAACGGTCGCTTCTCGCTCTTGAAGTTGGCCGCGCCGGGCGTGCCGCAGAAGCCGTTGTTCTTGTCGAGGTTGCTGCACGCGTTTAAAGCGTTGTCGTTGTGGAAGACGAATGCGCTGCCGTGAAACTCGTTCGTCCCGCTTTTCGTGATCGCGTTGAAGACGGCCGAGCCGTTGCGCCCGTACTCGGCGGAGAACTGGTTGGTGACGAGGCGCACCTCCTGAATGAGGTCGGGGTTGTTGAGGCCGACGGTCGCGCCGGCGACGCCGAAGTCGTTGTTGTCCTGCCCGTCGATCATGAAGTTGTTGGAGCGGGTGCGGCCGCCGTTGGCGGAGAAGCCGATGCCGCTCGCAAACTGCGACTGGCCGGTGACGGTCTGGCTGACGCCCGGCGCCGAGAGCGCGATGTTATAGACGCTGCGATTGGTGGCGATGGGCAGTTCGGATAGGCGGCGCGAGTCGAAGCGCGTGCTGACTTCCGCGTTCGTCGTGTTGAGCAGCGCGGCGTTCTCCGTCACGGTGACGATCTCGCTCACACCGCCGAGCTTCATCGTCACGTCAACGACGGCCGTCTGGTTGAGCAGGAGCATGATGCCCGTCTGCACGTACTTCGAGAAGTTGGGCGCTTCGACCGACACCTCGTAGCTGCCGACGGGCAGGTTGGCGAAGCTGTAGCGTCCTTCATCGTTGGTCTGGACGGTGCGTGAGATATTGGTTTCGACGTTGCGCGCCGTCACGGTGGCGTTCGGCAACGCGGCCTCTTTCTCGTCCTGCACAAAGCCGGCAATCGAGCCGGTGGTCTGCGCCGATGCAGACACCACGACGCCCAGCAGCAAGACGAGCGTCACAAGAAACTGTCCGACTACTCTCGACATTTCTTTACTCCTTTTTGATAAGGTTACGGAGAAGCGTTTGAGGTTGATTTAAACTGGCCTGGTGGCGTTGAAGGGAGACCACCGGGCAACGTCATCCGAACGTCCGGCATGGCCGCTCTCACGGTCAAACTTCGGCGAGGCTTGAAGTTCTTCCGACCGGGGTCGCGGCGTAAATTCTTCTGTTACTCTTTACAATCGGGCGGTAAGCCCCTTGCGGGCGCGTCTAGCACGATATTTTGAGGCAAGCAGTATGCCTGCGCGCGGTGAGTGCGCATTAATGCGGATTATTTAACCAATCGGGGTTGCGCGAGGCCCGCGTGATCCATATTTTTGAAGGCCGCCATTCAATTTTATGCACAATGACGCGACTTTTGCAGCGCGCGGCTGAATTGCCGCCGGAATGAAACCGCAAGGCAGCAGACGCTTGACGACGCAGACGCCACCCTCTCGGCCGCCGATTTACGACGCGTTCGCGCCGCACTATGAACGCGCGCTCAGACCGCTCGAACGCCTCATCCTGACGCGCCTGCGCGCCGCCACGCTCCGCGCGCTGAACGACGGCGATGACGACGGCGGCGGCGTTCGCCTCCTCGAAATCGGCGCGGGCACCGGCCTCAACTTCCCACACTACCCGGCGGGCGCACACGGCGCGGCCACCGAACCCAGCCGCGAGATGCTCCGTCTCGCGCAGACGAAGCCGCGCCCCTCGGGCGTCCACCTCGTGCAAACAAGCGCGGAAGCTCTGCCCTTCGCCGCAGACACCTTCGATGCGGCTTTCGCCACGCTCGTCTTCTGCTCGGTCGCCTCGCCGCCTCGGGCGTTCGCGGAACTACGCCGCGTCGTGCGCGCGGGAGGTCGCATCGTGCTCCTCGAACACGTACGTCCCTCCGGGCTGCTCGGCCCCGTCTTCGATGCCATAAGCTGTCTCACCGTCCGCCTCTTCGACGACCACTTCAACCGGCGCACCGCCGAAGCAGCGCGCCGCGCCGGACTTCGGATCATCAGTATCGAGCCGCACGCCCTCGGCATCATCCAACTCATCGTCTGCGAGGTTTGATGCAACGCCGAAATGCGTTTAAGTTATCCGTACGCGAGCGGAGGGATTTGACGCATGACGACAGATGAGAAGACGAACACACGACGCGCCGACGCTCCTGCTTGCGCGCACGTCGGATGTCAGGGCTGGAACTACGAAGACTGGGTGGCCGGCCCTGCCTCGGACGAGACGGTCTTCTACCCGCGCGGCACACGTCCCGCCGCGATGCTCGACCTCTACGCGCGCGCGTTTACGACCGTCGAAATTGACTCCACCTTCTACGCCGTCCCTTCCGCCGCCACGGTGGACGGCTGGCACAAACGCACGCCATCGCGTTTCACTTTCGCCCTCAAACTCCCACGGCAGATCACGCACGAGTTCGATTTGCGCAAAGGCAGCCGCGAAGTCCTCGCAGAGTTCTGCGACCACGCGCGGCTGCTGCACGACAAGCTCGCCGCCATCCTCATCCAGCTTCCCCCGCAATTTGAAGCCGCGCCCGAAAACCTGCGCGCCCTCGAAACCTTCCTCCCGCGTCTGCCCCGCGATCTGCCCTTCACCATCGAATTCCGCCACCCGGGTTGGATCACGGACGAGACGCTGGGCATGCTCGCGCAGCATGGCGTTCCCGTCGCTCTCGTCGAAGGCCAATGGATCGCGCGCCGCACACTCTTCCGCACCGTCGAACAGGCGAACGCCGGCTTCGCTTACATACGCTTCATGGGCGCGCGCGACCTCAGCCGCTTCGACCGCATCCAACGCCCGCAAGATTCCAACCTCCAACTCTGGCACGAAGCCATCACACGCCTCTGCGCCCGCGTGCCCCGCGTCCTTGCCTACTTCAGCAACTACTACGAAGGCTACGCGCCCGCCTCCGCCAACAAACTCAAACAACTGCTCGGCCAACCCACCGCCTCACCCGCCGACTTTGAAAAACAGCCTTCGCTGTTCTGAGATTTAAGAGGCAGCGAGCGTCAACCTGCGCGCGCGCGTGAGCGTGCCGCACAGGTCGGGCATTGGCTCGATACAAGGACACATTCTTTTGAAAATTTGACGAAAATTTCTTCATATCACCCCTCTTGACGGCGCTGCTTCTCGCCTACTCGCTGATGAAGCGTCGGTATCGCGGCCATCTGAGCTTTATGGTCTGGATTCTGGTGGTCGCCGGCATTGCCGTTGCCGCCACCCTGATCAACTCCGTGATCGCCTGATCGCGTCTAACCAGACGCCCGTGGCGACGCGCCCGTTCGAGCGCGTCGCCACGAGTGCATCTGATTTTGTCGTGTCTCAGAGGGCGCTGGAGAGGCGTGCATTGGGCGAAACACTATCTGTCCACCTGAACCGGCTACCCTCTCGAACCACACCGCGCACGCGCGATCACGTCTTCGCCTTACTCCTCTTCGCCCTCGCCGAGCCTCTTCATGATCTCGGCGAACTTCTCCACGTCGGCGCGCGTCGTTTCCATGCGGCGGCGGCTTTCGAGGTAGGCAGTCCAGTTGGGCGTCTGCGTGAGGGCGCGCGTGGTGTCTTCGTCAATGACCTGTGCCATGAGTGCGACGAGGTCGCTCAGGACTGCGGTGTGTTCGAGGAGCGTCTGGATGATCGAATAGGCGAGACGCGCCTGCGCGAAATCCAGATCGCGCGCCCCGGCGGCGTCTTCTCCGGCGGCGGAAGCGTTAGCGTCTGCTGGCGTCTGCTCGCTCACGGCGTCGTCTCTTCCGCGTCGCCGGATGCGCCCGGCGTCTCGTGCCGGCCGCCGCCGACGAAAGGCAACTCCGCGACGCGCGCCGTGCGTTCTTCTTCGCCCGCGACGACCGAGACCGGCGTGCCCGGCTCCAGGTAATCGTACTTGATGATGGCGAGGGCGATGCAGCGTGCGAGTCGCGGCGAGAAGACGTGTGAGGTGACGCGCCCGACCTCCTTGCCGTCCGTCGTCCTGACCTTCGCGGACGCGCCGGGCGACGCGGAGGATTCGAGGATGAGTCCGGCGAGTTGTTTGGCGACGTGGCCGCGCCAGTGGATGCGCGCGATGATCTCCTGCCCGATGTAGCAGCCTTTGGTGTAGCTGACCGCTTCGGCCTCGCGCACGGCTTCGAGCACCACGTTCGTCTCGTCCACGTCCACGCCGTAGCGCGGGATGCCCGCCTCGACGCGCAGCACCTCGAACGCCTCGAAGCCGACGGGGCGCGCGCCCGCCTCCGTCAACGCCTCCCACAACTCCGCCGCCGCGTCGCCCGCCGGGCAGATGAGATCGAACCCGGCATCGCTCGTGTGTGGGTCGCAGATGATCGTGACCGGATGACGCCCCCTCCAGTTGACGACGACCGCCTGCCCCTCGCTCGTTTGTCCGAGCGAACTGTCGCAAACGAGTTCGATCATGTCGCGCGCGCCGCCGCCTTGCAGGGACAACTGAACCGTCTCGGCCGTCACGTCTTTGACGCGAAAATCTCCGGCGAGCGTGAAGCGTTCGAGCGTCTTGAAAACTTTCTGGTGCGTGGCGGGTTCGGTGTCGATGAGAAACTTGACTTCATCTCCCGGTCGCGCGACGCGCACGCTGGCGAGCAGGCGTCCCTGCACGTTGGGAAACGCGGCGTGCATCCAGCGGCGCGCGCCGAGCGTCTTCACGTCGTTGGTGATGAGGCCGTTTAAGAATTGCACCGCTTCCGCCCCGCTCACCTCGATGCGGCCTCGCGCGGAGAAGTCAATCAGCCCCGCGACGTTCTCGCCGCGCACGGCTTCATACTCCGCGCGCGGGTCGCCGTAACCGGAGGGGAGCATGAAGCCGTCGCGCTCGGCGAACGTCGCGCCGTGTTTCCGGTGCGACTCTGCGAGCGTCAGTTGATGAATCGTTAATTCTTCGACAGTCTCGTTCATGCTTCTCCGAAAGCTCTCCCGGCAAATTTCCGGTGCGGCTGCCCTGCGGCGCGCGCCGTCTCTGCGCTCAGGCGGATGGCGCGTGCGACCGCGGCGTAATCTCGCAGTTGCGCCTCTTCGCGGCGGTGCGAGGCGAGCACCTGCGGACTCGGATGATAAAGCGGCACAAGCAGACGCCCGCCCCATTCGCACACCCGACCGGCCGAATCTTTCAGTGTGAATTGATGATACTCAATGCGACTGAGGGCGGCAAGCGCGACCGCCCCGAGCGTGACGATGACTCGCGGCGCGATGAGTTCGATCTGGCGTTCGAGAAACGCGGCGCAGTTCAGAGACTCTTTCATGCTCGGCTTGCGGTTCGCGCCCGACTCTTTGCGCGGGTTGCAGAGCACCGAGTTGGTGATAAAGATTTCTTCTCGCGCGAGGTTGATCGAGGCGATGTAACGACCGAAGTTATGTCCCGACTGGTCGCCCGAAAAGGGCACACGCGTGCGGTCGCCGCCCTGCCGCCCCGGCGCTTCGCCGATGAACATCACGCGCGCCGCCGCGACGTTGCCGTTCCGCTCGCTCAGGACGGCCGTGCGCCCGCACATCGTCTCGCAACGTCGGCACGCGGCGGCCTCCGCGACGAGCGCGTCGAAGAGCAGACGCTTTTCTTCGGTCGAGTTCATCGAAAGAAGTTAATATGAACGATGAAGGCGGAACGATGAACGATGAACTGAAAGCGGGTTGTCTTCACTTCCGCGTTTATCGTTCCGCCTTCATCGTTTCCCGCTACTTACTGACGTTGATGTCGCGCGAGGTGGAATTGTAGCCGCCGTTCTCGACGACGTTGCCGTCTTTATCCACGAGTTCGACTTTGACGGTGTGTTTGCCCGTCGTCCAACCCGTCAACCAGATCGGCTCCCATTTGTCTATGAACTTCGCCTCGCCGCCGTTCACCGTGTAGCGCACGCGGTAGTTGCCGCCGTCGCCTTGCAGCTTGGCGTTCGTGAGCCAGAAATCGATCATGATCGCGTCGGCGTCCGCGCCCTTGTAGTCGCCCTTCGGGCGGCTGTAGGTCAGGAGCGGCTTCGCACGGTCAATCTCCCCGGCCTGACTCGACGCCACCTCTTTGCCCTCGCGCGAAGGCGTCGCGGCGGCGTTCGCGTTCGCGGCGTTGGCATTCGCGGCATTGGCATTCGCGGCGTTCGTGTTGGCCGTGTTCGTGTTCGCGGCGTTCGTGTTGGCGGCGTTCGCGTTCCTGTTGTCGGCCATCGTCTGGCCGGTGGCGGTGGTCGTGGGCTTCGACGCGTCGCCCCCGCCTTTAACGGTGAACGTGATCATCTGGAACGACCCGTCGTTCTTGTAGCTCTCGTGCCACGGGCGCGAGGCGAAGACGCGCAGGGTGTGTTTGCCTTCCGTCACGTTGCGCAGTTCGAACGGCTCGTCCAGGTTGTAGTAAGCCTCGTAGGGCTGGTTATCGAGGATGACGTGGATGTGATTGCCCATTCCGGTCGTGGGGTCTTTGGCGGGCTTGTAGCCTTTGAGATCACCTGCGAGCGTGAGTTTGACGTTGACAGTAGAACCCGTGACGGTCGCGCCGTCGCGCGGCTCGACGAAGCGTAGAGCGGGCGCGGCTGTTTCCTGCTCACCGCGCGCCTGCATCTGATCTTTGATCTTCTGCGGGCGTTCCGCGACCGTCAGGTTGAGCGGCGAGGGCGAGCCGGCCGGGGGCGGCGTGACGTTGGTCGTCGCGGTGGTGCTGGCGTTCGAGTTGTCGGCGGCCGTGCAGGCTGACGAGGCGACGAGAGCGACACAGACGAGGCTGTAGAAAGCGAATGGCAGAAAGAGACGTGCGGGAAGTTTCATGGACGTGCCTCCGGAAGTTGTTCGAGTGTTTGCGCGTGAGAGTATAGAAAGAAAAGGGGTAAAGGGGAAAGGTGAAGGGGAAAGGAAAAGGAGGGAGGCGCACTAGTCGTGCGCCCCTTTCTTTGACCCTTTACCCTTTCCCCCTTCCCTTTTTCCCGTCGGGCTAGGCCGTGGCGGGGCGCGAAGAGGCGTCCGTGTCGAGACGCCCTTCGACGGCCTGCCAGTCGATGTTCGAGAAGAAGGCTTCGATGTACCTGGGGCGTTCGGCGGGCATGTAATCGAGCAGGAAGGCGTGCTCCCACACGTCCATCACGAGCACGGGCGTGAAACCGGAGACGTTGCCCGTCTCGTGCAGGGTGATCCAGTGATTCGACAGGCGACCGTTCGCCGGGTTCTGGTAACACATCGCCCAGCCGACGCCGCGCATCTTGCCGATGCCGACGAAATCGGCCTTCCACGTCTCGTAGCTGCCGAAACTCTCCGACGCCGCTTTGACGAAGTTCGATTCTTTGGCCGGGTCGCCCGTGCCCTGTCGTCGCATGTTGCCGAAGTAGTATTCGTGCAGGACCATGCCGTTGTATTCGAAGCCGAGCCGCCGCGTCAGTTCCGAATAGGCGGGCATTTCGTCCTGATCAACTTTGCCGTCTTCGAGAAACTTCGAGATGCGTTCCGTCAGGTTGTTCGTCTCTTTGACGTAGCCCTCGTAGAGTTTGAAGTGCAACTCGAGGGTCTTATCGGAGATGCCGTTTAAGCCGCTCAGGTCGAACTGTTTGGGCTTGTAGGGATTGTTCGAGAACATCTGTTCGCTCCTCACTTCCGTTTCGATGATTGCAGGGATTCTACGCCCGACAGTCTATACCCGCCAGCGCGCACGTGTGTGACGATTGAGTGAAGAGGATGAGAAAAAACAGTGGCGAGTGACGGTGACGGGTGACGAGTGACGGGTGACAAGTTAAAGCAGTTTGCTTTTCTTACTTGTCACCCGTCACTTGTCACTCGTCACTGTTCCACAGCTACTTGCCGAAGATGATGTAATCGCCGTGCGATGTCGCCATGAAGAAGAGCATGGGGAGCGAGAGCCAGGCGTTGGTGCGCGAGGCGAGAAAGGCGCGGCGCGCGAGTTCGGGCGGCGCGGCCGACCCCGTCCCGGCCATGCCGGCGATGATGCGTTTCTGCGAAGGCCAGATGATGCCCCACACGTTGAGGAGCATGATTAACCCCAGCGCGCCGCCGATGCCGATGGAGTGGGTCTTGTTGCTGGCGTAGCTGTCGCCGCCCGCCGTGAGCGAGGAGTTCAGCCAGTAGACGATGACGATCCCCATCAAGATCACGAGGACGGCGACGACGGCCCCAAGCACCTTCCCGTCCTTCGTCAACGCGGGCACGCGCGTGATGATCATGAACTCGATGGCGAAGGTGACGACGGCGATAATCAACCAGACGATGAGGATGAGCCACGTGTTGGCGCTGCCGCCGTTAGCGTTGGCGTTGACCACGTCGCCCTTGAGGATGTACATGGCGTAGTACATCAGTCCGACGAGGACGGTGGCGAGCGCGCCCCAGCGGAAATACCAGAGCGTGCGTGTCAGCAGGTCTGGGTTCACCTTCTTCTTCGTGTCGGCGTCGAGTCCCTTCTGGAAGGGAACGTTGACGAGGTTGAAAAAGTACAACAGGCCGATCCAGGTGATGCCGAAAACGAAGTGACTCCAGCGCAGCAGCACGCGGACGAGCGATTCCCCTCCTGGGGCGTGGAAAATCTCTTGCAGCATCGCGAAACCGAAGGGGAGATGAACGGGCGACTCGATCAGCATATGACCTCCGAAGTTTTCTCTTTGATGATGGTGTGGCTTCCGGGTGTTACGCGCGAGAGATTAGCACCAAGCGTTCATGTGCCGCAATTAAATTCAGAGGTGAGAGGCCGGAGGTCACAGAGCAGTTAAAGAGACCTGTTTTTAATGACCTCTGACCTCCAACCTCCGGCCTCTATTCTTCCGTGGGTCGGTTGCCGGGCGCGAGGTTGTCAACGCTGGCCTGACGCAGGACGTGCACTTTGAGATCGTCCTGCACGCGCACCTGGCAGGAGAGGCGGACGTTTTCGGCCAGCCCGGTCTCTACGGCGAGGCGCGCGCGTTCCGGTTCGCCGATCTCGCCGGGGTCACCCGCCAGCACTTCGACGCGGCAGGTGGTGCATTTGGCGACGCCGCCGCAGCGGTGCAGGATGTCTATACCGGCGTCTTCAAGGACGAGGACGAGTTTGCGTCCCGCCTCCGCGTCAATCTCTTGCGTGCCGGTCGCGGTCTCGGCTTGGATTACGGGCATCTTCTAAACTCCTGATATGAAATTTTTGGTGATTGCTTCGGGCGAGAGTTTACACCAAAACAGATAAAGCGCGGTACGCGAACATGCGAGCGCGCCTGTCCGCCCCCGTTTGCCGAGGGCGGACAGGCGCGCTCTTGATGTCATGCACCACGCCTTTAAAAGCAGGCGTGCCGCTAAAACTTCGGTCTACGCGGTGAACGAAGAGCCGCAGCCGCAGCCGCCCGTCGCGTTCGGGTTCTTGAAGGTGAAGCCCGAACCCATCACGCCGTTGACGTAATCGATCTCGACGCCGTTCAAATACTGCATGCTGAACATGTCCACGAAGAGGCGCACGCCGTGTGCGTCCTGAATGTGGTCGCCCGGCTTGGACTCCTCTTCGATGTTCAGGCTGTACTGGAAACCGGAGCAGCCGCCCGGAACGACGCGGACGCGCAGGCCGGCCGTCTCCGGCAAGCCCTCTTCGCTCGACATAAATTTCTTGATCTCGGTGGCCGCGTTCTCCGTCACGTTGACCGTCACGGTCGGCATCGTTGCTGTTGACATGTTTCTCTCTCCTTAAATTATGACCCGTTAATTCAATATGCGGTTGTTAACCGTTAGTTAGATGTCAGTTGCCCGTCGCCCGTTGTTAAGCGCAACTGCGTATCTAATATTAACCGCCTTGCTCATCCGCCACAAGCATTGAACAACCGACTTGCGGGCTACCGGCGATTTCACTGCGCCTGCGTCACCACAACCTTGAGTTCCGGCTTCATCGCCTCGATGGAGACTTGCCGCGCCACTTCTTCCGCCACGCGCCGGAACGCTTCGGCCTGCGGCGACGACGGGTGGCTCAAGACGACGGGCACGCCCGCGTCGCCGCCCTCGCGCACGTCCAGCCCCATCGGCACTGCGCCGAGGAAGGGCACGCCGTAGGCTTCGGCCAACTTCCGGCCGCCGCCCTCGCCGAAAATGTTATAGCGCGTGCCCGTATCGGGCGCGACGAAGTAACTCATGTTCTCCACGATGCCGAGCACGGGCACAGCCACCGTCTCGAACATGCGGAGCGCGCGTCGCACGTCGGCCACGGCCACCTCCTGCGGCGTTGTGACCAACACCGCGCCCTGCACGGGGACGAGTTGCGCCAGCGACAGTTGCACGTCGCCCGTGCCCGGCGGCATGTCAATTATCAGGTAGTCGAGTTCGCCCCACAGCACGTCCTGTAAAAACTGCCGGACGAGGCCGTGCAGGATGGGGCCGCGAAAGATCATCGGCTCGTCGCCCGGCTTCAAGATCGCCATCGACATCATCGAGAGGCCGTGCGCTTTGACCGGCATGAGTTTGTTGCCCGCCACCTCCGGCTTGGAATCGGTGACGCCGAGCATCAGAGGCGCGTTCGGGCCGTATACATCGGCATCCATCAGGCCGACGCGCGCGCCGTCGCGCGCAAGCGCGACCGCGATGTTCACGGCCACGGTTGACTTGCCCACGCCGCCCTTGCCGGAGGAAACCGCGATGATGTTGCGCACGCCGGGCACGGTCACCTTCTCGCCGATGCCCCGGCCTTTGGGCACTTCCGCGTCCATCGTCACGCGGACGCCGGTCACGCCCGCGAGCGCAGAGACGTGCTGCTCGGCCGCCGTCTGCATCTCCTCTTTCACCGGGCAGGCCGGCGTGGTCAGGACGATGCGAAACGAAACCTCGCCGCCATCAATACGTAAATCCTTAATGAACCCGAGCGTCACGATGTCTTTGTGCAGATCGGGGTCGATGATTTTGCGGAGCGCGTCGAGCACGCTCTGTTCTGAAACTTGTGCCATAATTGCCATCGGGTAAATTATAGAGGTATTCGCCGGATACGTAAAATTGAGCGGTATGATTGAAGAACCGGAACGCAAAATAGTCCGTGCGGCCTGCCCGCACGATTGTCCCGATACGTGCGCGATGCTCGTGACGGTCGAGCGCGGTCGCGCCCTGCGCGTCGCGGGCGACGCGGCGCATCCCTTCACGCGCGGCACGCTCTGCACCAAAGTCGCCAACTACGAACAGCGCACGCACAGCCCCGACCGCATACAATTCCCTCTGCGCCGCACGGGGGCGAAAGGTGAAGCCCGCTTCGAGCGTATCGGTTGGGACGACGCGCTCGACGAGATCAGTGCGCGTTTCCGCTCGCTCGCCGAGTCTGCCGAAGGCGCGGAGACGATCCTGCCCTACAGTTATTGCGGCACGATGGGCTTCGTCCAGTCCGAGTCGATGGACAGGCGTTTCTTCCATCGTCTCGGCGCGTCCATCCTCGACCGCACGATCTGCGCCTCGGCCGGTTCGGCCGGTTACGATGCGACCATCGGCGCGCGCCTCGGCACAGACCCCGAACGCTTCCGCGACGCCCGCCTCATCCTGCTCTGGGGCACGAACACCATCACGAGCAACGTCCATCTCTGGCCGTTCATTCTCGAAGCAAAGCACAAGGGCGCGCGCGTCATCAGCATTGACCCGCGCCGCACGCGCACCGCCGACAATTGCGATGAACACATCGCGCTTCTTCCCGGCACTGACGCCGCGCTTGCACTCGGCCTCATGCACGTCATCTTCGCCGAAGGTTTACAAGATCAGGACTATCTCGACCGGCACACGGTCGGCGCGGACGAGTTGAAGGAGAGTGCGCGGGAATATCCGCCCGCGCGCGTCGCGGAAATCTGCGGCGTAGAGGCCGAAACAATCGTGCGGCTCGCGCGCGCGTATGCGAGCGTGCGCCCGGCCGTCATACGCCTCAATTACGGCATGCAGCGGCACGCGGGTGGCGGCATGGCCGTGCGCACCGTTGCGTGCCTGCCCGCCGTCACCGGCGCGTGGCGCGACCCTGCGGGCGGCGCGCTCCTCTCCACGAGCAGCACGTTCCCCGTCAACCACGACGCGCTCAAACGCCCCGACCTGATCCCCCGGCCCGCGCCGCGCACGATCAACATGTCGCAACTCGGCGATGCCTTAACAGACTTGAGCGACCCGCCCGTCCGCGCTCTCTACGTCTACAATTCCAACCCGGCGTCGGTCGCGCCCGAACAGGCGAAGGTGCTTGCGGGGCTGCGGCGCGACGATCTGTTCACGGTCGTGCACGAGCAGTTTATGACCGACACCTGCGACTACGCGGACATCGTCCTGCCCGCGACCACGCAACTTGAACACTTCGACCTGCATAAAGCTTACGGCCACCTCTATCTCACCGTTAACGAACGAGCAATCGAGCCACTCTACGAATCGAAGCCGAACACGGAGGTGTTCCGCCTGCTCGCCGCGCGCCTGGGATTCGAGGAAGAGTGTTTCAGGGATTCGGACGAAGAGATCGCGCGGCAGGCGATTGACCTCGATCACCCCGCGCTCGAAGGCGTCACGCTCGAAGCTTTGCGCGAGCGCGGCTGGATGCGCCTGAACGTGCCGGAAACTTACGCGCCCTTCGCCGAGGGAAATTTTCCGACCCCTTCGGGCAAGTGCGAACTTCTTAACGCGAGGCTCGAACTGCAAGGCTTGCCCGCCGTGCCCGAATTCATCCCGCCGCGCGAATCACGGCGAAGCGCGCCGGAACTGGCGCGCCGTTTTCCGCTCGCGCTCATCAGCCCCGCGGCGCACGCTTTCCTCAATTCGAGTTTCGCGAATCTCCCCAAGCACCTGCGGCAGGAGAAACGCCCTTTCGTCGAGATCAACCCGGAGGACGCCGCCGCGCGCCGCATCTCGGACGGCGACCTCGTGCGCGTCTCGAACGAGCGCGGCTCGTGCGAACTGACGGCGGTCGTCACGACGCGCGCCCGCCGAGGCGTCGTTGTCTCGCCTTCGGTCTGGTGGAACAAGCTCTCGCCCGGCCTCACGAACATCAACCAGTTGACTTCGCAAACGCTGACCGACATGGGCGGGGGCGCGACCTTCTACGACGCGCTCGTCGAAATCGAACGTCTCGCCGGGGCGGGATAAAGGCATCGGGCGGCCGTTTAGTCGAGCGACGCGATCATAACGGCGAGTATCGTTAAGACCGTGCCGGCCCCGATGGCCGTGCCGATGGTGACGTTTCTGGCGGTCGAGTGCCCGCGATTGCTATCGACGCGCGCGACATCCTGATAGCTAACGACGCTCGGCGCGTCGGTCTTGCGATCCCGCACGATGAACTCCGAATCCTTCGCCTGCGAGATGTAGCCTTTCAGCTTCGTCCCGTCTTTGAACCTGACGGTCACGCGCGCCTTTTCGCCGACGCCGAGCCGCGCGACCTTAACTTTCACCTGCTCCAACAACTGCGCATCGTTCCCCGCCTGCTTCTTCGCGGCCGCCACGGCGGGCAACCCTCCCAAAGACTGAAGCAGCAAGACCACCAGCGCGACGACCAGGTATTTTCTCTTCATTCGATTCTTCCTCTTTGTCATAGTTGAATTATCCATCCACCTATCCTGGCAAATCTGATGCCGTCGGGTGAAGGATGAAAGATGCCGTGAAAATCGCACGGCGAACCCCGAAAGAAGCTCAAAGCCACGACCGCGACGCAGTAAATTTCGGACAGATGACGAAAAAGGAAAGGGATGAGGAAGAATTGAATCATCGGTTCATTTCTTCATTGAATCAATGAACCGATGATTCAATGAATCAATTCTTCCTCATCCCTTGTTTTCGCCCCTTCCGACTTGACAGAAACGGCGTGCCTCGCCGATACATAGATGAAGTTTCTCCGGTGCTAATCCAGAGAGCTTGACAGTTGGAGCAGGCTCTTCCGAAAGTTAATTTAAAAACTCATGCGACCAATAGCTCACACGGAAAAAGTATTGCGTCTCGATGCCGTGAAGCGACGCCCCGCGCTCGCCTGCGTCGCGGCGTTGACGCTCTGTTTCCTCTCGGCATCTTCGACGGCCTTCGCACAGGCGAGCCGCCCCGCGCCGCGCCGCCCGCCGGCTCGCGC
>DATCWB010000495.1:0-2379 GCA_036566625.1 Pyrinomonadaceae bacterium
GGTCGTGCTTGCACCTGAGCCGGTTGAAGAGCCTGCGCCGTCGGACGATTTAGCGGAGGAGCCGGTCGTCGCGGACGTGGGGGAGGTGTTGGATGGCGAAGCGGTGGAGGAAGAGGCGGCGGCGTGCGCTTCGCCCTTCGCCTGTTCGTCTTTGATCTGTTGCATGCGGCAACTGCCCTCGAACACCGCGCCCTGCTCGATGACGAGCGCGGGCGTCTGGATGTCGCCCGTCACTTTGGCGACGCGGCCGAGTTCGATCCGCTTGGTGGCCGTGACGTTGCCGACGACCGTGCCGTAAATCTGCGCGACGGAGACTTCCACATCGGCGTCAACCTGCCCGCCCGTGGAGACGATGAGCGTGCCGTCCTGCGAACTGACGCGGCCCGAGAGGTGGCCGTCAACGCGCAGCATGCCTTTGAAGTTAGCTTCGCCCGTGAGGGTCGTGCCGTTGCCGACGAAGCCGCTGAGAGTGCCTTCCTTGATGTCGCGCGCGAGCGATTCGCTTTCGCTGACGGCGCGCGTGGTGGTTGGTTGGGTTTCGCTCATGTTCCGTGCTCCGGTTGAAGAGGGTTGATCCGCGGTCGTGGTGTTGCGACTCTGTGCGTCTGCCGCCGTGCCGAAAGCAGAAGTCGCCGGTTGTGGTTGTTCGCTCGGTTGCTCGCTGCCCGGTTGGTCTTTAGTATTTCTTCCCGGTCTAAACATCTAGGTCTCCCTTCACTATCTCTAGGGTTAATGCGCTTGATGGCGATGGAAATGAAAACAGGTCGTAGGGCTGCCTACAGCGTCGGACGTGTGCGGCCAACTCCAGGGGCGGCCGCAGAAACTTCCGCACCTCTACTTGCCCGTGATGATAGCGGAAAAGCCGTGAATCGTGAATCGTTAAAAGCCGTGAATCGTAAATCGTGAATCGTAAATCGTGGAAGGCAGGATTTATCTATTCACGATTTACGATTCACGATTCACGGCTTTTCGACTAAACTGCTCCGGCAATCAACGCCTACACATAGCATGATCGGTGTTTCACACGGGAGAAGTTTATGCCGAACGAGATGGTCGAATTCAAAAGCAACGGCGGGGCGGCCGAGGGCTACCTGGCCGTGCCCGCGTCGGGCAGCGGGGCGGGTCTCATCGTGATACAGGAATGGTGGGGACTCGTGCCGCACATCAAAAACGTGTGCGAACGCTTCGCCGCCGAGGGCTTCGTCGCGCTCGCGCCCGACCTCTACCACGGCCGCACCACGCGCTCGCCAGACGAGGCGGGCAAGCTGATGATGGCTCTCAATATCGAGCAGGCGGAAAAGGATTTGCGCGGCGCAATCGAATACCTGCTCGCGCACGAAAGCGTCCGGGGCGAGCGCGTCGGCACGGTCGGCTTCTGCATGGGCGGCGCGCTCTCGCTCTACGCCGCGTCGAAGAACGAACAGGTCGGCGCGTGCGTCGTCTTCTACGGCGGCCAACCGAAGGTCAAACCCGATCTCGAACGCATGCGCGCGCCCCTGCTCGGCCTCTACGCCGAACGCGACGACTTCGCCACGCCCGCCCTCGCGCGCGAACTCGAAGCGAAACTGAAATCGCTCGGCAAGTCGGCGGAGATACACATCTACGACGATGCCGATCACGCCTTCTTCAACGACGAACGCCCCGAAGTCTATAACCCTACGGCCGCCGCCGACGCGTGGCAACGCACCATCCGCTTCCTCCGCGAACATCTGGGCGAGCGGGCGGCTTAGACGGCCGTTAGGCGTCTTCTGGTTGCGAAAGGAGTGGTAATGTCGTTCTGGGTATATCGGAAAGAACGTGGCAAACGTCGTAGCCTCTACCTCCTAGGCGTGCCGTGGGAGTTAGTGTTCCCCATTCTGGGGATCGCCATCGTGTTAATCGTGCTGCTCCTTCGGCTGCTTGGCGTATTCCTTTAAACGGTGCCGCCTAACAACGGCATGCACCCTACAGTGAATAGTGTGTCTCATCCGCAAGACTTGCTGCTAGTCATGTTGAATGCGCGGCTGGTGATGCCGGGCGTAGAAGCGCAAACGGCTGCCAAGTAGCCGTAGCCCGCTTAAAAGAGAAAGGGCAGACCCGGCGTTTAGGGTCTGCCCTTTCCTTCGTGCTGACTCTGCTGTTCTGGTTCGAGACTCGCTAACCCGAGTCGCTTGTCACTTCTTGCCCAACCTACTTAAGGAGAACGAAAGCGGCGAACTCCCCCAAGCCCGACGCTCTCGATTTTTTATTCCTCGTTGAAGGAATCTTCGTTGCGAGAGAATATAAGCGAGAGCGGGCGGCGCGAGGTTGCAGGAGCGTTGAAAGTTTATTGCGATGTCGTTGCGCCGCCCGCGCCGCACATGTGCGGCGCGGGCGGCGCAACGACATCGCAATAAACTT
>DATCWB010000496.1:0-5497 GCA_036566625.1 Pyrinomonadaceae bacterium
ACGCGCGGCTGTTTAAACCGCACAATAGCAAGAAACCGGCGCAGCTTGCAAGCGCGCCCCTTGCTTCTTTTCGTCCGCGCGACATACCATCTTTGTTGTCTCTATAAACATTGATTCGAGCCGAAATTCCGCGCCGGGCTGAGAGCCGCACGAGCGATGCGAAACCGACGAACGATAATCCTGCTGCCCGCTCTCGCGCTCGCCGTTTTCGTCCCGCTCGCCCTCGAAGGTTGCCGCATGCCGCAAAACTCAAACGCCGACACATCACACGCCCCCGCCGCCGAAGTCAAAGCCGAGGACGACGACCCGCGCTCGCTGCACGCGCGCGCCATCCTCATAGACATGCACGCCGACACCGTGCAGCGGATGATTGACGAAGGCGCAGACATCAACACGCGCCTTGCGGACGGCCACCTCGACGCGCCGCGCATGAAAGCGGGCGGACTCGACGCGCAGTTCTTCTCCATCTGGGTCGAGCCGCAATACTTCGGCGGGGGCGGGAAGTCTGCGATTGAACGCGCGGACAAGCAGATCGCCGCCGTGCGCGCGCTCGCTGAACGACACCCGGAGACGTGGGAACTGGCGACGACCGCCGCCGACATTCGACGCATCGCCGCCGCCGGACGACTCGCCGCGCTGTTGGGTCTCGAAGGCGGCTATGCGATTGACGAGCGGCTGGAGAACGTGGAGAAATATTATCGCCTTGGCGTGCGCTACATGTCGCCCGCGTGGTCTGTCTCTCTGAGTTGGGCCGGTTCGTCGGGCGACGAAGTGGGACAGACGCGCGGCCTGAACGAGTTCGGGCGCGCCGTCGTCGGCGAGATGAATCGCCTCGGCATCATGGTTGACGTGTCGCACGTCTCTGATAAGACTTTCTGGGACATCATCGAGACTTCCACCAAGCCCGTCATCGCCACACACTCCGGCGTTCGCTCAATCGTCAACGTCCCGCGCAACCTGACGGACGATCAACTGCGCGCACTCGCCAGCAAGGGCGGCCTCTGCGCCGTGGTCTTCTATCCGCGCTTCATCGAACCCGGCTGGCAGGAGGCGCAAAGAAAAGTTGACGCCGAGATCGCGCCGCTCGTCGCCGAGGCTTCGCGCACCGCTCAGGGCACGCCCGCGCAAAAGAAACTCGCGCGAGACCGCGTGCGCGAGCGCGAGTATGCGCGCCGCCTGCCGCCGGTCTCCGTCGCGCGCGTTGTCGATCACATCGATTACATCATCAAACTCGTGGGCGTGGATCACGTCGGGGTCGGCTCCGACTTCGACGGCATCCAGTCAGTCCCGCACGACCTCTCGACCGTCGCCGACTTCCCGAACCTGACCGCCGAACTCGTCAGGCGCGGCTATTCGGAAAGCGACATCACGAAGATTCTCGGCGGCAACATGCTGCGCGTGATGGTGGAAGTCGAACGCACGGGCGGGCAAGCGGGAAGCACGGTGAAATAGGATGGCCGCACCGTCGAAAGAAACGCTTTCCCGTCGGGAGACGCACGCGCAGATTAGGACGCCGCCGGATGCGGCGCAGAGGCCGCGCATCGGCCTTCACGCGCCGATTGCGGGCGGGTTGCAGAACGCGCTCACGAAGGCGCACGCGCTAGGCTGCGAGACGGTGCAAATCTTTTCGCGCAACCCGCGCGGCTGGAAGGCGAAAGAGTTGACGGGCGAAGAGGTGGAAACTTTCAAGCGCGCCCGCCGCGAGACGAAGATCGCGCCCGTCGTCATTCACGCCAACTATTTGATCAACCTCGCGGCGGCCGACGAAGTGATCCGAGAGAAATCCATCGCCTCGTTTCGTGAAGAGGTGGAGCGCGGCTGTGTGCTCGGCGCGGATTATCTGGTCGTGCATCCGGGCAGCGCGCGGGGCGCGTGCGAGGTTGACGGCATACGCACCTGCGCCGAGAGTTTGCGCGCCGCCTGCGATGGTCTTGACCTCTCCCAGTTTTGCGTGCTGCTCGAAAACACCGCCGGGCAGGGCGCGTGCATCGGCCATCGCTTCGAGCACCTGCGCGACATCATCGCTGCCTGCCCCGAACTGAATCTCGGCGTCTGCTTCGACACCGCGCATGCCTTCACCGCCGGTTACGACATCCGCGACGAAGACGGACTCTCGGCCACCTTCGACGCGCTCGAACGAAACGTCGGCACGGTGAACGTCCGCGCCGTCCACTTCAACGATTCGAAGGCCGAATATAACTCGCGCGTTGACCGACACTGGCACATCGGCCTCGGCCACATCGGCGGCGACGCGCTCGCTCGCGTCGCCGCGCATCCGAAACTGGCGCACGCCGCCTTCATCCTTGAGACGCCGCTCGACGAGTTTGGCGACGACGAGCGCAACCTCGGGATGCTTCGCGCGTTTGTCTCGGACGAGACCCGGCAAGACCTCTCCGAAGCGACCGGGTAGCGATGTCTGAGCGGGAGGCGGAAGCTCCTGCCGGGAATTTTCGCGCGTCCGTTGTATGAGTCAGTGTAAGAAGGGAACGTGTGATTTATGGACGAAAAATATTTCCCGTTGAAGATCGAGGAGAAGTGGCAGCGCGTGTGGGGGGAGACGGGAGCGTTCGAGACCGAATCCGGCAGAGACGCGGAGGCGCGGCCGAAATTTTTTTGTCTGGAGACGATGTCTTACCCGTCGGGCTTCCTGCATATGGGGCAGGTGCGCAGCTATTGCCTCGGCGACGCACTGGCGTGGCACAAGCGTCTGCAAGGCTTCAACGTGCTGCACCCGTTTGGCTGGGACAGCTTCGGGCAGCCGGCCGAACAGGAGGCCGCGATCACACAGGATGCTCAGGCGCGCGAGCGAACGGAAGAGAACATCGCGCACGTCGGCGGGCAACTCAAACGCCTCGGCATCGGCTTCGACTGGCGGCGCGAGACGGCGACGCACCGGCCGGACTATTACAAGTGGAATCAGTGGTTCTTCCTGCGGATGTTGGAGCGCGGTTTGATCTACCGTCGCACGTCGCCGGTCAGCTGGTGTCCGAAGGACGAGACCGTGTTGCCGAACGAGCAGACGCAGGAGGGCGGCGTGTGCCCGCTTTGCGGGACGGCGGCGGAGAAGCGCGAGCGGGGACAATGGTTCATCCGCACGACCGCGTATGCCGAAGAATTGCTCGCCGACATGGAAGAGATCGAAGCGGGGTGGCCTGACGGCGTGCTGGCGATGCAGCGCAACCGGATCGGGCGAAGCGTCGGCGCGTATGTGGATTTCCCCGTCAGGGACAGCGAGGCGAAGGTGCGCGTCTTCACCACGCGCATAGACACCATCTACGGCGCGACCGCCATCGTCGTCGCGGCGGAGCACCCGCTGTTGAATGAACTGGAAGAGTCGCCTTTGAAAGAGCGCGTGATGGCGTTCGTCACGCGCGTGAAGGCAGAGCGCGCGGGGCGCGCCTCGAACGCGCCGGGCGAAGAGGAGAAGGCAGGCGTCAACACGGGTCTGTTCGCCGTCAATCCTTTCAGCGGCGAGCAGATGCCGGTGTGGGTGGCGAACTACGTGCGCATCGAATACGGCGCGGGCGCGGTGATGGCCGTCCCGGCGCACGATGAGCACGATTTCGAGTTTGCGCAGAAATACTCTCTGCCGGTGCATCGCGTCATCGAGCGCGTCTCGCACGAGCAGGAGTCGATCCCGCACACAGACGCGGCCGGGCTGGATCAATCCGCCGCGATGCCGCATGCCTTCACGGAGTACGGCATACTGGTGAACTCGGCGGAGTGGGGCGGCAAGCTGTCGCAGGACGCGATACGCGAGATGGCGGCTTACGCCGAAGAGAAGAATTTCGGCGGCGGCGCGGTCACGTATCGCATGCGCGACTGGAACATTTCGCGCCAGGGCTTCCGGGGCGCGCCGATCCCCATCGTCCATTGCGACGCGTGCGGCATCGTGCCCGTGCCTGAGCAGGACTTGCCGGTCGTCTTGCCGGAGCAGGCGGAATTCAAGGGGGCGGGCGAGTCGCCTCGGGCGAACATCGCCGAGTTCGTCAACACGTCCTGCCCGAAGTGCGAACGCGCGGCGCGACGCGAGACGGACACGTTGGACGCTTTCGTTGATTCATCCTGGCACTTCTTCCGCTACTGCGACCCGGCCAACAACGCCGCACCGTTCGACAAAGCGCGCGCCGCCTACTGGACTCCGGTTGACCAGTACATCGCCGGAACCGAGCACGCCTTGACACACCTGCTCTACGCGCGTTTCTGGACGAAGATGATGCGCGACATCGGTCTGGTAACATTCGGCGAGCCGGTGCGGAATTTGTTGACGCCGGGCGCGGTGACGAACCTCGTCGAGGGCACGGGCGAGTGGAGGGCAATGTCGAAGCCGCTCGGCAACGACGTTGACCCCGGCGAGATGATCGAGTCTTTCGGCGCGGACGCCCTGCGCTTATCCGTCATATTCGCCGCGCCGCCCGAAAACGAATTGCGCTGGACGGAGACGGGCATCGAGGGCGCGGAGCGTTTCCTGCGCCGCGTCTACAATTTCGCCTGGCGTTGGCACGCGGCTCTGAAAGAATGGGGCGAGTTGACCACAGCCGAACATACCCTCGCGGATTCATCGGGCATTGCCTCCGGCTATAGCGTGTTCGAGATTGACAAAGCCGATTTCGGCGACGCCGCGCGCTCTCTCGAACGCAAGACGCACCAGACCATCGCGCGCGTCACGCAGGACTTCGAGGAATTGCGCTTCAACACGAGCATCGCCGCGTTGATGGAGTTGGCGAACGCTTTGGGCGACTTCAAGGTTGCGCCCGACGCCGCGACGCCGGCAGATAAGATCGTCGTGCGCGAGGCGTTGGAGGCGTTGGCGCTGATGCTCGCGCCGTTCGCGCCGCACGTCGCTGAAGAGATGTGGGAATCGCTGGGACACACGGCGGGCGGCCTGCTGGCGGGCGGCGCGCGCTGGCCTCAAACCGACGCCGGGTTGGCGCGCAAAGAAGCTCTGGAAATCCCCGTGCAGATCAACGGCAAACTGCGCGGGCGCATTCAGGCCACGCCCGACACCTCCGAAGACGAATTGCGCGAGGCCGCGCTCGCCGACGAAAAAGTGCGCGCGCACATGGAAGGCCGGCAGGTCGTTAAAGTGATCGTCATCCCGCAAAGGCTGGTCAATATCGTAACTCGTTAAAAGCCTCCGGGGGTCAGTCGTCAGTCGTTTCGTGATTCATGCGGTAGTCGCTAGTGATTCAACCCGACAACCGATCAGGGACGAAGAACAACGGATAACCGACCACGGGCGACTGACAAATCCCGCCCCATGCTTTAGTCTATGGAATTATCGAACGGTGAATCTATCAACCCGAAGGAAATTATTTTCGCATGACCTCTGAGCAACCGGCGCGCGCGCCGGAGAAGAAAATCGGGACGGGCGCACGGATCGCATCGGCTGCGCTCGTGTTCTCGCTGTTGGCCGTGGCGTTGTCTTCGAGTTGCAACCCGACCGATAGCACGCGCGAGGGCAGCAAGTCCATCTCGGCGCCGACGCCCGCCGCAT
>DATCWB010000497.1:0-5572 GCA_036566625.1 Pyrinomonadaceae bacterium
GGGCGGGGCGGCCACGCGCACGCGCAGCGCGCCGTCGTACGCGCCTGCGATCTCGCTGCGTGAAGCGCGCGCGACGACCCGCACGGCGAAAGTGATCGCGCCGTCTGTCTCCGTGCATCGCAACATGATTTAAGTGGGCGTCGTCGAACTCAAAACCGCAGGAGCGTTCCACGAATGGCCGCCTGAAACAGCCAGATGAGCAGGAAAGCCACGATGGGCGAAATATCGAAGAAGCCGAGCGGCGGGATGATGCGGCGCAAAGGCAAAAGCAGCGGATCGGTTGCCCTGACCAGAAAGCGCATCACGGGATTCGACAGCCCCACCATGCCCCACGAAAAGATGATGCGGATCAGGATGAGCATCGAGTAGATGGCGAGGAACCCGTAGAGCAACGCGCCGACGAGCGCGACGGGGCGGCCAAGCCCGGCGAAAACTACTATCCCGTTCAGGGTCATGAGCACGTCGCCCGCCAATTGCAATGCCAGCCAGCCGACGAGGATGACGATCAGGATCGTCACGAGCGGAGCCATGTTCGGCGAGAACCCGAAACCCAGAAGCGCGCGTCGGACGGGGCTGATGAACGGATCGGTCACGTTGCGCACCATCAGCACGGGGCGGCTGAAGGGGTTCAAGTCCGCATAGTTCAACGCCAGCCGCAGCAGCATCAAGATGATGGCCGCCACGATCAGGCCGACGATTGCCATCGAGACGAAATACAGCAGGGTGCTGAAAAATAATGTGAGTTCAGGCATATCAATTTAACGTCTGCTATCACCGGAAAGGCACATCAACGGGCGGCGCGCGCGCCGAAGATCGCCGTGCCGACGCGCACCATCGTCGCGCCCTCTTCTATCGCCACCTCGAAGTCGTGGCTCATACCCATCGAAAGCTCGCCGCGCGCCTCGCCGAACGCACCGCGCCCGCCCAACTCGTCGCGCAATTCACGCAGCCGTCGAAAGAAAGGGCGCACGCGCTCGGTCTCTTCATAGAACGGCGGGAGCGTCATCAACCCGGCGAGACGCGTGTGTTTGCAAGTCGCGGCCTTCGCCACCAACTCCGGCAACGCGTCCGGGCGCGCGCCCGCTTTCGTCTCTTCGCCCGCGAGGTCTACCTGAATCAGGACGGGCAACTCCGCGCGCCCCTCTTCGACGCACATCCGTTCCAGACGCTCGATCAACTCGGCCGAGTCAACCGTATGAATCACGTCGAAGAGTTTGACGGCGCGGCGTGCCTTGTTCGACTGCAAGTGTCCGATGAGATGCCAGCGCGGGACGTGCGCGCCGCCCGCTCCGGCGCGGCCGACCTCCTCGATCTTTTCTTCCGCCTCCTGCACGCGGTTCTCGCCGAAATCTGCGACGCCCGCCGCCAGCGCACGCCGCACCGCATCCGCCGCGTGCGTCTTGCTGACGGCGATCAGGGTGACATCTCCGGGCGTGCGTCCGGCGCGGCGGGCACACTGCGCGAGCCGCGCGCGTATCTCATCCAGACGCGCGCCGAGCGCGTCACCTGTCCGCGCCGCTTCTGTCGTTGATGAATTCACAATTCTCTTCCGGTGGCTGAACTATACCAAGCCGCCGCCCCGGCCTGCAACGGCCACAACGGTTCGCCGCATCGTCCGGCAAGCGGGTTACAGCCAGTCGCACACAGGTTGCGCCGCGCGCCGCGCCCTCATTTAACACCATACAGTTGTTTGCGGCACTGTATCGTGTACGGATCACGCGGCGTGCGCGTCCTCGGTCTTTACCACTCAGCGACTTAACACCCCTTCGAGGGCTGGCACGTCACTTGTATTAGTTGTTGCCGGAGATACTTTCTCGACGCGAATTTTTGACCTAGCGACGCGCCGTAAGAATCACGACGCCTCGCCGCAAACAGGGGGAATTATAGATGACTGTCAGAAGCAAATTACCGACGCTCGGCATGGCGGCCTTCGCCATCATCGCCGCACTGATGTTGCCCGCCACGAGTTTCGCCGGACAGGGGCGCGGCCACAAGCAGGATAAGAAGATCAAACAACACGGCAAGCAAGATAAGAAGATCAAGCAGCAGAATAAGAAGGACGAGAAATTCAATAACGGCCACGACGCGCGCGATGGGCGTCGCGACCGACGCGACGACGATGATCGTTACGACCGCGACCGTGACGGCGACAACAGAGACGACCGCGGCGACGTGCGCGAACGCGCGCAGCGCATCGGATACGACGAAGGCTACCGCGCCGGTCAAACGGATCGCGCCAACGGCGAGCGCGCCGACTTCCGCGACGAGAGTGCATACCGGGACGCGACGGCGGGCTATCAGTCGCAGGACGGCATGTTGAGCTACTACCGCCAACAGTTCCGCGCCGCCTTCGCCGAAGGGTATGAGGACGGCTATCGCAACCGCGACTCGAACACGCGGCGCGGCGGCATCGGCGGCATTTTGGGCGACATCATCGGCCGCCCTTAATTAGCACGGGTCGGGATCGGAAAATGCGCGGAAAGCCGCCTGCTTGACACCTTCGCGCCCCGCTCCGTATGATTCTTCCACGTTCACGCGGATGTGGCGGAATTGGCAGACGCGCAGGTCTCAGAAGCCTGTGATGGTGACATCGTGGAGGTTCGATCCCTCTCATCCGCATAAAAACAGAGGCCGGAGGAAAGAGGTCGGTAAGAAGCAAACTGCTTTCTACTGACCTCTAACCTCCGGCCTCTGTTTTTAATTTATCGCGTCTGAGGCGGCCTCGGCTGGCTGCGATGCCGCGCGGGCGTCCATGATGAGCAGCGGTTGCTCGTCGAAGAGCGTCGAGTTGATGAGCGTCTGCACACGGTACTCGCCGGGCGCGGGGAAAGTGACGTTGACGAAGAAACTGACGTTGTCGGTGTGGCCGCCCTGCGTGATCTCGAAGGGCGCGGGTTCGGAGACGACCACGGGCTGCTTACGGTCGGGCGACAGGATGCGCACCTCCGAGAGATACTGCCCCTCGCCGCGCCAGTGGTTGACGACGGCGAATTTGATCAACGAGACGGGCATGTGCTGCACCAGCATGTTCTGAAAGACGCCGATCAGGGATAACTTGTTGCCGACCTCCAGACGCACGTCGTCGCAAAAGATCGTGTAGGCGAGTTCGAGTTTATTTTTTAGATTCGATGTGCTCATGCGGTCTCCGATTCAGATTAACGTTAGATAACTTTTAGACATACCGCCCCCTGTAGCCCCGCCGGGGGTTAAAGCCCCGTTGGGGGTTTTATAGCCCGGCCGGGGGCTGGTCGCTCCCGGCCAACAACTCTTTGAATGCCGCCTCGTCGAGCACCGGGACGCCGAGCGCCTGCGCCTTGTCCAGTTTCGACCCGGCCTCTTCGCCCGCGACGACGTAATTGGTCTTCTTGCTGACCGAAGAGGTGACGCGCCCGCCGCGCGCCTCAATGAAGGCGGCGGCTTCGTCGCGCGTCATGTTCTCAAGTTTTCCGGTCAGGACGAAGAGGAGTCCGGCGAATGCTTCCGTCCGCGCGCCTCCCGCGCCCGCTCGCGCTTCCATTTCCGTGCGCACGCCCGCCGCGCCGAGCTTCGCGCAGAGAGCGCGGTTGCCCGCATCCGCGAACCAGTCGTGGACGCTCTCGGCCACCGTCAGGCCGATCTCCGGCACGGCGTCGAGCGCTTCGACGGTCGCCGCGCCGAGTCCTTCGAGCGAACGGAAGTTGCGCGCGAGGATGGCGGCCGTGCGCTCGCCGACGTGTCGAATGCCGAGGCCGAAAACGAGTTGCGGCAGGTCGCGCCCTTTGCTCGCTTCGATCTGCGCCAGCAGGTTCGACGCAGACTTCTCCGCCATGCGTTCGAGACCGGCCACCCCCTCGTGCGTCAGGTCGTACAACCCCGCCACGTCTCGCACCATTTTCTTCTGCACGAACTGATCGGCGAGCGCGTCGCCCAAGCCCTCGATGCGCATCGCGCGGCGCGAGGCGTAATGGAGCAGGCGCGCCTTGAGTTGCGCGGGGCAATCCGCCGCCACGCAGCGCGACACCACCTCGCCTTCGGGGCGCGACACGACGCCGCCACAGACCGGGCACGCCTTCGGCAGCCTGAAACGCTTCTCCACGCCCGTCCGGCGCGACTCGACCACCTTGATCACTTTCGGGATCACGTCGCCGCTCTTTTCGATGAGCACCCAGTCGCCTTTGAGCAGGCCGAGTCGCTTGATCTCGTCTTCGTTGTGCAGGGTGGCGCGCGCCACGGTGCTGCCCGCGACCGTGACGGGCGCGAGCACGGCGACGGTCGTGAGCGCGCCCGTGCGCCCCACCTGCACGATGATGTCCAGAACTTGCGTCGTCGCCTGCCGCGCCGGGTACTTGTAGGCGATAGCCCAGCGCGGCGACTTGGTCGTCGCGCCGAACTCCTCCTGCAACGCGACGGAGTTGACCTTGACGACCACGCCGTCAATCTCATACTCCAACTCGTCGCGCCGCGCCTCCATCTCGTTACAGAACCCGATCACTTCCTCAATCGAAGGACAGAGTTTTTTATGACTCACCTGAAAGCCCGCGCGCTCCAACCACTGCAAGCCCTCCCAGTGGGTGGCGAAGGCTTTGCGCTCGCCGCCGATCACGTCGTAGGCGAAGAGGTCGAGGCGGCGCGCGGCGACGATCTTCGGGTCGAGTTGGCGAATAGTGCCGGCGGCGGCGTTGCGCGGGTTGGCGAAGCGCGGTTCTTCCGCCTCTTCGCGCTCGGCGTTGATGCGCTCGAAAGTTTTGCGCGAGAGATAAGCCTCGCCGCGCACTTCTATGTTCGGGAGGTCGGCCGCGCCCGTGTCGTCTTTCAGACGAAGCGGGATGCTGCGAATCGTGCGCACGTTCTGCGTCACGTCTTCGCCGCGCCGCCCGTCGCCGCGCGTAACGCCGCGCGCGAGCAGGCCGCGCTCGTAGTGCAGGGAGATCGAGAGGCCGTCAATCTTCAACTCGGCGACGTATTCGAGGCGGCGACCGTCGGCCAGACGCTTGACGCGTTCGTCGAAGGCACGCAGGTCTTCGATGTTGTAGCTGTTGTCGAGCGAGAGCATCGGGCGGCGGTGCTCGTATTGCTCGAACCCTTCGAGGGGGCGGCCGCCGACGCGCTGCGTGGGGCTATCCATCGTCGCGAGTTCGGGATGCTCGGCTTCCAGTTGTTGCAGCCGCGCCATCAGGGCGTCGTAGTCGGCATCGGAAATTTCGGGATTGTCGTAGACGTAATAAAGCTCTTCGTGACGGCGCAACTCGTTGCGCAGTCCTTCGATCTCCTGTGCCGGTATGCCCGCATCGCGGGTGGACGTTTTAGCCATGATGCTGCGGCGGTCGCGACTTAAGACCTTTCTATTTTCAGGTTGACGAACGACTCTATCGTTGACGGCTCGCGCCGCTCCTCTTTCGCGATCTGCGCGAGGCGATGGATGAGACGCCCGAAGTATTTGATGCCATGCACAAAGTCTTCGAGGCGTATGTTTTCATCGGGCGCATGCGGGTTCGAACCGGCGTAGCTGACGCCGAAGGAGACGAGCGGCGTCGGCGGCAGGTGCATGCCGCAGACCGCGCCGATCGGCCCGCTCGCAGGGTCGAGCGGGTAG
>DATCWB010000498.1:0-17150 GCA_036566625.1 Pyrinomonadaceae bacterium
GTAAGTAGAAGCGCTTGCCACAGAGACACAGAGAGCACGGAAGAGAAGAAGCGATGATCTCAAATTTGAGATCATCGCTTCTTCTCTTCCGTGCTCTCTGTGTCTCTGTGGCAAGCGCTTCTACTTACGCTCGATTGCAACCGCGCTGAATCAGCTTCACTTCCGCCACTCGTCAATGAGCGACGCGACCAGCCCCGTCCAGCCAGTCTGGTGCGATGCGCCGAGTCCCATGCCGGTGTCGCCGTGGAAGTATTCGTAGAAGAGGATGAGGTCGCGCCAGTGCGGGTCGTCCTGAAACTTGCCGTACCAGCCGTGCGCGGCGCGGCGGTTCTGCCCGTCGCGCGTGAAGAGATTGATGAGGCGGTCGGCGAAACCATGCGCCATGTCGTTGAGCGTGACGTTCGGTTCGCCCTCGACCGGACTTTCGATCTCGAACTTCGCCCCGTAAGCCTTGCCCACCTTGCGCAGCGATTCGATCATCATGAAAGAGGTGGGAAACCAGACGGGGCCGCGCCAGTTGGAATTGCCGCCCTTCAACATCTCGATTGACTCGGCCGGCTCATACCCCACCTGCGCGCCGCCGAAGTGGAACGGGTGCTGCTCGTGATATTTCGACAGGCTGCGCAGCCCGTAGTCGGAACGAAACTCCTGCGGGTCCCAGATGCGTTCCAAGAGGTGTCGCATCTGATCCTCGTTGACGATGGCGAGGACGTAGACGCGCTGGTCGTCGTGCTCGACGATCTGGACGCAGCTCTGCACGATGTCCTGCCGGTTTTCGATGAACCAGTTCATCTCGCGGTGAAACTGCTTGAAAGGTTTGATCCAGTTCTCTTCGATGCGCTCGATGGCGTAGAGCGGAATGAGACCGACGAGCGAGCGCACGCGAAACTTGTGGTGCTCGCCGTTCGGGTAGCTCAGCACGTCGTAGAAGAATTTGTCCTGCTCGTCCCACAGTTGATAGCCGACGCTGCCCATCTTCTTCATCGCCGCGCCGACGTAGACGTAGTGCTGGAAGAACTTCGTGGCGAGCGCCTCGTAAGCCTCGTTCTCTTTCGCCAGTTCGAGCGCGATGCGCATGAGGTTGAGGCAGAACATGCCCATCCAGCCGGTCGCGTCGGATTGTTCGAGGCTCGCGCCGTTCGGCAATTCGTGGCTGCGGTCGAGGACGGTGATGTTGTCGAGTCCGAGGAAGCCGCCCTCGAAAACGTTGTTGCCCTCGCTGTCAACCTTATTGACCCACCACGCGAAATTGATCAGCAACTTATGGAAACACTTTTCTAGGAACAGGCGGTCGGCCTTGCCCGAACTGATGCGATCCATGTTGTAGATGCGCCACACCGCCCACGCGTGGACGGGCGGATTGAGATCGGAGAACTCCCACTCGTAGGCCGGTATCTGCCCGTTCGGGTGTTGAAACTGTTCGAATAAGAGCAGCCACAGTTGCTCTTTGGCAAACTCCGGGTCAACCAGCGCGAGCGGCACGCAGTGGAAAGCCAAATCCCACGCGGCGAACCAGGGATACTCCCATTTGTCCGGCATCGAAAGCACGCGCATGCTCTTGATGTGCATCCAGCGATGGTTACGTATGTGGCGGCGCGATTCGGGCGGCGGGTGCGCCGGATTATCGCCCTCGAACCACGCGCGCACGTCGTAGATGTAAATCTGCTTGCCCCAGAGCATCCCCGCCAACGCCTGCCGCTGCACACGCCGCTCGTCTTCCGTCGCCTTCGCCGGGTGAATCGAGTCGTAGAACTCGTCGGCTTCCCTGCGCCGCTCCGCGACGATCTTGTCCACATCGGCCAGCGGCCGCTCCAACTTCTCATCCGTCAGGCGCAGCTTCAACACGACCGATTCTCCGGCCGGGACGTTCAACTCGTAATGCAGGCACGCCTTCGTTCCCACTTGTTCCGGGTTGACCGTCGGCTCGCCGTTGATGATGTGGCGGTGGAATCCGTCCTTGACGTAAGGCTTGCGGCTCTGGACGTGCGCGCCCCAGACGCGCGGCGCGTTCGTCTCGTTGTCTGTGAAGAGCGGGCGGCCGCGCGCGTCGCCGTAGAGATAGCGCGTGCCCAGGCAATACTTGAAGGGCAGGCCGGGCAGCCCGCATGTCTCTTCGTCCGAGGCGACGAGGCTCACGAAGTCTTCGCCGACCTCGCCCGCGCGAATGACGGGTTCGTCCTTCGGTTCAGGCCACCACGCCCAGATGTTCCGAAACCAGAGATGCGGCAGCAGGTGAACGACAGCATCTTCCGGCCCGCGGTTGAAGACCTCTATGCGAATGCAGATGTCCTCCGGCGCGGCCTTGGCGTATTCGACGAACACGTCGAAGTAGCGGTCGTCGTCGAAGACGCCCGTGTCGAGCAACTCGTATTCGGGGTTGTGGCCTGAGCGGCGCGCGCGGTTCTCCGCGATCAACTGGCTGTAGGGAAACTCGCGTTGCGGGTACTTGTACAGGTACTTCATGTACGAGTGGGTCGGCGTCGAGTCGAGGTAGAAGTAATACTCCTTCACGTCCTCGCCGTGATTGGCTTCGCTGGACACCAATCCGTAGAGCCGTTCTTTCAGGATCGGGTCTCGGCCGTTCCAGAGCGCGAGCGCGAACGTGAGCAGTTGATAACGGTCACAGATTCCCGCCAGCCCGTCCTCGCCCCAGCGGTATGCCTTCGAGCGCGCCAGATCGTGCGGGAAGTAGTCCCACGCCGTGCCGTGCTCGCTGTAGTCCTCCCGCACCGTGCCCCAGGCGCGCTCGGAGATATACGGCCCCCACTTGCGCCACGGGTGGATGGACTGGGTCGAAGGCTCATTCAGACGTTCATGTTCTTTGGTCGGCATGGCAATTCGGGTGGTGGCTGTTTGAAGTTATTAAAAACAGGTTCACGCCGGGGGCGCAAAGGTGAAAATGAAGGCGCAAAGTTAAAGCGTAATTTCTTTGCGCCTTTCGTCCGGCTTCCCCGTGCCCCCGGCGTGAAATTCATAAACGCAGAGCCGGCGCGGTCTTTAACTGATAACCACCCCGCGTCTCTAGCGCGCCTCGTCCAACTGCGACAACTTCTCGACGCGTTCCTGATGACGGCCGCCGTCAAACTCGGTCTCCAGAAAGGCGCGGATCATGCGCGCGGCGAGTTCGGGTTCGATGAAGCGCGCGCCGATGCAGAGCACGTTGGCGTCGTTGTGCTGGCGGGCGAGGCGCGCCGTCTCCTCGTTCCAGCAGAGCGCGGCGCGCACGCCCGGCACTTTGTTGGCCGCAATCGAGATGCCTATGCCCGAGCCGCAGATGACCACCCCGCGCTCGACCTCGCCCGACGCCACCGCATGCCCGACCGCCGCGCCGAAGTCCGGGTAGTCAACGCTTGCGAGGCTGTCCGTGCCCTTGTCTTCGACCTCGACGCCGAGCGCGGCGATCTCGCGCTTCGCCGACTCCTTGCTTTCATAACCGGCATGATCGCTGCCGATGGCGACACGTCTTGGGATCATAGAAATTAGGGATGAGGGATGAAGAAGAATTGATTCATTGATTCATCGGTTCATTGATCCAATAATTCTCTTTCTCCATTGAATCAATGAATCAATGAATCAATTCTTAAATCTCCCGATTCATCCCTCGTCCTTTCCTTTTAGTTTCGTTGCGGCGGATTCGTCGAGAAACCACGCTAGCGCGCCCGCAGGCGGTTGAATGAGTTGTGAAGGGAGACGATGCGGGTCGTGCGCGCCGTGGAGAACTTCATGCAGCCGCTCGGCCTTGCCCGCGCCTGTGACGATGAACATGACGTGGCGCGCGTGGTTGATGGCGGGCGCGGTCAGGGTAACGCGGTAGGTGTCGAACTTCTCGACCCAGTTGGCCGTGACCCACGCCGCACGCACGTCGAGCGCGTGCGTGCCGGGAAAGAGCGAGGCGGTGTGGCCGTCGTCGCCCATCCCGAGCATGACAAGGTCGAACTCAGGCCACGCCTCGCTCTCGCCGAAGAAGCCGCGCAGTTCGTCTTCGTAGAGTCGCGCATTGGCGACCGCGTCGCCCTCGCCGCGTATGCGGTGAACGTTCTCTTCCGGCAGCGCGACGCGCGAGAGCAAAGCCTCGTTCGCCATGCGATAGTTGCTGTCGGCATGGTCGGGCGGGACAGAGCGTTCGTCGCCGAAAAAGACATGGACGCCCGGCCAGTAGAGTTGCGCGGCGAACTCGCCGCTCGCAAGCAGTTCGTAGATGCGCTTCGGCGTCGAGCCTCCGGCGAGGGCGACACTGAAACGCCCTTTGGTGTTAATAGTCGCGCGCGCAAGTTCGACGAAGCGCAGGGCGGCGGCGCGCGCCACTTCGTTCGCGTCCGCGAAGATTTGAATGTTCGGCGTCGCACGGTCGTCGGCTGGCATAGGTGTCGAAGTTCGAGAGTCGGGTTTCAAGCCTGTTCGACGGCGCAGCGCGCCGCTCCGTAGAGTGCGGTCTTGTCGTCGAGGATGACACGCACGGGGATGTTGGAGACGAGCGCGGACATGCGCCCCTTATCCGTGAACGCGCGCATGAACGTGCCGTCTTTCAGTTTCTCGATCAGCTTCGGCGCGATGCCGCCGCCCACGTAGAGGCCGCCCGTCGCTTTCATGATCAGCGCGAGGTTGCCCGCCATCGCGCCGTAAATATCTACGAAGAGGTCGAGCGCTTTGAAGGCCAGTTCGGATTTGCCGCCGAGGGCGGCCTGAGAGACGGCGGCCGAGCCGTCGCCCGCTTTGATCTCCGCTGCCAGCCAGTCGGGTTCTTCGCCGTACTTGTGATCGCGCAGGAAACTGTAGACGTTGAACAGCCCCGGCCCGGAGAGCACGCGTTCGTAGCTGACGCGCCCGCCGATTTTACCGCGCATGTAATTCAGCAGTTCGTGTTCGATGGCCGTGCGCGGGGCGTAATCAATGTGGCCGCCTTCGGAAGCGAGGGGGCGATAGTGCCTGCCGTCGTAGAACAGCCCGGCCATGCCGAGTCCCGTCCCGGCGGCGATGAGGGCGCGGTGTGCGCCCTGCTCGGCTTTACCTTCGTTGAGCGTGTGCAGTTGCGACGCGCCCAGCACCTCGATGCCGTAAGCCGTCGCTTCCAGATCGTTGAGCAGGCCGACGCGTTCGATCTTCAGCGTTTCGGCGAGCGCCTGCCCGTTGACGACCCACTTGAGGTTCGGCGTCCTCACCTGCCCGTCTTTGACCGGCCCGGCGATGCCGAAGCAGGCATGCGTCAACTGCGGCTGATGCTCGGCGACGAATTCCGAGATGATGGATTCGAGCGACTCGTACTTGCCGCTCGGAAAGCTCCGTTGCGCGAGCGGTTGCCCGGGTTCTTCGCGCTCGAAGAGGGCGACGTTCGTTTTCGTCCCCCCGATGTCTCCGGCCAGGATCATATCTTTGAAGACTATTTAGTTCAGATTCGACTAGCTTTTCTGCAAGACTTCGATCAGTCGCCCGACGGATGCGACCACACGCTCGTACACCTCATCGCGCGAGAGGATGCTGAGTTCGCGGCTGAGCCGCTCGCCCTCGGACTTCGCCTCGTAGGAGACCACGCGCCCGACCGCGCGCGCGTCGCCGATCCGGGCCGAGGTCTCCAGCTTTGTCCATCCCTCGTTAACGCCGACGTAAAACTCCGCGTTCGTCGCCCCGGCCCTGAGCGTGAGCGTGGCGATGTGACCATCGCTGCCATGCCTGTCGTCGGTCGCGCGAAACTCTACGTTCAATTTGCGCCCGCCCGCCTGCAACACCCAGCGCGAACTATTTTCTACCTGCACAAATTCGCCCGTCGGCTGCCACTCCAAGGCCGACGCCAGCCAGCCGACGATGAGCAGGGCTTGCGCGGCGATCTCGCCGGAGGCGTGATCGGGCGGATCGTATTCGACGATCACGTCGTCTATCGCATCGAGGTGCGGGCGATAGTCGGGCACGTCCCAGAAGCTCGCGATCAGATTGCGCCAGGCGGTCAGACGCCCCCAATTCAGGTCGCTCGCCAGCATAAACTGGCGGCGCGTGCCGATGATCTCGGCCAGACGCTTCATGTCTTCGTGCGGGCGGTCGAACACGAGCGAATCGATCACCACGCGATCCGACAACTCGACGAGACGGTTGAACAGCTTGTCTTCCCCGTGCGGGATATCTTTCCACCACAGGAAGACCGGCACGTCGGGCACGACCAGAGGCTCGATGGCGCTCGCCACCGTGTCAACCGACGCGCCGCCGGCCTCTATCGTCACCTGTTCGCCGCAGACCTGTTTGCCCGCGCCCTTGCCCGCGGCCTGACAGCGCGTGGAGACGTAAGCCTCAAGTCTCGTCTCGGCCGCCGCGTCCGCGATGAGCACGAGCGAGCGACCCGGCGCATGTTCCGTCACCACATCAAGCAACTCGTCTATCCTCGCCCGATCATCTCCGGGCGCGGCGTAGACGATCAGGTTCAACACGCACACGCGTGTTATGCCCGACTCTTCCCCGCCCCCGGCGCTGTTCTGCCAGTTCGCCGCCAACTCCTTCTCCAGACGCCCCACATCAATCCCCTGCGACGCGTTTTTGGCTGCGGCACTCTGTTGAATATCTGTACTCATAATTGCTTCGCGTAAGTGACGAGTGACGGGTGACGAGTGACAAGTTAAAACAAGGAACTTGTCTTCAACTTGTCACTCGTCACTTGTCACCTGTCACCCTCCTTTACGGTCTGCGCCAGCGGCGTCCGGCCTGTTCCAGTAGGTCGTGCGTGGCTTGCGGCCCCCACGTTCCGGCCTCGTAATTGGGGAAAGGGGCTTCGGCCTTCGTGGCCGCCCATTCTTCAAGCACGGGCATGACGATCTCCCAGCCGCGCTCGGTCATGTCGGTGCGCGCGTAGAGCGTAGGGTCGCCGAGAATGCAGTCGAGCAGGAGACGTTCGTAGGCTTCGGCGAGTTGGACGCCGAAGGACGCGCCGTAACGGAAGTCCATGTTCACGTCGCGGATGCGCGTCACCTGTCCGGGCACTTTGGCGGCGACGCGCATGGTGATGCCCTCGTCGGGCTGGACGCGGATGATTAGTTGGTTCGGCGTCATCTGCTCCATCATCTCCGACCCGAAGAGTTTGTGCGGCGCATCTTTGAACTGGATAGCGATCTCGGTGACGCGCTTCGCCAGACGCTTGCCCGAGCGTATGTAGAAGGGCACGCCCGACCAGCGCCAGTTGTCGAAGTACATGGTGAGCATTGCGAAGGTCTCGGTCGCCGAGTCGGGGGCGACGCCCTCCTCTTCGCGGTAGCCGGGCACTTGCTTGCCGTTGATCGAACCCGCGCCGTATTGCCCGCGCACGCACTCGGCGCGGATGCGCTCCGGCGTGAACGGGCGCACTGCCGTCATCGCCTTGATCTTCTCGTCGCGCACCGACTCCGAGTTGAGGCTCGCGGGAGGCTCCATCGCCACGAGCGACAGCACCTGGAAGACGTGGTTCTGTAGCATGTCGCGCACAACGCCCGCCTTCTCGTAGTAGCCGCCGCGCCCCTCGACGCCCACCGTCTCGGCGTTCGTGATCTGGACATGGTCGATGTACTGGCGATTCCAGAGCGGCTCGTAGATGCCGTTGGCGAAACGGAAGACGAGCAGATTCTGCACCGTCTCTTTGCCGAGATAATGATCGATGCGATAAATCTGCGACTCGTCGAGGTGCTGGTGGATGTCGTGGTTGAGCGCCTGCGCGCTCGCGAGGTCTGTGCCGAAAGGCTTCTCGATGATGACGCGCACCCAGCCCTTCCGGCCTTCTTTCGGCTTCGCCAGGCCCGACTGCCCGAGTTGGCGGACGGCTTCGGCGTACAGCGACGGCGCGGTGGAGAGATAAAACACGCGGTTGCCCTGCGTGCCCCGCTCCCCGTCAATTTGATCGAGTTTCTCGCCGAGCCTCGCGTAGTCTTCGCTCGTGCCGATGTCAACTTTCAGATAGTGCAACCCCTGCGCGAAGGATTCCCACACCTCTTCGTCAACGCTCTTGGCCTCGGAAAACTGCGCGACGGCCTCCTTCATGTTGGCGCGAAACTCTTCGCTGCTCAACTCGGTGCGCGCCGCGCCGACGATGGCGAACTCGGCGGGCACAAGTCGCTCCTGCACGAGACGATAGAGCGCGGGCACGAGTTTGCGTTTCGTCAGATCGCCCGTCGCGCCGAAGATGACGACCACGCACGGCTCGGCGGTTCGTTCGAGACGCATCCCTGCGCGCAGGGGATTTTCCATGACTGTTGCAGACATAATCTCTCACGGATGAAGGATGAGGGATGAAGAAGAGTTGATCCATTGATTCATTTCTTCATTGAATCAATGAACTGATGAATCAATGAATCAATCTCTTCACTTCATCCCTCATCCCTTCTCGCTATCCTTTCTTGAGCATCTCTTCCCATTCGGTGTGGACGGCGGGCTGGCCGGGTTTGTCGGTTCGCTCGTAGGTGTGCGAGCCGAAGAAGTCGCGTTGTGCCTGCGTCAGATTCAGCGGCAGGTTGGCCGTGCGATACGTGTCGAAGTAGCCGATGCTGGCCGACATGCCGGGCACGGCGACGCCGCTCTGGATGGCGGTCGCAACGGCGCGTCGCCAGTTCGGCTGCGACTGTTGGACGAAAGCGTTGAAGTCGGGGTCGAGCAGGAGGTTCGGGAGGTCTGCGCGGCGTTGATACGCCTGCTTGATCTTGTCGAGGAACCGTGCGCGGATGATGCAGCCGCCCTTCCAGATGCGCGAGCACTCGCCGAGGTCTATGTTCCAGTTGTAGGCGTCCGAACCGGCGCGGATGAGGTTCATGCCCTGCGCGTAGGAGCAAATCTTCGAGGCGTAGAGCGCGTCGTGGATGGCCTGAATCATCTCTCGACGGTCGCCCGAGAACGCGGCCCGCTCCGGCCCTTTGATCTGCTTCGACGCTTCGACACGTTCCTCTTTGCGCGCCGACAAATTACGTGTATCGACGGCCGCGTCAATCGTCGGGGTAACGATGCCGAGGTCGAGCGCGATGTCGGAAGTCCACTTGCCCGTGCCCTTCTGCCCTGCCTTGTCGAGCACGAGGTCAACGAGCGGCTTGCCCGTCTCGGGGTCTTTGACGCGCAGAATCTGCGCGGTGATTTCGATGAGGAACGATTCGAGGTCGCCGCGATTCCACTCGTCGAACACGTCGGCCATCTCCGTCGCTTCCATGCCGATGACGGTGCGCATCAAATCATAGGCTTCGGCGATCAGTTGCATGTCGCCGTACTCGATGCCGTTATGCACCATCTTGACGAAGTGACCCGCGCCGCCCGGCCCGATGTAGGTGACGCAGGGGCCGTCGTCAACTTTCGCCGCGATGGCTTCCCAGATCGGGCGAATCTGTTCGTAAGCCTGACGGTCGCCGCCGGGCATCAGGCTGGGTCCCCAGAGCGCGCCCTTCTCGCCGCCGGAGACGCCCGACCCGATGAAGTTGAAGCCTTCCGCCTTCAGCTCCTTCTCGCGGCGTTCGGTGTCCATGAAATAAGAGTTGCCGCCGTCGATGATGATGTCGCCCTCTTCCAGAAAAGGCTTGATCTGGTTGACCGTCCAATCGACGGGGTCGCCCGCCTTGACGAGCAAAATAGCCTTGCGCGGCCGTTCGAGCGACTTCACGAACTCTTCGGGCGTGTGCGCGCCGATCACTTCGTGGCCTTCGAGGCGTCCGACGAACTCGTCAACTTTCTTCGGCTCGCGATTCCAGACGGCGATGGAGTAGCCGTTGCGCTCGATGTTGCGCGCCAGATTTTCGCCCATCACGCCCAGACCGATCATGCCGATCTTCGCCGTCTTACTACTCTGTTCAGGTGTTGACATAAGATTTCCTCGCTGAATTAGGGGAATGAATGGATTGATTCATTGATTCATCGGTTCATTGATTCAATGAAGAAATCAAATATTGAATCAATGGATCAATCCTAAAGTTTTATGCTCCCGTCGCGCCGGAGCGTGGAAGGGCCTGACCGATCAACTCTTGCAGACGGTTGAGTCCGGCTTGTACGTCCGCGCCGAGATCGACCCGGATGGCGCGTCGCCCGCGCGAGGCGAGAGAACGAAAATCGCCGAGCGCCTGCGCCTGTTTCAAAGCGCTGAAAGTATAGGGCTGCCCCGGTATCGGTAAATCTTTGATGTCCGGCGCGGTGAGTTGCAGAAAGACGCCCGAGGCCGATCCGCCTTTGTGCAACTGCCCCGTCGAGTGCAGGAAGCGCGGGCCGTAGCCGGTCGTCGTGGCGCAACGCGTGGCATCGCGCAGGTGCGAGCGAATCGCCTGAATAGTCTGTTCGTATTCGGGCGTCTCCTCGAAGTAATCGAGCAGTGCGATATAGTCGCCCGCCCCGGCGCGCGCCAGATGCGCCGTGATGGCCGCGCCGACCGACTCGTTCGAAAGTTCGGCGCGCGTCTTGTCGTCGGCGTAGAGCGTGAGCACGCCGTCGGTGGCGAGCACGTCCTGCTCGGGCAGCTTGCCGTCGCGCGTGTAAGTGTCGAGCAGTTCCTTCGTCGCGTCCTTCGACTCCTGCACGTTCGGCTGGTCGAAGGGGTTGATGCCGAGACGCCAGCCCGCGAACGCTGTCGCGATCTCCCAGAGGAAAAACTCCTCGCCGAGATCGTAGAGGTCTGTCAGCGTGCGGTAGACGACCGGATGACCGGCGGCTTCCAGAGCCTTCAGCTTCGCTTCCGTCTCGCTGTCGAGCTTCTCAACCGCGATGTGTACGAACAGGCGGTCGTCGCCGTAGACGGAAGGCGAGCCGAGCGTTTCGCCCGCGACGGGCACAATTCCCTTGCCGTCTTTGCCGGTGCTCTCGGCCAGCAGTTGCTCGACCCAGAGGCCGAACGAAGCGATCCGTGGATCGGTGCTGATGGTCAACTTGTCGCGCCCCGCCTTCGCACACTCGCCGAGTATGGCGCCGAGACGCGCGCCCGGATTCTCCGTCGCGGGCACGACCGACGCGCACGCATGCACCACGCGTTCGGCGCGGTCGAGCAGTTTCCGCACGTCCAGGCCCATCAGCGCGGCCGGAACCATGCCGAAATAGGAGAGGGCAGAATATCGCCCGCCGATATCTGCCGGGTTGAGAAAGATGCGTTTGAACTTGTCGTCCGTCGCCATCTGCTCCATGAGCGTGCCGGGGTCTGTCACGGCGACGAAGCACTCGCCGGGATTCTCCTTGCGCCGTCCCACCTGATCGTACCAGTACTTGTAGAAGACGAGCGGCTCGGTCGTCGTGCCCGACTTCGACGAGATGATGAAGAGGCACCTGGTGATGTCTATCTGGTCGGCGATGTCGGAGAAGGCGTCGGGGTCTGTGGAGTCGAGCACGAGCAGTTCGGGGTAGCCCTCCTGCTTGCCGAACGTCTGGCGCAGCACTTCGGGGCAGAGCGACGAGCCGCCCATGCCGCAGACCATCGCGTGCTTAAACTCGCGCACGTTCCTGATGCGGTCGGCAAACTGCACGAGGTCGTCTTCCACGCCGATCATCATGTCGGGCACGGTCAGCCAGCCGAGCGCGTTCTTGATGATCTTCTGGTGCGCGGCGTCCTCCTTCCAGAGCGCGGCGTCCTTGCGCCAGATGCGGCGCATCACGTCGCCCTTGTCCGCTTCCTTGATCGCCCCCGCGACCGCCTCACTATACTTTCCCAACGTTGCCGTCAACCTCTCGTTGATGCCCGACAGGAACGCGTCGCGCTTCGACTCGATGGACTCGGCCAGAGTGTCGAACGAGGTGACGAAGGAACTAAGGCCGTCCTTCTGCAACTTCTCGGTGACGGCTTTCAGGTCGATGCCGATCTCGCCGAGTTCGCCGACCAGCTTGCGACACTCTTCCAGGCCATCTTCGAGCGTGAGCGCGACCTTGCCTTTCTCGCGGATGGCCGTGTAGGTGGCGGGCGGCACGGTGTTCACGGTCTCCGGCCCGATCAGGTTGTCCACGTACAAAACCTCCGAATACTTCGGATTCTTCGTGCCCGTCGAAGCCCACAACTGACGCTGCACCTGCGCGCCTTTGGCCTTGAGCGCGCTGAACCGCTCGCCGTGAAATATCTCCTTGTATTTGGCGTAGGCCAGTTTGGCGTTAGCGATGGCCGCGCGTCCCATCAAGCCTTCAAGCCGCGCCTTTTCTTCGGGCGGCGCGGCGTGGCGCGCCTTGTATTCGAGGTCTGTGTCAATCGCCGTGTCCACGCGCGAGACGAAGAAGCTCGCGACCGAGGCGATTCCGTCCACCGGCTTGCCTTCGGCGTCGCGGCGTTCGAGGCCGCGAATGAAGGCTTCGGCCACCTGCACGTAGTTCTCGATCGAGAAGATCATCGTGACGTTGACGTTGATGCCGCGATAGATGGACTCTTCGATGGCGGGCAAACCTTCCTGCGCCGCCGGAATCTTGATCATCACGTTCCTGCGGCCGAGGCGTTTGAAAAGACGGTCGGCCTCGTCAATCGTCTCCTGCGTCTTGTAGGCGAGGCCGGGGTTGACTTCGAGACTGATGTAGCCGTCGATGCCGCCGGTCTTGTCGTAGACTGGCTTCAGGATGTCGGCCGCGCGCCCGATGTCTTCGACCACGAGGTCTTCGTAAATCTCGGAGACGCTCTTGCCGGCCTCGACGAGCGAGCGCAGTTGCTCGTCGTAGTCGTTCGAGCCGGTGATGGCCTTCTCGAAGATGGTTGGGTTGGAGGTGACGCCTCGCAAATCGTCCTCCTCGATCTTCTTCTGGAGGTCGCCGCTCACGAGCATCGCCCGCCGGATGTTGTCGTACCAGATGGACTGGCCGGTCTTCATAATTTCAACCAGAGTATTACTCATCACATTGCTCCTTCGTCGCAGAGGTCAGAGGTTAGAGGTCAGAGTTCAGTTGAGATGGTTGCCGCTGATCTCTGGCCTGAAACTTCTCACCTCGCCTTATATCTTTTACCGACCTCTAACTTTTGTATTTATCCATTTCACGTTTCGCCGTGTCCACCACGTTCTCGACGGTGAAGCCGAACTTCCTGGTCAACTCTTTGAGCGGCGCGCTCGCGCCGAAGGTCTTCATGCCGACGATGGCGTCGTTGCTGTTGACGTAGCGACGCCAGCCGAACGTGCCCGCCTGCTCGACGGCGACGCGCGCCCTGACCGACGACGGCAGCACGCTCTCCTTGTACGCCTCGTCCTGATGCTCGAAGATTTCCCACGAAGGCAGGCTGACGACGCGCGCCTTGACGCCTTCGGCCACGAGTTTTTCGTAAGCCTCGACGCAGAGCGAGACCTCCGTGCCCGTGCCGATCAAAATCACTTCGGGCTGATTGCCTTCGCCCGCGCTGTCGGCCAGCACATAGCCGCCACGCCTGACGCCTTCCGCGCTCGCGTAACGGGTGCGGTCGAGCGTCGGCATCGCCTGTCGGCTCAAGACCATCACGGCTGGTTCGTGCCTGAGTTGCATCACGACGCGCCACGCTTCCGACACTTCGTTGGCGTCGCCGGGACGCATGACGATGAGGCCGGGGATGGCGCGCAGGGATGCGAGTTGTTCGATTGGCTGGTGCGTCGGGCCGTCTTCGCCGACGCCGATGGAGTCGTGCGTGAAGATATGTATGGTCGGTATTTCCATGATCGCAGACAGACGAATCGCGGGGCGCGAATAGTCCGAGAAGATCATGAAGCCCGAACCGTAGGGGCGAATCTTCGAGAGCGAGAGGCCGTTCAGGATGGCCGACATCTCGTGCTCGCGGATGCCGAAGTGGAAGTTGCGCCCGCCGTACCAACGCCCCTTTTCCGGGTCGTCCTCGCCGGTGAAATCGCCCGCGCCTTCAAACGTGAGGCGCGTCTTCGTGGAGGGCGCGAGGTCGGCCGCGCCCCCGATGAACCACGGCACGTTCTTCGCAATCGCGTTCAGAACCTTGCCGGAGGCGTCGCGCCCGGCGATGCCTTTCGCGTCCGGCGGGAAGACGGGGAGGTCTTGGTCCCAAGCCTCGGGCAGTTCGCGCTTCTGCATCCTGACGAGTTGGTCGGCCAACTCCGGGTACTCCTTGCGATACGCTTCGACTCTGGCGAACCACTCGTCGCGAGCCCCTTTGCCGCGCGTTCCTATCCCGGCGCGGAAATGCTCGCGCACTTCGTCGGGCACTAAAAACTTTTCGTCTTCCGGCCAGCCGTAATTACGCTTCGTCAGTCGTATCTCTTCTTCGCCGAGCGGTTCGCCGTGGGCGGCGTGCGTGTCCTGCTTGTTGGGCGCGCCCCACGCGATGTGGCTATCGACGATGATGAGCGTGGGGCGGTCGGTCTCTTTGCGCGCGACGTTGAAGGCGCGTTTTAGAGTTTCGAGATCGTTGGCGTCGCCGACGCGCGTGACGTTCCAGCCGTAGCCGATAAAGCGCGTCGCCACGTCCTCGGAGAAAGCCCAGGAGGTGTGCCCCTCAATCGTGATCTTGTTGTTGTCGTAAATCCAGCAGAGGTTATCGAGTTTGAGGTGGGCGGCGAGCGAGGCCGCCTCGTGCGAGATGCCTTCCATCATGCAGCCGTCGCCGCACAGGGCATAAGTATTGTAGTCGAACATCTCGAAGCCGGGGCGGTTGAAGTAGGCCGCCTGCCACTTCGCGGCTATCGCCATGCCGACGCTCGTGGCGATGCCCTGCCCGAGCGGGCCGGTGGTCGTCTCAATACCGGAAGTCCAGCGGTATTCGGGGTGGCCGGGGCAACGGCTGTCGAGTTGGCGAAAGTTCTTGATGTCTTCGAGTCCGACCGAAGGTTTGCCGGTCGTTTCATATTTCGCGTTGACGGCCTTGACGCCCGTCAGGTGCAGCATCGAATAGAGCAGCATCGAGGCGTGTCCCATCGAGAGCACGAAGCGGTCGCGGTTCGGCCAGATGGGGTCTTCCGGGTCGAAGCGCATGATCTCGTTCCAGAGCAGGTAGGCGACGGGGGCCATCGCCATCGGCGTGCCGGGGTGACCCGAGTTGGCGGCCTGCACGGCGTCCATCGAGAGCGTGCGAATAGTGTTGACGCAGAGAGTATCGAGCGGGGCGGACTGCTGTTGGCCGACGGCCTGTGCTTCCATTAGTTGCTGGCTCCTTGCAGATTTGTTCTACCGTCTGTCCTTGCGAGGGAAGAGGCGCAAACGCACAAAGTTGTAGCAGTTGTAAGCGGAAAGAACGTTTACTCGTGCGTGATCATAAAACCAACTGACGTGTGATCGAAGATTGTTATCAGAGAGCTAAATTGGAGACCGCCGAGGCCAGTGCGGGCAGAAAGCCCGACCCGAATCAGGATGAAAAAGCAGGACGCGAAAAAGACTTAGGTGTCGTCCGTTGAAGCGGCGGGATACTAACACGTTCTCGAAAAAACGTCCATGACCTTCTTCAACTCTCGCCGGTAAACTTCTATGGGATTCTTAAACCCCGTGTTCATCTCCGGTTCACGCCTTCACTTCTGCTTTTCCAACAACTCGCCGCGCTCGTAGGCGAGGATGAGGCGTTCGAGCGCGCCGACGCGGCGGCGGATAATTTCGCCCTCCTCCGTGTCAGCGATGAGGCGCGGGCGTTCGTGCGCGCGGATGGTCGAGACTTTCGGCACGATGTCCGCCCCGGCCGTGATGGCGTCGGAGATGGATTCAAAGTGATGATGCTCGGCCAGCGCGACGCGCTCCGGCGCGATAATGAGCGTGTAGCCGCGATCACCGTAGGCTTCGGAGAACGCGCCGTCTATCGTGACGGCGTTTCCGCCGTCCTTGAGCGGAGCTTCACCCCGCTCAACCTTGACGGGCACATGCCCGTTGACGATCAAAGCGTCTTCGGTGATGCCGAAATCCGCCGCCACGCGGCGACAGAAATCGGCCTCGTGGATCAACTTGAAATAAGGATTCTTGTTCTCCCTGCGCGCCTCTTTATCCTCGACGAAATAGTTCTCGAAGGTAGACATGCGATCTTTGCCGAAGAGCGGCGAGCGCGCGCCCGTCCAGAGATACCAGAGCCAATCGGCCTCGTCGCCCACCGTCTCCGCGCCCGCGTTCATCGCGCGCCGCACCACGGCGCTCAGCGCGTCGAACAACTCGCGCCCCGCGCACTCGCGCCCGTTCACCGCGAGTGAGAGAAACTCGCCGCGCTCGTCCACCGGCACGCAGCCGTGGAAGATCAAAGCCTGATCGCGCCTGAGCCACGTCGCCCCGCGCCGCGTGACGTAAGACATCTGCTCCCACAGGCGCGAACTCGACACGAACGATTGCCGCAGGCGATCCATGCAAGCGCGCTCTTCCGCGGAGAGCGCGTAAGGGTCTGCCGGATCGAGCGTGGGCAGGTGCGCATCGAGCAGCGGGTGCGTGCGGCCGTCGATTTCGACCGTGCGGGCTTCGGCGTCAATCCGGTGCAACAAATTTCGCCGCTCCATGTCCCATTCGGGGTGACGGCGGATCGTCTGCCCTTCGAGTTTGAACTGGATGACGGCGATAGCCTTCTGCATCCGCGCCATCAGCAGATCGTCGCGCAGCCCCGCGCCCTTTGTTTTGAAACGCTCGCAGGGGTTGTCTCCGTAGACGTTGCGCGCCAGGCGTTCGAGCGGCGTGATGATCAGCCCGTAGCCTTCTTCGAGTTGCGAGACGCGCCGGTAGCGCAGCGAGACGCGCAGCACCGTCGCGATCAAAGCTTCCTGCCCCAGACACGCGCCCATCCACAGCACGTCGTGATTGCCCCATGTGAACGAGACGTTAGGCTGCTCCGACAGGTAATCCACCACCTTATCTATGCGCGGGCCACGGTCGCCGAGGTCGCCGGCCACGATGATCTCCGACACGGAGAGATTGCGCACGAGGCGCGAGGCGGCGCGCACGGCCGGCAAGTCGCGGTTATGCGCGGCGAGGGCGTCGATCATCGCGTCCACGTAGGCGTGCTCGCGCCCGATTGAGGGTTCGTCGCGCAGTTCCTCGAACAGTTCGGCATACTCGGCGGGCATCAATGCGTTCACCTGCCGGTGACGACGCCCGCGCGCCAGTTCGCGCACGATCTCGAATTGAAGGCGGAGCACGCGGCGCACCCAGACACGCCGCGCCTCCCGGTCGTTCATACGCTCGTGCAGGTGTTCCATCAACTCGCGCGGGTAATAGAGGAGGGCGAGCAACTCCTGCTGCTCCGCTTCGCTCAATTGGCCCTCGAAGAGTTTCGAGACGAGCGAGCGCAAACTGCCGGAAGCGTTGTTGATGATGTGGCGAAGCTTCTTATATTCGCC
>DATCWB010000499.1:0-11758 GCA_036566625.1 Pyrinomonadaceae bacterium
CTTGTCCGATTCGAGGAGCGAGAGGCCGGTGCTTGCGTCCAGCCCGATGAAGCGCGCGTTGAACTGTGCGCCGTCGGGGCGCACGAGCAGCAACTCGGCATCGCCGTCAATCGTTGCGCGCAACTTTGAGTAGCCGAAGGCGGCGAGATTCAACATCTCGGCTTCGGCCTGCGGCAGCCGCGCCACCACCGTGCGCCCGTCGGGCATAATGTAGCCGGCGACGATATTGGTGCGGACGAAATTCTCGTCGAAAGAGGAGGCGACGGGCGCGTCGGGCGGCGTCAGCAGGGTGCGCAGTTTCCAACCGCTCAGACGATGCACGACGGCGATCACCTGCGGCACGGACTCGTGCATTTTAAGCGTCGCTGCCCCATTCTTCGCCGGCGTTGACGCGGCGACGGGAAGAGGTGGGCGACGAACCGGCCGCGCGGTTTGCGCGAACGCCTCTGCGACGCCGCACAACACAAAGGCGCAGGCGGCCGTTGAGAAAAACAGGCGCGCGCGCCCTGGCCCGCCGCCGGCCATGCCGGGCAATTCACGAACTCTCTGACTTGAGCGATTTGACAGCACTACCACACACCTTGATTCGAGGAAAGAGAAGCCCTGGTGTACGTCGCGCCGGGGCGTCTCATCACATCGCGCGACCCGAAGGAGACGGAATCAACCGAGATCGTGCGCGCCGCGCCGCTCGTGTCGCGTAGTAAAACTTTCAACTGGCCTTCGGGGGCATCGAGCGGCACGGGAATCAACGCGCTCTCACTCCGCGACGCGCCGCTCGTCGCGACGCGCGGGGTCGAACCCGTCAAACTCGTGGAAGTTGATTCTTCGACCTGAACTGACTTCCTCTCCATGTCCTTCGCCACGGCGAGACGCGCGAGCGCAGCCCGCCGACGCTCCGGCGCGGGAGAAATTTTCGACGAAGCGACTGTCACGCCCGGCCGGGTTTTGTTGTTCACCACCTGGCTGCCTTGTGTCGCTACTTCGGCGATGGAAGCCTGCGGCGATGCGACGGTCGCTGCCGCGGCGCGCGACTGTTCCGCCTGCGTGGCCGCAGTAGGAGAAGCAGGCGTCTCCGGTCGCCGTGGTTGAAAGTAGAGCGAGGCGGAGATGACGAGCGCGAGGCAGCCGGCCAAAGGCCACGAAAGCGCGGCGGGCGACAGGTTGAACCACTTCGCGCGCGGAGCGCGGACGCCCCGCTCCGCGGCCACGAGCGCGCGCATGCGGAAGTCGAAATCGACGGGGGCGGAAACTTTCTCCAACCTGCCGACCAGACGCCGCAGCGCGAGACGCTCCTCGCCGAAGAGACGGCAACTCTCGCAAGCTGCGACGTGTAAATCCGCCGCGCGGCTCAAAGATTCGCGGCGCAAGTCCATCTCTTCGATCTCGATTTTGCACTTCTGACAATTCATGTTTTCACACCACCACTCGACTATAAATAGCCATGCAACTTATCCCGCAGGAATGTCCGCGCGCGGCTGATGCGCGACTTAACCGTGCCCTCGCTCATCTCAAGAATGCGCCCGATCTCTTCATAGCTGCGCTCCTCTATGTCGCGCAAAACGAGCGGCGCGCGATACTTCTCCGGCAGCGTGGCAATCGCGCGGGCGACCGCCGCGCGGCGTTCGTCGTCCACGAGCGTCGCATCCTGCAAAGGCCGCTTGTCCGCCGGGTCTAACTCGCACGGCTCGCCCGCCTGATCCCGCGTCTGGAAAAAGCCCGTCAGCGACACGAGACGGCGACGTTTGCGCTGGCGCAACTCGCTGATCGCCAGATTGGTCGCGATGCGATAGATGTAGGTTGAGAAGGCGTAGGTCGCCTGGTAGCGATCCGCCGCGCGATAGACACGCATGAAAGTCTCTTGCGCCAGGTCAACCGCCCCCTCGTAGTCGTTCGTCAGGCGATAGATGTAGTTCGTGATTTGGTTGCGATAACGCCTGACGAGTTCCGCGAAGGCCGCCTCGTCGCCCGTGCGCGTGGCTTCCAGCAGACTGTGATCGGAGAGCGGTTCGGCCACGGCGGTTTGCCGGGCCACGGACGCCCGCGCGGGGAGAATCAGTTCGTCTACGGAGCTAATCGCACTCATGTTCGGACAGGCGGGCTTCGCCCTGGTTCGCGGGCGGGCGCGTGAAATGAATTTCCGCTCTTGCGGCGCGCGCCCCGTGGGCTTCGCGCGCGGCTATTTCGACGGCGTTATTATACACTTCCGGCCGCCACTCGCCCGACCGTGTACACGCCGCGCCGCCCGCGAAGTTCCAAAAAACCGGATGGATTTTTCGACCCACAGCCCGTTCGTTCCGCCGCGTGCGGCCGGGTTTAAAAGTCTAACCACTGGCGGCGGACTCTGCTATAATGCGCGCCGTTCAGAATTAAAGCCTTTCGCAGCTGTTGAAGGCTTCTGCTTTTCGAGCCGGTCGCTCCCGTTCAGATCGTTCTACCTTAAAAAATTGAAATCATCCTTTATCCATGCCCAAGGAAATTACTAAGCATAAAACTATCCTCGACGCCATCAGCAAGGTTGACATCATCTCGGAACTCGTCGAATGGGACGGGGAACACGATCACTTTAAATATGAACTCGACCTCGAAGTGATCGCCTACGGACGCAACTACAACGGGAAGAAAGTCGGGCCTTACGTGCGCCTCTTCGAGTTCCAGCCGGGCGAGGAGATCATCCGGCAGGGCGATTGGGGCAGCAACACCTTTTACATCACCGTGGCCGGCATGTGCGACGCTTACGTCAACGACGAGAGCGGCGCGCCGAAGAAGGTGGGCGAGATTCCGGCCGGGGTCAGTTTCGGCGAGATGGCGATCCTGGCGGGCGTGCCCCGCAACGCCACGGTCAAAGCTTCCACGGGAGAGCAGCCCGCCACCGTGCTCGAAGTCACGCGCCCCGCCCTGCGCCTCCTGCGTAAGCTCCCGGCGTTCGGACAGAACCTGGACGTGACCTACCGCAAGCACGGGCTGGGACGCACGCTCGTGGACGTGCAACAGGCGACGGGCGACGCCTTCGATGCCGACCTGCTCAAACAACTCGGCGACGCCGCGCGCTTCATGGTCTACGGCAAAAACCACGTCCTGCACCGCGAAGGCGGAAAGATCGAGAACATCGTCTTCATCAAAAACGGCTGGGTGCGCTGCGTGAGCGGGACGGATTTCAACCCCGCGATGGCCGACCTCGCCGCCGCGCTCGACGGGCAGGCGGGTCTCGATTTTCTCGGCGCGGGCAATTGCCTCGGCCTCGAAGGCATCCGCGAAGACAAAAGCTGGGCATACACGGCGACCATCCTCTCGCGCACCGAAGTGCTCGAAGTCTCGATCTCGCACCTGCGCGCCAACCCTAAATTGCGTGACGCGGTGCTCGCCAAGTTCAGCGAATTTTCAAAGGCCGACGACACGGTGGAGAGGGTTGAGGGCGCGACCGCGCTGCAACTCGGCGCCACCGAGAAAGAGATTTCCACCGGCATCGTTGACGGCACGAACTTGCTCGTCATGGACATGGACTTGTGCGTGCGCTGCGGCAACTGCTCGCTCGCCTGCCACAAGATGCACGGCCAGTCGCGCCTGCTGCGGCGCGGCATCCACATCGAACGCCCGAAAAAATTGGGCGGCACGTCGAGCCAGCACGTTCTCTCGCCCTCCGTCTGCCTCCACTGCCAGGACCCCGAATGCCTGACGGGCTGCCCGACGGGCGCCATCGGTCGTTTCAGCAACGGCCAGATTGATATTGACCCGAAGACCTGCATCGGCTGCGGCGACTGCGCCACGCAGTGCCCCTATAACGCAATCACGATGATCCCGCGCAAGCCGGTCGCGCCCGCGCCCGCCACCTGGCGGACGCACCTCGGCAAGTGGTTCAGCCTCGCGCCGCCCCAGCCGCCGCCCTCCGTCACCGAGACGGAGAACCTGCTGGCCGTCAAATGCAACCTCTGCAACAACACGAGTCTCAACCCGCCCGGCCGGAAGAGGCATGCCTATTCGTGCCAGGAAAATTGCCCGACGGGCGCGCTCGTGCGCGTCAACCCGCGCGAGTATTTCACCGAAGTCAAAAACCGCATCGGCATCGTCTTTCAGGATCAGACGCACGCCATCGGCCGCAACATCCACAAGCGCGACATCCCCGCACGCCTCTGGCACGCGGGCGGCATCATCTCCACCATCCTCTTCGCCGCGCTCACCGTCTGGGCGATCTATCGCTACGGATTAGACGGGCGGATCGGCGGCACCTGGGTCACGGTACGCTGGCTGACCGGCCTCGTCGGCCTCGTCGGCATCGGCATCGTCATGGCCTATCCGGGGCGCAAGCAAATCTACCGGCGGCGTGGGGGCGCGTTGCGCTACTGGATGCTCTCGCACGTCTATGCCGGAATCGTCGCCGGAATTCTCCTGCTGCTCCACGGCGGGCGCAGCACCGGCGGCCTGCTCACTTCCCTCCTGATGATCTCCTTTGATCTGGTCATCCTCTCGGGACTCTTCGGCATCGCCTGTTACATCGTCGTCCCGCGCATCATGACGAGCATCGAGGGCGAACCGCTGCTCATCGAGGACTTGCGCGCGCGCCGGGAGGAACTACGCGAGTCGCTCGCAGGGATCGGCGCACAAGCGGACGCGGGCATGCGCGACCTCATCCGGCGCAAGGTGCGCCCGCGTTACCTCTCGCTCGGCTACCTGCTGCGCCAGTACGTGCGGCGCGAAGACCTGACTTCCCTCCACTCGCAGGCGCGCGAAGACTTCAAGACGGAACTCGAATCCTACAAGAAGTCGCCGGAAGAGTTGAGCCGCACGTTCATCTACGGGAAGGACGACCCGTCGCTGTACCGGCCGGAAGGGCGTCTGCTGCACGAAGCCATCGAAGCGACCGTCACGCTGCGTCGCGTGGATTCGCTCATCTACCTGCACCAACTGCTCAAGCTATGGCTCGCGCCGCACGTCGTCGCCACGTCGTTGATGCTGGTATTGATGCTGGTACACATCATTCAGGTGGTGTTTTTCAGAGTGCATTAAAGAAACTCTCTCGCAGTTCATTTCAAGAGCCGACGCGAATCCACGGCGGAGTCAATTTCAGTGAGCATACGGCAAGAGGCCAACACGTTCATCATCACGCGCGAAGATCGCTCCTTCGATCCGGTTACGATCATCTCGGAGGGTCTGGCTATCGGGCGCGCGCCCGACAGCGAACTCAACCTGAACCACCCGACCGTCTCGCGCCTGCACGCGGGCATCAGAAAACTCAGCGGGCGTTTCTACATCTTTCACCTCAGCCCGTCCAACTCGACGACGCTGAACGGCAACCTCGTCCACGAGAAGGCCGCGCTGGCCGACGGCGATGTCTTGCAGATCGGCCCGTTCTTCCTGTTCATAGACTTCAAAGACAGCGCGCTCTCGGTCAAGGTCAGGTATCAGACCACCGTGAACATCGGCGAGGCCGAAGCCCTGGCCGGAGGTCAGGCGCAGTCGGCGGACTCGCCACCGACCGGCGAAGTGCGTGCGGACTCTACCGCGTCCGCCGCGAGCGGCGCGGGCGGTTCGGACGCGGACGAGGGCGCGCTCGATGTCTTCTGGGAGAAGCGCAAGCGCGAGGCCGGCAAGGTGTCGCGCCCCTCGCCCCTGCGGCCTCGACAGCCCGCGCCGAAACTCGGCAAGGCGCGATTCAACTGGAAACCGACGCGCGACCTCGAACGCCCGTGGCCTTTCTCGATCTTCACCTGGGGCGTGGTCGTCGTCGGCCTGCTCTCCATCGTCGCGGCGTTCAGCTACACGTCGGCCTTCTCGCCCGCTCCCGTCTCGAACGCACACACCCGCGCGAGTTTCAACACGTCACCCGCCATTGCGCGCGAGCCGAACGCCAACTCGTGTACGACGTGCCACACGATGCGCACGAGCATGGAGACGAACTGCGCGACGTGCCACCAGACGGAAGCCTTCACGGCCACCGTCACCGCCCCGCATCAGGCGGCGGGGATAGGCTGCGTCAGTTGCCACTCCGAGCATCGCGGCGCGGAGTTTCGCCCCGGCGTCGCCCCTTACAACGCCAACTTTCAGAAGGGCGTCCGCTTCGACGAAACCTGCGCCGGTTGCCACAACGATAACAACCAAAAACTCTACCAGGGTCGGCGCGTGTTCACGCCGCACGGCGGCACGTTCGGCTACCCGGTGGTGAACGGCCAGTGGAAGTGGAAGGGCGTGGACGAGGAGGCGTGGCAGCAGAAGCCGGAAGACCTCAAGCAACTCGTGGCGAACTGGCCTGTGGCGGCGAAGGACGAGGGCGGGCGCCTCAGCGCGCAGTTTCACGCCCTGCACCTCTACCGCGTGCGCACGACGGGCGCGCTCGCGGGCGTCGAGGGCGTAGTCTCCTGCTCCACCTGCCATAAATCTTACGGCGCGTCGCTCGACCGCGAGACGCCCCGCACGACCTGCGCCGCCTGCCACAGCGGCAAGACGGACGCGCAGACGGGAGGCGCGCTGCTCGCGCCGAACACGCCCAACTGCACTTCCTGCCACGTCCAACATGTGCGCGACAAACGCCACTGGAATCCGTCGCTGCTCGCCGACGCGCGTGACAAATAGTTTTCAGTTCAAACTATCAACTTCTTTCCGAGACCATGAAAAAGTCGCAATTGTTCATCATCCTCGCGCTGCTCGCGCTGCTGCTGGCGATCAACCTGTACACGCGTGATAATTTCGCGGGCAAGGATTATTTCGGCGGGTTGCCGTGGTTCGGCTGGGTGGGCGTGAGCATGATATTTGTCCTGGCCGGCATCGGCTTCGCACTGCGCGACGCGCGGCGCGCACGCCAGTTGCTCGAAGAGACGCCCGCGCAAACCAAGACCGAAGAGGTGGCGAGCGGCCAACTCACGCCGGAACTGCTGGAAAGGTACGATCCGGACGGAGCGACCTACCCGCACCCCGTCATCGTCACCGAACGCTGCATCGGCTGCCACGCCTGCGTGGACGCGTGCCCGCACGACGTGCTCGCCATCGTCGGCGGCGTCGCCAAGTCGATAGCGAGCGCGCAGTGTATGGAAGACACCTCGTGCCAGGTCGAGTGCCCGGTCAACCCGAAGGCGTGCATCGTCGTCAACACGACGAAGAAGATACCGCCGCGCAAAGTGCCGACGCGCGACGCGACGTTCATGACGAATGTGCCCGGCTGCTACATCATCGGCGACGTGTCGGGCACGCCCCTCATCAAGAACGCCGCCAACGAGGGCGCGGACTGCATCAAGCATATCGTCGAGGAATTGCACGCCTCGCCTGCGGAGCCGAAGGCCGAACTCGACGTGGCGGTCATCGGCGCAGGCCCGGCGGGACTCTCGGCCGCCATCCTCGCCAAACAGGCCGAACTTCGCTACGTCGCCATCGAACAGGACAAAGTGCTTGCGACGATTGACGCCTACCCCGCCAACAAGTACGTCTTCTTCAAACCGGATACGATGGAATCGCGCGGCGGCATCGCCGTCGAAGGGGCAGGGTTGCAGCGCGAAGTGATCCTCGAAACGTGGACGCGCACGATGTTGCAAAACGGCGTCGCGGTCAACGAAAACGAGAGTTGCAAGTCCGTCAAGAAGGCCGAAGACGGCGATTACTTCACCATCGAGACCGCGCAGGGTGTGGCGAAGGAGAAGAAGACCTACCGCGCGCGCCGCGTCGTGCTCGCGCTCGGCAACCGGGGCACGCCGATGAAGCTGCGTTTGCCCGGCGAGGAAATGAAGGTGACGCGCGACGGCCGGGAAGAGGACAAAGTTAAATACAAACTGACCGACCCCGAAGAGTATCGCCGCCGGAAGATCATCATCGTCGGCGCGGGCAACTCGGCCATCGAGGCGGCGGTTGACCTCGTCGCCCGCCGCGACGGCACGAAGATCACTTTCCGCCCCGACGAAGAGATCAACGAAGTGACGCTCGTCATCCGCAGCGACCTGAAAAACGACCTCAAGTTCGGCAACAAGCAACAGGTCTACGACTGCATAGACGAAGGCAAGATCAAGGTTTACTTCGGTACGGCCATCAAAGAGATTCACGACGACGAAGTGGTGCTGATGAACGCGCGTTCGCAGGAAGTGAAAGCGACCGTCAAGAACGATTACATCTTCGCCATGATCGGCGGCGACCGCCCGACCAAATTCCTCGAAGCCATCGGCATTAAGATCGGCTGAAAGCCGTCGTCGTCGCCGCAGGCGTCAGACAATTTCGCTGCGCAAAATCGAGAGGCCGTTAAGCATCAGGTTGCTTAACGGCCTCCCGGTCTTTAGGACGGAAGAGATGATTTACGGCTCGCTGCCGTTGGTGGGAACCGGGCGACCCATTGACTGGTAGATGCTCACGATCTCGTTCATCTTCTCGCGCGCCTCGGCGTTGTCCGGCTGGTAGCGCAGGGCGTGGCGATAATCTCCGAGCGCGAATTTGTAGAGCGCGGGCTGGCCTGCGTCGCGGTAGAGGTTGCCGCGTTCGAGGTAGGCGGCGGCGGCGGCGAGTTTGTCGGCCTGCGTCGCGCCGCCGGCTTTGGCTTTCGCATCGGCGCGCTCGATTTTGGTGTCGAGCGCGGCGGTGTCGATGCCGCTCGGTTTATCCGAAGCGCCCGCGTTGCCCGCGGCGGGCGCACCGCCCAACGGGTTGCTGCCGTGCGCGGATGAGACGGGCGGGATGCCGGAGGATTGCGCCGGTCGAGTTGCAGACGACGTATTACCGCTACCGGCCGTGCCGCTCGTGTTGTTCGTGTTGGATTGTGAGCCGCAACCGGAGGCGGCCAGTGCGGCTCCGCAGGCGAGAGCTAAGACCAGAGTTCGCATCTTGTGTTAAGTACCGGACTACCCTTGATTGAACTTATTTCCCGTTGTGGCATTGGACACAGGTGACGGGGGCTTTGGTCGCCGGATTGCGCTTCTTAACCGCGTCGTGGCAGACGTTGCAATTGCGGTGATAGGCTTCCTCGTTATTCAGCGTGATCGGGTCTGATTCGTCCGGGTAGGTGACTTCCGGGTTGGCAGGCCACAGGGCGGGCTTGACATCGGTCTGCGCATGGCACTCGCGGCAGGTCTTGACGGGCTTGGCGTCGGCCTTCTCCAGAGAGGCCGTCGTCAACATCTCCTCGCGCTCGGAAGTTTTGAGAATGCCCTTGAGCGCGGACTTCGGTTGATCCGTGTGGTGGCACTCGGCGCAGCCGATGACGGATTTGCCGTCGGCGCTGTAGGGCTTCAAAGAGTGCGTATCGTGCGTGAAGAGGACTGACTTGCTGCCCTGCCCCGTCGCTTTGGCGTCTTTGCCGAGGATAACTTCTTTCGGTTGAACCTTGCTGCTCAAGGCGGCGAGGGAGGCAACGTTGCCGGACAAAGTGACGGCGGCGAAGCTCAGGGTGGCTGCGAGAACTAAAAGTAATTTCATGGCTGGTCGTCCTTCAAAGTGGGGTCTGCCGCAAGCGGCAACCTTTTCAGAGACACAGGAGAGATAAAGAGCAAGATTTGGTAGAGCGTTGAACCTTACAATCGACAGGAACTCGAAAGTTCATGCGTGCGGACACTATAAAACCGCCCGCGCGCGGTTGTCAATTTTCTTTCCCGAAAATTTAACGAACACGTTCGTCAGACGCCCATGCGGAAAGTCGGGGCTTTGTGGCAACGCTTGCAGTCGTTGAAGTCAGCATCGCCGAAGGCGCGCCGCCCGTTGTGGCAGGTCATACAGCTTTGTGCGCGCGTCGTGTTGAAGTGCTGCGAGACGGTGGGCGCGGTGACTTGCCGCGACTGCGGCAGACCGGCGCGCAGGTTATGGCAGTCGGCGCAGCCGAGACGCTGGCGCGCGCCGTGCGTGGCGTGGCTGAAGCTGGCGCGGAAGGCGCGGGCGTTCGTCGGGGTGCGGAAGTAGCGCGCCGTGAGCGAGTGGCAGACACCGCACGAAGCGATGTCGCGCCCGTTCGCCTGCGAGCCGGGCGTGTGGCATTCGTAGCACTGGCCGTGCGCGCCCAAACCTGCCGGAATGGTCATGGCGGCGGCGCGGCGCGCGGCGGGCGTATGGCACGCGACGCAGCCGGAGGCGGGCCTGGCCGCTCCCCTGTTGTGCTGCGCGTGGTCGAACTTCGCGTTGAAACTGCGGAGCGAGGGGAAGCCTTTGACAGGCGGGTTTTGCGAATTCAAATCCGTGTGGCAGATGGCGCACATAGGGATGTTCTGCGTGACAAACTGCGGAAGGTGACAGCCGGTGCATGACTTGTGGCCGGGCAGCGTGGGGCGCGTCGAGTTGTTCGCCTCGCGCCGGTGGCAGTCGGCGCAGGCGAGCGAAGCGTGGCGCTGGCTGTTGTGCAGAAATTTCGAGAAGTCCACGCCGCTCATCTGCTGCTGTTGCTGCGCCCCGACCGCCACAGGCGAGTTTGACGCGGGCGAAGCGGCGGCGCGGCGATTGAAGAGCGACAGGGCTGACAGACCGGCGACGCCGGCGAGCAAGACCGCGACGGCGAGCGCGCGGCGCACGCTTCTGCCCCGGCGGCGCGGCGTGGCAAGCGGATCAACGGTAGAGTTGACGTTACCCGTCACGATTCGTTCTTCGTCGGCGCGGCGCACGATAGTTTAACTGCCCTCCTTCGGTTTTTCGGCACAGCGCGGCGGGATGAGACCCTCGACCCCCGTCAGGGTTCGAGGCTTCTTCCCGGCCTTCTCCAACGCCTCGTTCTCTTTCTTCGCGGCATCGAGTACGGCCTTGTAGTGGCTGCACGGCACTTCCGGGTTCAGGCTGACGGGCGGCGCGTGGCAGAGCGCGCAGTCGAACCTGGCGTCCTTGCCGCGCTCCCTCAACTCGCGGAACACGGAGAGTTTCAACCCGGTCGTGCCGGAGATGGCGGTGTGGCAGGCGGAGGTCGAACACGACGGCAGCAGTTGCACCTGATTCACCTTGAGCCGCATCGCTTCCAGAGTGGCGGCCTTGCGCACACCGGCGTGGCATTGCGTGCAGGTGATGGCGATCTCCTTGCCCTCGTCGTTCGTGCGCTTCTTGTGCGGGTCGAGTTCGTGTACGAACTTCGGCGAGACGCGCGGCGGCGTCAGGGTTTTGTGCGCGGCCACCGTGCCCTGCAAAGCGGTCTGCAAAGCGGTTCGCGCGGTAGTTCCCCGTGCGACCGCCGGGACGATCTCCGGCGCGTTCCCCTGTCGGGCGGGCAATGCGCCCGTGGCCGTGGTCAGCGCGGCCGTTTGCATCATGGGTCTCGCAAGGTTCTTGTGGCAGGAGGCGCATTCGGTCGAGAGCGGCGGTTGCTCGCGGTTCTCCACGCCCTTCTGCCAGTGGCAGGCGAAACAGGTGGCGTGGCTGGTCGGCGTGGTCATGAAAGTTCCGGCGGGTGCGGCGAAGGCGTCTGCGGGCGCGCCCGCGAGGGGCTTCCGCGTCGTCGCGTCAACCTTATGACAGTGCATGCAGGTCGCCTGAATGTTCATCTTCCTGCCGGCCACTTTCTCAAACTGCAAGAGCGAAGTCGTCTTGATGTGGCTGGCGTGCGGGAAGATGTCGGTGAACTGCGACGCCTCGTTCTCTTTCGGGAACTTGAAGCGCGCTTCGCTGCGCGGCGTGGTGACGGTGTGGCAGTTCGAGCAGATGACGGGGCGCGCGCCGCGGAAGAATTGCTGCCGGTGACAGTTGATGCACGCGGGGTGGTCTGGATAGTCGGCGATGTCCGGCTTCTGGAACGAAGGGATCAGGTGACAGGAGGAGCAGTTTTCGAAGTGGCCTTTGGTCGCGTGCGAAAATTTCGAGTAGTCCGTGCGCGGCGCGCGCGCGGCGGGTG
>DATCWB010000500.1:0-8785 GCA_036566625.1 Pyrinomonadaceae bacterium
AGCAACCGGCGAGTTGCTTTTATCCCTTCCCCTTTTCCCTTTATCCTTTCACCCTGCCTTAAGCTTTGGGGTGCGTCTTGTCGTACACCTCGATCAATTTTTCCATGGAGACGTGCGTGTAGATTTGGGTGGTGGAGAGGCGCGCGTGGCCGAGCAGTTCCTGGATGTGCCGGAGGTCTGCTCCGCTGTCGAGCAGATGCGTGGCGAAGGAGTGGCGCAGAGAGTGTGGGCTGATGTTGTGGACGCCCGCACAGATCGTGATGTACTTGTCCACCATGCGCCCGACGGAGCGGGTCGTGATGCGTGTGCCCTGATAGTTGAGGAAGACGGCCTCGTCGTCGCGTTCGGCGACGGGCGCGTTATTGAGGAACGCGCCGCGCACGGTGAGGTATTGCATCAGGGCGTGCAGAGCCGGGTCGCCGAAGGGCACGATGCGCTGTTTGCGACGCTTGCCCGTCACTTTCACCATCTTATTTTTGAAATCTATGTCGCGCAGGTTCAGCTTGACGAGTTCGGAGACGCGCACACCCGTGCCGTAGAGGAATTCGAGGATGGCGCGGTCGCGCTTGCCCAGATCGGTTTCGATGTCCGGCGTCTCGATGAAGCGGACGGCCTCTTCGATGGAGAGGTGGTTGGGGAGTTTCTTCTCCAGTCGCGGCGTGGAGACGAGTTTGGCGGGGTTCATCTCGACGACGCCCTCGCGCACGAGGAACTGGAAGAAGGTGCGCAGGGCTGCGAGTTTGCGCGCGATGGAGGTCTTCTGTTTGTTGGCGGCGTGGAGCGACGACAGCCATTCGCGGATCGTGACGTGGTCGATCTGTTTGAGGTCGAACTCGCGGCGCGCGCCCGTCACGGCATCCGGCGGCGCGAGGTGGTCGTAAAACTGGCCGAGGTCGATGCGGTAGTTGCGTAGAGTGTGCTCGCTCACGTTGCGCTCGTAACGCAGGTGCTCGAAGAACTGCTCGAAGAGTTGTTCGATCATACGGGTCGCTCTTAGTGACTACAGGCTGAACGTGTAAGTGATGAAACCGGTGACCGGGACGGGCTGGCCGGAGACGAGCGCAGGGGTAAACCTCGCCAGCCGCGCGGCGTTGACCGCCGAATCACGCAACAACGTGTGCCCGCCGTCGGCCCGCGCCGAGATCACTCTACCACTCTCGTCAATCATCACCAGCACTCTCACCGCGCCCTCGACCCTCATGCGCCGCGCCATCTCCGGGTAGACGGGCTTCGGCAAACTCAGGGCTTTCGAATTGAGCAGGCCGACGTTGAGCGGACTCTTCGGCGCGGGCGGCGCGGGCTGCTGTGAAGGTTGTGTTGACGACTGCGGTGTTGACGACTGCGGCGACGGCGATTGCTGCGGGGCTGTTTCCGTTATCTGAGCGGTGGCCGGTGTCGGCGCGGGCGTGGGTGTCGGCTTCGATTCATTCGAGGCTGCGGAAGACGGCGCATCGTCGGGCTTTGCATCCGGCGGTTCTGATTTCAGACCCGGCGGCGATTCGCTATTTTGCGGCGAAGCGTTCGGCTCTGTTTTTACCTCTAACCTGTTCACCGTCGGGCTGGAGACGCGCACGTCCGTCGCGGCGCGCTGCGGGAGGTCGCCGCTCGTGTCGGCATCCATGTTCTTGCTGCCGTGGGCAGGCCCGCCGAGCGTGATGGTCGAACGCTCCGCCTTGATCGCCAGAGCGCGCGGCATGGTGAGCGGCGGGTTGAGATCGGAAGGCGGCTGGTTGCGTTCGGCAGCCGCATCCGTGTCGTTCATCAAGTGTTCGCCCGAAGATATTTGCTGCGCGTTGCGGCGCGGGTAATAGCCGCGCCGGGCGCGCACGCGCAGGTTGGGGCGCGTCTTCACGCGCAGGTTGATGGTGCGGAAACGGGTGTCGCGCCCCTCGTCGGTCGGGTAGTAACTGAGCACGTATTGCTGCGCGAGGTCGGCCGAAATCTGCGCGAAGGCGGTGTCTAGTTCGCCGGTCGTCTTCGGGACGTAAACTGCGCCGCCCGTGCGTTCGGAAAAAGTTTCGAGCCTGCGGATAGCTATCAGATCGACCAGATTCGCGCTCTCGAAAGCCCCGGTCTGGACGGAATAGACCTGACAGTCGGCGGCGAGCACACGGCGCAGCGTCTCGTCGAAGGGCATATCGCTGACGGTGTCCGCGCCGTCCGAGACGATGACGAGAACTTTGCGCCCGGGCGTGTGGCGCAGGTATTCGGCGGCGTGCGCAATCGCTTCGAGAAGTTTGGTCGCGCCTTCCGGCTTGTCGAAATGTTCGATGGTGCGGACGAGTTTACCCACGTCGTTCGTCAACGGCTGCACGAGATCGAAGACCGTGCCAACCGAATAGATCGCCGCCTGATCAACCGGGCGCAGCACGCTCTTGAAGAAACGTATCGCGGCCTGCTTCTCGAACTCGCGCGACGAACGAATGCTGTCGCTATTGTCGAAAAGCATCACCATGCGCACGGGCGTCTCCGCGTGGCTGAGGCCGCCGATGGGCTTCGGTTGGCCGTCAACGCGTAACTCAAAATCGTCCACGGTCAGATCGGTGACGGCCTTGCCGCGCGTGTCCGTGACCGTCGCCGAGACCGGCACGAGGTTCGACGTGACGCGCACGATCTCGCCGTCGTCAACTTCGACCGCAGCGGCGTCGTCCGCCGCCGAAGCAGTGGGCGCGACGGGTTCGTTGGACTGCGGGCGCGGCGTGCCTGTTTCGGTCGCGGGCGTGGGCGTAGACGCCGGCATCGTGCCGGGGGCATCGGGCGTGGTGGGCTGGCCGGGGATGTTATCGGCCGGGCGAACGGGCGTAGCGCGGCGCGGGCGTTGCTTGTCGGGCGCGGGCGATGCGGAAGGCTCCGGCCTGTGGCGACCCGACTGCGCGTCCGTCTGCGGCGCGAAGGTGAAGAGGAAAATTCCGGCGATGAGGAGACATGCGGCGCGGGCATAGCAGGCGCGCGTCTCTCGCGCCGCGCTCGCCGCACAGCCCGTGTGCCTTCGTCGCATCAGCCGCCCGTGGCGGCGTCGTCGTGCGGCGCATGGTGCGGAGTCGTCGCCGGTGAATCGCCGTTGTGAAGATTGTGCAGCCAGTTGTTCCACTCTGTTAATGCTCGTTCGACTTGAAGTTGATGCCGCTCGCGCTTGCGCCGGACGCGTTTGCGATCCGCTTCGGGCAGCGGTTCCAGGAGCGCGAAGGTGATGTTGACGGGTTGATAGTTGTCCGTCTCGGCCGACGAGACGTAACGCGCCAGCGCTCCCGTGGCCGATTTGGGCGGAGCTACGACGAGTTCTCTTCCCGCCAACTGCCGCGCCGCATTTACCCCTGCGAGCCAGCCCGTCGCCACCGATTCGACGTAGCCCTCGACGCCGCTGATCTGTCCCGCGAAGTAGACGCCGGGGCGTTCGCGCATCCGCATCGTCGCCTCAAGCACGCGCGGCGCGCGAATATAAGTATTACGATGAATCTGCCCGTACTGCAAGAACTCCGCACGTTCCAGCCCCGGAATTAAACGAATCACGCGCGCCTGTTCGCCGTAACGTAGATGATTCTGAAAGCCCACGAGGTTGTAGGCGTCGGCCATCAAGTTTTCCTGGCGCAGTTGGACGGCGGCGAAAGGCTCGCGCCCGTTGCGCGGGTCGCGTAAGCCCCGTGGCTTCATCGGCCCGTAGCGCAAAGTGTCGTAGCCGCGCCGCGCCAGTTCCTCGACGGGCAGACACGCCTCGAACCAGCGCGTCTCCTCGAAGCGTTGCAGCGGCACGCTCTTGGCTTCCCTGAGCGCCTCGTAAAAAACCCTGTACTGTTCCTCGTCAAACGGGCAGTTAACGTAATCGTCGCCGCCCTTGTCGTAACGCGCGGCGCGAAACGCGACGGTGTAATCAATCGAATCGGCGGCGACGATGGGCGCGATGGCGTCGTAAAAGTAGAGCTGCCCGTCGCCCGTCAGGCGCACGATCTCTTCGGCGAGCGCGTCGGAACAGAGAGGCCCGGCGGCGATGATCGCGAGCGCGTCCTCCGCAACGCGCGTCACCTCTTCGCGGATCAAGGTGATGTTCGGATGCGCCTCGATCCTTTGCGTGATGAGTTCGGCGAAGCGATGCCGGTCAACCGCGAGAGCCGCGCCCGCGGGCACGCGCGTCTCGGCCGCGACCTCCAACACGAGCGACCCGCCCCGCCGCAACTCCTCCTTCAACAGGTACGGCGCAGTGCCCGGCTCGTCGGACTTCAGCGAGTTGGAACACACGATCTCGGCCAACTGCTCGGTGCGGTGCGCGGGCGTCTGCCGCACGGGACGCATCTCGTAGAGGCGCACGCGCGCCCCGTTCTGCGCCGCCTGCCACGCCGCCTCGACCCCGGCGAACCCGCCGCCGATAACTACAACTTCATTCATTATTTTTCTCTGCCGCGCTCTTGGTTTTATAGCTGCTCCGGTATCGCCTTAAAACTCGTCCGGGGGAGTCGGGGAGGGTTGCGCGGGCGGCGACTCCACGTTCGCTTCGCCGACGCTGGTGCTGAAACGTCTGTAGTTGCTGTATTCGTGCGTGGCGTCGAGGTTGAAGCCGGAGAAGAGGAAGAGTTTGGCCGAGGCATTGATCTGCGAGAAGCGGGGCAGCCAGACGCCGTCTTCGAGGCGCGTCTGCTCCATCACCACCGCCGAGCCGGGGCGCACAGACGCCACCAGTCCACCACCCAATTTGAAGCCCTCCGCCAGACGCGCTTCCAGACGCATCACCTGCTTGTCCACCGGATCGATCCAGGCGACCCCCGCCAGTTTGGCGACGAATGATTCGCTCCGGTTGGCCGGTTTGAAATTGGGGCGCGGGCGAAAATCGAAGACGATGGCGTCGCGGTCTCGAAAACGCTCGCGGCGCGGGCTGACGAACTCGCAGGCTCGCAGGAAAAGGCCGACGCCGATGTTCTCGTCCGCGTCGCCGCTGCCCGCCTCGCCTTGTTTGCGTGCGCACTCGGCGCGTTCGCGCTCCTGCTTCACCCTGCGCCTGGTGTTGCCCGTTTCGAGTTTCCCCATCAGTTCGGCCACGCGTCTCTCTTCCTTCGCCGCGCGCTCCGGCGAAAGCGGCTCGCCGTCTTCGCTGATCAACTTGAGCACGCTCCCGCCGCCCGCCACCGGGTAGACTTCGCGGACGACGGTCTTCTCTTTCTTCACGACGCCCTTGTCGTCAATCTGGCGTTCCGTCTCGGTGCGCGTGAAAGTGTAATCGCTGATGCGCCGGTCGATCTGCTGCTGGTTGCGCGCCACGGCGCGCAGCAGTTCGGAGATGTTCAGAGACTGATCGCTCGGCGGCTCGAAGAGCGCATCGTCCAGCCCGGTGTTGTAGCGCACGCTGTTTAAGGTTAAGACCAGTGTTCCCGTGTCGCGCGTTATGATTTCTACCCGGTGCGGTTCGAGCAGGCCGTTCTGCGACGCGCGGTAATCCTTGTAACGGAGCGTGAGTTGGCGCGCGTCGTCGGCGACCTGCATGGGCAATTTGCTGTTCGCGCCGAACCAGTATCTGAGGCGCGCGCCGTTGCGCCTTGAGAATTCGACGACGTAGGCGGGTTCGAGGTGATTGCCGCCGTCCGAGAATTCGACCGTGCGCGCGAGCACGTCCTGTTTCCTGTAATCAACGAGACGACTCGCGTCGAGCGCGGAGATCAGCTTGGCGACGTTGGCATCCGTGTCGATCAGCGTCCGCACCTCGCCGCCGTCACGACGCAGCCAGGCAGAACGCGCGTTGGCCGCCGCGTTCGTCTCGCCGCGTTCGAGGGAGATGTCGGTGCGCGTCGAGGCCGGAAATTTCGCGTACGTGCGCGCCGTGCCCCGCGCCCCGTCCGCGCCCTGTTGCGCGCTCCACTCGTAAGTCGCGTCGCGCACCGCGACCTGTCGCGTCTTCCCCCCGGCGGCTTTCAAATAGTCGCTCACGATCTTGGCGGGCGAGGGCAATTTCTGCGCCCTGTTCTTTTGCGCGCGCGCGCCGGTCGGGCTGCCGAGCAGGGCCAGAAGGAGAATCAACACGGCGGGCAGAAGCCGCGCGCACGACGACGCGTGGAAGTTTGTCGAACAACAGCGGACTTCTCTGGAACTACTTTTCATCATGTTTGTGAGACGAGAAATTCTAGAGGGCATGTAGACAACACGGGCACGACCGTTGACCGACTCATCTTAACTTACCTGCACCTCTCCGACACAGCACACACGAAGGGCGAGCGCGTTCCAGATTCGCCGCCCGCCCCCGTCAGTTTCGAGTTTTAGTTGTCGTGAGAACTCAGGAGGGTTGTCCCTCGGTCGTCTCCGAAGCGTCGGGCGGCTGCGGCACTTCCGCGTCCATCGCCGCCGCAGATTCCTGTTCGGCCTCCGGCTCGCCCTCGTGCCCTCCTCCTCCTGCGCCGGCCGCGCCCCCGCGGTTCTCACCCGCCTGCCCGCCGCCCGCCGACGGTTCTCGTTCCTCGCCTTGTCCTGCCATCTGCCACGCTCCTTCCCTGTAAGTTGCCGCCTGCTTAAAACTCCCGGTCGCCGCGCTCAAAAAACTCTCGCCCGCTCTGCGCTCGAACGCGACTTTGTAACTCAACGCCCGCCGCCCTTCTTGCGCGCCGCTTGTTTAGCGGCAGACTTTTTACCCGCAGAGCCACCGCCGCCCGCCTTCTTGCCCGCAGACTTTTTAGCCGCGCCTTTCGCGCCCGCCTTCGCACCTGACTTCGCGCCCGCCTTCGCGCTGGCCTTACCGGCCGCGCGCTCCTTCGCGCCCGACCACGTCGCGCCCTTCTTCGCCGCACCCTTTGCAGCTTTCTTCGCCGCACCCTTCTTCGCCGCGCCCGCCGATTTCTTCGTAGCGGCGACGGATTTCTGCGCGCGCGACGCCGACCCCTGTGCGCCGCTCGACTTCTTCGCGCCCGCGCTGCGCGCCTCTGCGCGCGCCTTGCGACGCCTGGCGGCCTCTCGCGCGGCCTCTTTCTCCTTCTCCCGCTGGACGCGCTCGTGAACGTCGCTCATCAACTGCTGGATGCGTTCGGCCTCGGTCTGCGGCGCGTCAAACTGATCCCCGCTCTGGCGTTGCTGGTCTGCAAAACGGTGGCGTTCCTCCTCCGTGATCGCGCCGTGGCTCTGTGTAAATTCGTATTCGTTCAACTTCTGGCCGTCGATCTGATAGTTCTGTTTGTGCTTCGTTGGGTCTTTTGCCATCTCTGTTTTTCGCTCCTCCCTGCCTCGTCCGGACGCCTGCTTGACAGCGCGCCCCCCGCTTCGTATTCTTGCTCCACAAACTCCTGTGCCGCCTTAGCTCAGTTGGTAGAGCACCTGATTCGTAATTAGGGGGTCTGCGGTTCAAGTCCGCAAGGCGGCTTCATTTTTCTTACATCCTTAACTGCTAACTATCGCCGCACACTCATCCGAACGGCTTAAGATTCGGTCGCCCGCGTCTCGCAACCGAAGTGCCGGACGGCCTGCTTCAGCGTGATCGTGCTCCGGCGATTTAACCTTGAACAGGGCGCACCTGTGATATGGAGGTGCGCCCCATCCAACGTCGAAACAGTTCGCCGCCCGGCCGCCGCGCGAGCGTCGAGCGATTATCTCCCGCCGCGCCCTTTGCCGCCCGACTTCGAGCCACCCGACTTCGAGCCGCCTGATTTCGAGCCGCCCGACTTGGAACCACCCGATTTAGAACCGCCTGACTGTGAACTACTCGATTTAGAGCCACCTGATTTAGAGCCGCTTGATTTAGAGCCGCCCGATTTACTCGCGCCGCCCTTACCGCCGGACGATTTGCCCGCCGCGCCTTTGCCTCCGCCGCCACCGCCCGAGCCGGTCGCCGAACTGGCCGTGCGATTGATCCCTTTGCTGACGGACTGCGCCGAGCGCGCGGTGGCGCGTCCTTCACGTTCGGCCGCTTTGCCGGCGCGTTCCGTCGCCTTGCCCGCCTGCCGCGCGATGCTCCTCACCGCGCTCGAAGTGGACGTTGTGCCGCTGCGCCCCGTGGACGAACGACCCGACGAACGGCCGCCGGACTTGCCGCCGCCGCCGCCCGGCCGCACGATGTCGCCGAGCGACGGGCTGACGCTGCCCACAGTGTCGGCTAAAGTTTCGAGCAGTGAACTTCCGAGGTTCGCTCCGCGCTCTGCCACCTCGCCCGCGACCTCCGTCGTCTGGTTGACGACGCCCGTCGCGGTGTCCGTCGCCGCGTTCGTCATGTCGCCGCCCGCCGCGTTCCCCCGGCTGTTAGATTGTTTACGTCTGCTTGGCATGATTCTCTCCTCCCGTGTTGTGTCGAGTTGAATGAACTACCTCGCGCGCTCAAGGCGAAATAAACAACCTCGCGCCCTTGCTGTTTCCGATTTCACTTAGCACGTTTTTCACTTGCCTTGAGATTTACATGATGTGTGGCGCGGCCGTCAATCAGAAAGTGCTCGATGCGCGTGATTAACGGCCTCTCAGTCTATAAATATGCGACACGCGCGCCTCGCAAGTAACGTAAACGAACATTCGCGGCGGCGGCCTGTACGGGTTTGTGCGAATGAAACAGACGCGCGGCGGCCTTTTGCCCGCATTCGCCCCCGGCACACGCTGGCATGGTCTTTGCCAATTTGTCCCGAGGACAAACCAAGGACACGGACGACCGCCCGACAGCGCGGTCTCTTTTGGACATTAGAATTATCGAAGGAGTCAAAAACCGATGACGAAGCAGGAAAGCACGACGAAAAAGGTCGCCATTTTGATCGAAAACCACGTGGAAGACAGCGAGTTTTCAGTTCCCTATAACGCGCTGCGGGCAGCGGGTGCGGAAGTGACCGTGCTCGGCTCGCGC
>DATCWB010000501.1:0-6221 GCA_036566625.1 Pyrinomonadaceae bacterium
CGCGGCGATTGACCCGAACTCCACGCTCGTCCGCGAGCATCAGGTGAAGGTGCAAAGTCCCGACAACAACTACTTCAAGTTCTCCGGCACGTCCTTCTCCGCGCCCGTCGTCGCCGGCACCGTCGCCTTGATGCTGGAAGCAAACAAATCCCTCACCCCGACGCTCGTCAAGACCGCCCTGATGCGCACCGCGCAGACGCTCCCCGGCCAGACCTTCGCGACCAGAGCGCATCGCGTGTTCACGCAGGGCGCAGGACTCGTCAACGCCGTCGGCGCGATCAAGATGTCACGCGCCATCGTCCCCAACGCCGACAAGCTCGTCGCGGGCGACAAAATATTCAGCGGCAACCAGAGCTTCACTTCAATCGGAAACTCCGTCGAAATCGCGGGCGAGACCGTCCCGCTCAGCCGCAATCTGATCTACTCCTACGGCATCATCCTCGGCGACCGGCCGGTGCTCACCAACGGCATCGCGTTCGGCGAAGGCATCCTGATCGCCGACGGCATCCTCATGTCGGATGGCATCCTGATCGCCGACGGCATCCTGATAGCTGACGGCATCATGGTGTCCGACGGTATCGCGTTCGGCGAGGGTATCGCGTTCGGCGAAGGCATCGCGTTCGGCGAAGGCATCGCGTGGAGCGACGGGATCGCGTTCGGCGAGGGTATCCTGATCGCCGACGGCTTCATGACCACCGAGGGACTCGGCCTGCAACTCAGCGACGCCTATTCTCGCGGCGAAGGCATCGCTTGGAGCGACGGCATCGCATTCGGCGAAGGCATCGCGTTCGGCGAGGGCATCCTCATGTCGGACGGGATCGCGTTTGGCGAAGGCATCGCGTTCGGCGAAGGCATTGCGTTCGGCGAGGGCATTCTGATCGCTGACGGCATCCTCATAGCCGACGGCATCCTGGTGTCCGACAGTCTGAAGATCGCGAGGGGCATCACCCTCAGCGACGGCATCGCATTCGGCGAAGGCATCCTGGTGTCCGACGGTATCCTCATGTCGAACGGGATCGCATTCGGCGAGGGGATACTCGTGAGCGACGGAATCCTGATCGCCGACTAAATTCCTCATAAGTTGGCTCTCGCACGACGACGCAACCGGGCGAGAATCAGCTAAAGCGGGTGGAAGCGATCATCTCGCCTCCATCCGCTTTATTTTTTGTGCAAACGGGGAACGGAGCAGGGCTTGAATGCTGTCCTGCTCCGTTCCCCGTTTTCAACGTGTGCCGACCTTTTACGGCTGGCCGAAACGGCTGCGATACTCTTTCGAGTTGACGAAGCCGTTGACCATCGTGCGGAAGTCGTCGGCGTGCGTGTTCAGATAGTTGAGCCACGCGTTGAATCCTTCGGTCTCCGGGTCGCGCTTGAGATAGCCGAAATACTGCATGGCGACGAAGGCCGGGTTGAACTCTTTGCGCTCGACCGCCGGGCTCTCGACAATCGCGCGCAACACCTGTGCGCGCGTCTGCGTCCCGGCGTTGAGGTTGTTGACGAGTTGGTCGCGATTCGGGATGGTCACGCCTGCCGTGCGCAGCAGCCTGTCCACATAGTCGGCGTTCGACAACTGGTCGTAGATGCTGCGGAAGGCCGGACGCTGCACGAAGGCGTTCGTGAAAGCTTCGCGCCTCGCGACGAGTTCCTGCTCGGTTTGCCCGGTCACGAACTGCAAGTCGGGGATGATCTCCGCGTACTTCGGAAGGCGTCCGAAGGCCACCGCGTAGAAGCGATAGATGAAGGAGCCTTTGAGTTGAAACTCCTGCGAACGGAAGAACGCCGACGAGACCGTGACGCGGTCGCACTCGGATGAGGGCGCGGCGTCGCAGCGGTTCAGCACGGCGAGCCACGCGTTGAAGCCGTCCGTGTCAGGTTCGCGGAAGAGAAAGTCGAGGTACTGCTGGCGCACGAAGAAGCCGTTGTTCTCCAGCGGGTTCGACTCGACGTAGTTGGTGTAGGGGTCAAGCGCGAGCGCGCCTGACAGGTAGGCGGTCTCGCCCGCGTTCGAGCGCAGGCGCAGGGTGTAGTCGCCGAACTTCGCGCTGTCGGCGATGACTAGATTGAAGCTGACGATGCCGAAGGTCGGGTCCGTGAAGCCATAGTTGGCCGGGTCTTCGCGCGCAAAACTCGCGGGATCAATCGTGATCGAAGGCGAGGTCACGCTGAAGCCCGAAGTCGTCAGGGGGACGCTGGCGAGGTTGTTGCCGCCGACGGTGAAACGGAAGACGCGCCCGGCCGAGAGTTGCACGGGCGTGGTTTGCAGCAAGCCGCTGACGCCCAGAATGCGCGGGTTGATGGAAGGCGCCCCGACCGTGATGATAGGGTTCAGGAAAGTTGTGTTTCCCGTAGTGACGCTTACCGGCGTCGTCGTCTCCGTGGCGCGAAACGCAGGCTGGCTGCTGATGCCCGCGTAAGGCGGCGAGAACAAGAGGTTGTTGGCGGCGACGGGCTCGTCGAGGTACTCGACGAACACACGGTAGTCGCTCGCCGGCAGTTGGTCGATCCTGTAAGTGCCGTCTGACTTCGTGATGCTGCTGCCCTCCACGCGCCCCGTGTAGAAATTCTCGGCCCACACGTGCGCGCCCGCGCCGTAGTTGACCTGCCCCGCTATCGAACCGACGTTGGCCGCCACGCGCGGCCCGTAGATGGAGCGGACGCCTGCTATGTCGTCGTCCGAGAGTGTGCGTATGGTGAAGGCCGGGGCAAATAAGGTTTGGTCGCTGTAGTTCTGACCCTGAATCGGCTGCATGCTCGCGCCGGTGATGGCCGAGTGATCGAGTCCGAGGACGTGCCCGAATTCGTGGACGAAGGTGGATTCGAGATCGTAAGTTCTTGATGTGCCGTCGGTCGAAAACGCCACGCGCGGGTTGATCGCGAGGTCGGCCTCGTAGATACCCCTCGCGCTGTCGAATATGACGCGCGTGCGCCCCAGCCGCAGCACCCCGCCTGCGTTAACGAAGGCGTCGTTCGTCGCCGAGGCTGACACCGTGATCAGGCTGATCCCGTCGCCCGCCCCGGAAGGGTTGACCGAGTCGACGGCCGTCGATGACTCCACGATCTGGATGTTGGCGACATCGGACCAGCGGCGCAGGGCTCTACGCGCCGCGCCCATCACGTCACTACCCGCCTTGATATTCGGGGGCGGCGAGTTGAGGGATGTTGAAAGGGCGATGCGGATCGGCGTCGTCATCCATTTGAGCTGCACGGACGCGCTGCTGTATTGATAGGTGTAGCTACGCGCGGGCACAGCTGTCAACAATAGTAGCGCGGACAGGACGAGAGAAGTGATAAGTCGAGGCATAATAGCTCCCTGCTGGTTGATTAATTTGATAAGGAGAGAGTTTTTGATGCGAACTGGGCGCGTTGTGTTGGCAAATAAATTCTTCCGACTTAGTTGCGCCGGGGGGCACTTAAATTTATAGCAGTTGCGCTCAGACTGAGACAAGACTTTTTCTCGGCCTCGCCGGTTCTCGACCTTCAAACCTCACGCGAGAGATGAAAACGCGCCCAAATTTCAACGCTCCGAAGCAACATCAAAACGCTCGGGCGTGCATCAAACGGGTACAGGGCGACTGCGTCGTTGGTCTGGTTGTGCAGATTTTCGTTGAAATATTGATGTCTTGCTGCTGGCACGATGTTTGTTTAAAAGGAACGAGGAAGCGCATTCCATCGCGCATCGTTCCGCAGGTTGCCCCCGATCTTATTTCCACGGAGGCCATTAAAAGACAGATGAGCACTCAAGCAGTTTCACAAAACGAAATCATACGGCAGAACATCGCCGCCATCTCCGAGATGCAGCGCAAGGACGTTGCGACACGTAAGCCGCAGGAACGTATCTCCGATACCATCACGCGTTTTTCCGGTTCGACGGTGTTCGTCCTGATCCACGTCGTCTGGTTCGGCCTGTGGATTCTGCTGAACGTCAACCTGATCAATCTGCCCCGCGTCAGCGAGTTCGACCCGTTCCCGTTCGGCCTGCTCACGATGATCGTCTCGCTCGAAGCGATCTTCCTCTCGACCTTCGTGCTCATCTCGCAAAACCGGATGTCGGCCTTGAGCGAGAAACGCGCCGAACTCGACCTGCAAGTCAACATGCTGGCCGAACAGAAGGCGGCCAAGACGCTCGAACTGCTCGAACACATCGCGCAGCAACTCGACGCCGTATATGACCGCTTCGACTACAAGACCGACCCTGAAATCGAGGCGCTCAAAGTTTCGCCCAAACCGCACGAGGTGCTGCAAGTGATGGAAGACGCGGTTAAAGAGGAGGCCAGGGAGGCCGCGCGCGAGATTACGGAAGAGGTCAAAAAAGACATCACAGGCGAGATCAAAGCGGCTGTCAGGGACGTGACGGGCGAGGTCGAAGCCGTGCGCGGCGATGTGCAGGAGATTGACGAAGAGGTCAAGCGCGTCGCAAGCGATGTGCGGGAAGTTAAGGAAGAGGTCAAGATGAGCACGCCCGGGCGAATGTAGGATGCTACGTGGGACGCGGCGACGGCGACGACGGCGACGCCCCATGGTTTTACCTCAACGACCGTCGCTGCGGCTTCGCAGCGACGCGCAGGCGACGAGCGCGCAGGTTAAAAGCGTAGCCCGTTCAACTTTGATTGAACGGGCTACGCTTTTTGTTTCCGACACGCCCCACGCGGGGACGCGCTCTCAATCAAGAGTAAACTTAACGCTGTCTCGCCGAACCCCTGTCGCCGCCCGGCACGGCCAACCCGTCTGCGGCGGCGGCCGAGTCGTCGTTGGGCGCGGGCTGTGTGAGAGGTCTCTGCGCGCCGCCGAGGTCGGCCATTGCCACAATCAACAATAGCGCCGTCACGCTGAGGGTCGCCAGCACGTAGAGCAGCGCAACCTGTTCCGTCCAGATCAGGGCGACGATGACCGCCGCCGCCGCCGCGATCCAGATAAATGTCGTCCGGCGTTTATTTTTGCGCCCGCCGCCGGCCGCCGTTGTAGTTTTCGGAGCCATCTTAATTCTCCCGCCTTTGTTCTAAAGTAAGAATTTGAAAAGACAACCTAACGTAATGCCGGACGCCTTAAGGACGCGCCGCGCGTGGCGCGCTCGACGGCAAAACGAAAGGTTGGCCGTATCCCACAGCCAACCTCTCTGTCAACGACTCGCGCGCTTAGTAAAGTATCCTCAGCGGGGCTTGCGTAACCAAAGAAGTCGCGCCGCCCGTGGCGAAGCCCGTCAGCAACTTGGCGATGCCTGCGGGAGAGAACTTGCCTTCCTCCGGCACTTCGATGATGTCGTAGGGTTGCAACGCAACATCCTCTTTCTTGCCCTGCTTAATGGCCTTGTAATCAATTGTCAGCGTCTCGGACTTCAACCCGCCCGGCTTCTGCCGGTAAATCCGCACCTGGCTCTCCTTGGCGTTCTTCGCGCCGCCGACGATGCTGATCGCGCGCGAAAGCGTCATCCCGTCTTTCAGGTAAAGGTTGGAGGGCTGCACGACATTTCCCGTGATGTAAATCGGTAAAGCCTCGGCCACGTAGATCACGTCGCCGGGGTGGATGTAGGGGTTGGCCTCGCTCTTGCCCATCTTGAGTTCTTCGACCTTGTAGATGGTGAACGGCACGCCGATCATGTCCTCGCCGCGTTCGGCCTGCGCGACCTGCGCCTCCTCCGGTGCGGGACACAGGAGCGGCTGCGTGTGGAAAATCTGGATCGTGCCGCTCTGCTGTTCGGTGACGCCGCCGCTCTTTGAGATGAGTTCGAGCAGGCGCGCGGGGCGACGCATCTCGTAAGGGGCGGGCGAGCGCACCGCGCCGTAGACGACGGCGGGCGTGCGGCTTCTCTCCTCCTTGATGGTCATGTAGATGCGCGGGTGTTTGAGGAACTTGGCGAGCACGCCCTCCACGTCCCGGCGCACCTCTTTGATACTGCGGCACTGCGCGTTGATCGGCTCCTCGACGAACGGCACGACGAGTTTGCCGTCGTTGTCCACGACGAACGAGCCGTCGAACTGCGGTTCGCCGAACACCCTGAGTTCAACTACGTCATTCGGGCCGAGCAGGTATTCGCGCCGCGCGGTCATCGTGCCGCTGGCGATGTCGCCGGCCGGGCGCGCGGCCGTCGCCGTCTGGGTTGGCGTCTGGGTCGGCGTTTGCGGCTGCTGCGCGCGAAGCGGCAGAATGAAGGTCGCACAGATGGCGGCGGACAGAAGTGTGGCTCTTATTGCTCTCATGATTTTGTTTCCCGTATCGTGAATGTC
>DATCWB010000502.1:0-6332 GCA_036566625.1 Pyrinomonadaceae bacterium
AAAGTCTCTTCATTTCTTTGTTCGCCGCATGAGGATTTGGAAGTTCGTGAGTCAGACACTGGCAGCCCGCCACTCGTTAAAAAGCCCGTGCCGTCTCCGAAGTTGAGGGCATCAAATCTAAGGCCGACTTTTTTAGGATGAGGCTTATTGTGTTTAGTCTTAAACTTCTCCCATCCGAAAGCGAGTCCTTTGCTGGCCTTAAACACATAAGTCTCCCCCGGTTGAATTGGCACGTCTTCAGGTATAGCTCGAACTTTTACATCGACCATTTCCGCTCTGCCGTACCTGAGCGGGAAGCCAATCTGATTACCGTTATCCATTTTCACGTCCACGAAGAACAAGCTCAGGCTCAAATGATAAATCGGCTTGTTTCCGGTGTTCGTAACCTCTACTTCCACATCGCGCGCCCACTTCTCGCTGTTCAGGTTCTTGACCTTGATTTTGATTGGCAGATGCTTGGGAATTGTATCCTCTAACTCGCGTTCCTCCTTCTGTGTTGATTGCGCCGTGCTCGACACCATGCCGACCGCGCACAAGCCGATGAAGGCGACGAGCAACACGGCGATGGGCAGCGTTGACTTGAGATTACATAAGCGAGAGATGAGGCGGTGAGACTTCATTGTAATAGCTCCTTTGTGAGACCGCGTTGAGGTGAGAGGCGGTTACTAACCGGGCAGGCTGAGATTAGACCTGTCCGCTTCTAAGCGTCAAGAGTTATGGGTTGCCGCTAAATCAAACCGCCCCGCCCGGCGTTCGGCGAAGTCAATGGTTATCGCGTGCGTCTGGGACGGCCGGCGCGGGGCATCATCCCGACCCGCTCATCCTTGTCTCAGTCGCCTCCCTCGCCTATAATCCGGCTTCCTCGACGAAAGACGACCCGGACACAGGCGACTACGACCACCAATGGTATATCTCAAACAACAGCGTCCTGAAAAAGTGACGGTTCCCTCGCTGCGCGCGAGCAAAGAGCGCGGCGAACGGCTCGTCTGCCTGACGGCTTACGATTACCCGACCGCGCGCATCGTTGACGAGGCCGGCACGGACATCATCCTCGTCGGCGACTCTGTCGGCAACGTCGTGCTCGGCTACGACACGACCGTCCCCGTCACGCTCGACGAGATGATCCGCCACACGCGCGCCGTGCGTCGCGGGACGGAGCGCGCCCTGCTCGTCGCCGACATGCCTTACGGCTCTTACCACACGGGCGCGGATGATGCCGTGCGCGCCGCCTTGCGTCTCGTCAAAGAGGGCGGCGCGGAGGCCGTCAAACTCGAAGGCGGGCGCGCGCGCGTCGAAGTCGTCTCGCGTCTCGTCGCCGAAGAGATTCCCGTGATGGGGCACATCGGTTTGACGCCGCAGTCGGTCAACAAACTCGGCGGGTTCCGCTTGCAGGGTAAGACGGCCGAAGCGGCGCGCGCCTTGGTCGAAGACGCGCGCGCGCTCGAAGCGGCGGGCGCGTTCGCCATCGTCCTCGAAGTTGTGCCGCGCGAGATCGCGCGCATCGTCACGGCGAGCGTCCGCATACCGACCATCGGCATCGGCGCCGGCGAGCACTGCGACGCGCAAGTCCTCGTCATACACGATCTGCTCGGCCTCTCGTTCAGCCAGACGCGCCCGCGCTTCGTCCGCCAGTACGCAGACCTGCGCGCGCAGATGACCGATGCCATCAGCCGCTTCGCCGAAGACGTGCGCACAGGCGCATACCCGGCCGAGAACGAATCCTACCCGCTGCCGCGCGAAGCCGCCGCCGAACTCGAAGCCACGCCCATCGACACGGATGACGCGGAGGCCAAGCGACCTTAACAACAGAGGTTAGAGGTCAGAGGCCGGAGGTCAGTGAAAACTGTCTTCTACAGACCTCCGGCCTCTGACCTCTGACCTCTCTCTCTTATGGAAATCATCAATCGTCGTCAACGCATGAATTCGGTGTCGCGCAAGGTGCGGCGCGAGTTGGATAAGACCATCGGGCTGGTGCCGACGATGGGCGCGCTGCACGAGGGACACCTCTCGCTCGTGCGCGAGGCGCGGCGCATGTGCGATGTGGTGATCGTCTCGGTCTTCGTCAACCCCAAACAGTTCGCGCCGCACGAAGACTTCTCGCGCTACCCGCGCGACCTGACGAAAGACACGATGGCGCTCGCCGACTACAACGTGGATTACATCTTCGCGCCGACCGCCGAGGAAATCTACCCGAGGGGTTTTTCCACTTACGTAGAAGTCGAACGCCTCTCCGAGCAACTCGAAGGCGCGGCTCGCCCCGGCCACTTCCGCGGCGTCGCCACCGTGCTCACGATCCTCTTCAACATCGTCCGCGCCGACTTCGCCTACTTCGGCCAGAAAGACGCGCAGCAGACGCTCGTCGTCAAACGCCTCGTGCGCGACCTCGCCTTCGACACCGAGATCGTCATTCTCCCGACCGTGCGCGAAGACTCCGGCCTCGCCCTCTCCTCGCGCAACGCTTACCTCGAACCGGAAGACAAACGCGCCGCCGCCATCATCTACCGCGCGCTCTCGCACGCCGAGGCGGCCTACTCCGAGGGTGAGCGCAACGGCAAAAAACTCGCCGACCTCATCCGCGCCGACATCGAAGCCGAACCGCGCGCCGAGATCGAATACGTCAGCGTCAACGACGCCGACACGCTCGAACGTCTCGACCGCCTCGACGACCGCTCCGTCCTCATCGCCGTCGCCGCGCGCTTCGGCAAGACCCGTCTCATAGACAACATCGTCCTCAACAAAACGAGCAAGACCGGCCAACTCGTCATGCCCTGACCAACAGCCGTCAATCGTGAATCGTAAATCGTAAAGAGACGAGGGCCGTCTTTCTCTATTCACGATTTATGATTCACGATTGACGGCCTTATTCTCGTCTGCATTTCAGTCCCGCCCCGTCTTCATATAAAATCAATGGGATGTCTGAACGAACAAAACAGAAAGCTCACATCGAGTTCACTTTGAACGGCGAGACGGTCGAGGTGGCGTTCGCGCCGCACAAGACCCTGCTCGAAGTGCTGCGCGAAGACCTGAACCTGATGGGCACGAAACACGGCTGCGAACTCGGCGAGTGCGGCACGTGCGCCGTCCTCATCAACGGGCGCTCCGTGCTCTCATGCCTCGTGCTCGGCCTGGACGCCGAAGGCCGCAGCGTCGAAACCGTCGAAGGCATGGCCTCGCCCGCCGGTCTTCATCCTTTGCAGGAAACTTTCGCCGACACGGGCGCGGCGCAGTGCGGCTACTGCACGCCCGGTTTCCTGCTCGTCGCCAAAGAACTGCTCGCCGCCAATCCGAAGCCCAGCCGCGAAGAGATCATAGCAGCGCTCTCCGGCAATCTCTGCCGCTGCACCGGCTACATCAAAATCTACGAAGCGGTCGAACTCGCCGCCGCGCGCATGCGCGGTGAGGAAATGGAACTGCCGCGCGAAGCCGTCTACGGCCTTGAATAGCTGTAACGGATTGATCTCGACGAATGAAGACGGATATGCGATCTCAAAGTTGTTAGCGCGGTAATATCCTCAAATCAGATGCCGGACAAAATCTCACAGCACATTAGCAGGTTCCGCCAGCAAGTTGAGGCGGCGAATAAAGAGGCGACCAAAAAAGAGGCGTTTAAGGATTTACTCAACCGCCTGTACGCGGACGCTGAAGAAACGCGCAAGGTGATTGATGCGATTAGCAGCGGGGCGGAGCGCGCAATCGTCAACATTCCGCGCAAAGGTAAGCGGCATCGAGGCAGCGCAGACACGCTTTACAATACAACCATCATTGAGTTTGAGAATGATTTGCGGAAGACGCTCGCACACGCCAAAGAGCAACTTGCGGGCTACCTGCTTGGAGAAATCAACTCCGGGGAGATTTACAATCATACGCTGATCGCATCCGACTTCATCAACTGGAAAGTTTATGCGCCCGATGTTGACCAGCTTGCCGGGTTGGAAACACTCAACGAAGACGAGCTTAACCTCGAAGAGGTTGAAACTGCGTCATTCACGCTGACCGAGCATAACGCGGAGGAGTTTTACTACTGGATTGATCGCTATCTGTTCAGAGAGAGGAAGCAGAAGGCGACGCTCAGGCGCATTGAGGAATCTTTCGGCTATCAAAGTCCTGTCTTCATTCAGTGCTTCCGCGATTTAACGAGGAGCTTTCGGGCTGTCAAAGCAAGCGCCGAGGTGCAGGTTTCCTTTGAGCAGTGGGAAAAGTTTCTGAGTATCGCCTATGGTTCTTTCGTCCCGAGCGAATCGAATTTCCTGATTCACACTTACCTGAGCGTCTTCGCCAAACTCCTTGCCTATGCGGTTGTCTCGAATAACGACATTGATGAAGAGAAGCTATGGGAGGCAATCGACGGCTCACTCTTCGATCAATTCAATATCGCCAACTTCGTCGAGAATGATTTCTATCACTGGGTGGCGGGCGCAGAAAGTTTTCCCGCGCTGAGGGAATCGTTTCGCGGGATTACGCAGGAGCTTGCCGCCTACGATTTTCAGAACGTGGACGAGGACGTGTTGAAAGGCATCTATCAGGAGATGATCGATCTCGACACGCGCCGCGCGCTCGGCGAGTATTACACGCCCGATTGGTTGTGCGAGCGCATCGTTGCGGAGTTCGAGTTCAAACCGACCGACAAAATTCTCGACCCTTCGTGTGGCAGCGGCTCTTTCCTGCGCGCCGTGGTCGGGCGCATTCGCAAACTACACCCACGCGTCAAGGTCGAAGATTTGAACGAGCAGATTTATGGCATAGATATTCACCCCCTCTCGGTGCAGATCGCCAAGACGACGTTGCTGCTGGCTTACGGGCGCGCGGTGGTAGACGCAAAGAAGCCCGTCCACCTCAACGTCATTCTGGCGAACACGCTGCTGCTGCCGAAAGAAGTCGGCGATCTCTTCGGCAGGGGGTTCAAAATGAAGATTGACCGGAAAGATTATGAGCTTGATGCGGGCGTGCTCGACGATCTGCGTGTGTTCGACGAGGCGTTGAATTTGAGCGACGATTTGGCCGAGCAAACGCAGGGCAAAGGTGCGCAAGCGTTGTCTGACTTCAGGAACGCGCTCAAACATCAGGCGGGGGCGAGTGGGTTGAGCGATGAGGTGGCAGAAAGTTTTCACAAAATTTATCAGGGCTTCAAGCTTGCGAAAGAAGAAGGGCGTGATGGCATCTGGAAGTTCATCGTGCAAAATCTCTACAAGCCTTACTTCCTCGCCGAAAAGTTTGATTACGTCGTCGGCAACCCGCCGTGGTTCACCTACAGAGATATTAAGAACGAAGAATATCAGGATGTGCTGAACGCGCTCGCCGCTGAGCGCGACGTGAAACCGGAACGCAAAGCCAACTTCCCGCATCTCGAAATCGCGGCGATCTTTCTGGCATATTGCAGCGGCTTCTTTTTGCGCGCGGGTGGAAGGATCGCGTTTGTGCTGCCGCGCAGTTTCTTCAACGCTGATCAGCATGACAACACGCGCAGCGGTAAGGCGAAGGGTTTCGCGCTCACCGGGGCATGGGATTTGAAAGACGTGATACCGTTATTTCGCGTGCCCTGTTGCGTGCTGATTGGAGAGAAACGAGAGCAAGCGGCCACTGCCGTCACCAGGAGCATCGAGGGCAAGACGTTTGCCGGGAAGCTACCCGCGCACAACTGCAATCTGGAAGCGGCTGCGCCGGAGTTGACGGAGGCGAGTGCCACGTGGTTCTACGCGAAGCAAGGTAAATCAACGGCCTTTTCGATGAGCCAGTCGGATGGCAGAAACACCGCCAACCCTTACAAGAAGCATTTCAAGCAGGGTGCGACGATTGTGCCGCGCGCCTTCTACTTCGTGGACATCAATCAGGCGCAGCCGCCGGACTTCGAGGATAGAATGATCAACATCAGGACGGCGGCGTCGCTTAAACCGGACGCTAAACCGCCGTGGGTCAACATTGATCTCAAAGGACGCATCGAGAGTCGTTTCCTGTTTCGCACCGCCCTATCGAAAAGCATTCTGCCGTTCGCGCTCTTTGAGCCGAACTTAGTCGCGCTGCCTATCGCCATCAAGCAAAACACCACGGGGAGCAAACGGATCGAACTACGCTCGGTTGAACAATTGCGGAAGGACGGCTTTATCAACGCCGCAAAATGGTTCTCAGAGGCGGAAAAAATGTGGGAGGAGCGGCGGACTGACAAGAATCAGAAAATCCCGGCGCGAGATTATCTCAACTGGCAGAACAAGCTGACTCAACAGAATCTCGACTCGCCATATTTGGTTCTTTATACAAAATCAGCCAAAGACGCCAACGCCACTGTTTGCACCAGAGAGAACCTTGATTTCGAGTTGTTAGTTGATTACGCAACTTAT
>DATCWB010000503.1:0-3117 GCA_036566625.1 Pyrinomonadaceae bacterium
CGACATCAACTCGCGGTCGTGTTCCGAGACTGCGATGACGTGTTGAAAACGCCCGACCGTCGCGCGCTCGTAAGCCTCCATCTTCGCGGCTTCCAACTTGAAGACGAGCCGCCTGACGAGATTCGGTTCATAAGTCGCCTGTCGCTTCCAGAGCGCGGATTCGACGTTGTGCTGGAAAAGCACGGAGGGCGTTGCGAGTTCGCGCGGGAAGTTGAGCGAAGCAGAGAGGAAATCGCAGACGGCCACGTCGAAGCGTCGCTCGCCGAGCCATTGGGCAAGCAGGCGTTGCACCTCGGGCGCGGTAAACTTCGTCACGGCGTAGGGCGCGCGCGAGGGCAGGCGGCGCAGGTAATCCGGCGCGCTCGAAGCGAGCGAAGGCGTGTGCAGCGTGACCGCGCCGGGCAGGTGCTCGCCGATCTCGCGTTCGTAAGTTTCATCGCGCGCGCCGCCGTAGTAGGAGAGAAAAACCGTCTCCTGCCGCGCTGCCAGTTGCCGCAGCAGATTGTACGAGCGAATCTTGCCGCCCGTGTCCACCGGCAGAATCTTTCCCGCTTTGACCCACAGAATACGCATAATCTCAAACCGGCCCCTGATAGCCCTACCCTCTCCCTGCGCCTTCCGATCTTCTTCTCTGCGGCTTCGCGTAAAACTCTCTCACGCTGATGCGCAAAGTCGGAGACTAAGGCGCGCAGGAAGTTATGCAAGCTGCTCTAGCTACCCGAACGCGAGCGCGGCCTCCGTCTCGCGTGGCTTGGCGGAGTCCGCCGCCTCGCCGTCCATAAACTGCCGGAGCCACATCTCGAAGTTGACAAGCGCCCAGAGCCTCTCCGAATGATTCTCCCCGCCGTGCTGGTGGCGTTCGACGAGGGCGCGCACGTACGAACTGTCGAACAGCCCGCGCGCTTGCGCTCGCTCGCCGAGCACATATTCGTCTATCACCGATTTGTACTGCCCGCGAAACCACGCGCCGACGGGCACGGGGAAACCCATCTTGCTCCGCGATAAAATCTGTTCCGGCAACACGTCCTTCATGCTCTGGCGCAGGATGTATTTCGTCGTCAGGCCACGCAGTTTCATGCGCTCCGGCAGACGCGCCGTAAACTCCACGAGCTTGTGATCGAGAAACGGCACGCGGCTCTCGATGGACGCGGCCATGCTCATCTGATCCTGCTTCATCAGAAGCTCGTGCAGGTAAGTTTTCGTGTCGGCGTAGAGCAGCCGGTTGAGCAGCGTCTCGGCGTCAGTCCGTTCGAGATGCGAGCGCACGCCCGCGTAAGGATCAACCGCGCCCGCGCGCTCGCGCGTTTCGCCCGTCAACAGGTCGTGCTGCATGGCGCGGTCGAAGACAGCGAAGTTATCGAAATAGATGCTCTCGATGTCCGGCTCGACGCACAGGAAGGTGCGCGACAATTTCTGGCGCACGCGCGACGCGCCCGGCAAACTCCCGACGCCCCCGGCGACGAGACGACGCATGCCGGCCGTCGTCAAACTCCGGTACTTTGCGCCGAGCGAGAGGTTGTAGACGGTCTTGCGATAACGCCCGTAACCGGCCATCAACTCGTCGCTGCCCTCGCCCGTCAGCACCACCTTGACGTGTTCGGCCGCCAGCTTCGAGACGAAGTAGAGCGCGACGCTCGAAGGATGCGCGAGCGGTTCGTCTTCGTGCCAGACGAGGCGCGGCAGCGCGCCGAAGAAGTCTTCGGGGCTGACGACGATCTCGTGATGATCGGTCTTGAAGGCGCGCGCCACCAGCCGCGCGTATTCGAGTTCGTTGGCCTCGCGCTCGGCGAAGGCGACGGAGAAGGTCTTGACCGGCTCGTCCACCATCCCGCTCATCATCGCGGCAATCGCCGACGAATCAATGCCGCCCGACAAAAACATCCCGAGCGGCACATCCGCCATCAGCCGCAGGCGCACAGATTCCCTGAACAACTCCGACCACTCGGCGACGTAGTCCGCCTCGCTTCTATCGTCCGTTTGCGAGTCGCCGCCGTTGAAGCGAACGTCCCAGTATTCTTCGATCCGCACGCGGCCATCCTGCCACAGCAACGTGTGGCCCGGCGGCAGCCGCTTCACCTCTGCGAACAACGTCTCGTCGGCCGATGTTCCGTGATTCGCCAGATAGTCGGGCAGCGCGCGGTAGTTGATCTGCGGCGCGACCGCGCCCGCCGCGAGCAGCGCCTTGATTTCGGAGGCGAAATAGAGCGAGCCGTCGTCGGTGTGTACGTAATAGAGCGGTTTGACGCCGAGCCGGTCGCGCGCGATGAACAACTCGCGTTTCCTCTGATCCCAGATGGCGAAGGCGAACATGCCGCGCAGGCGCTCAACGGCGCGCGCGCCCTCCTCTTCGTAAAGATGGAGGATGGTCTCCGTGTCGCAATGCGTCCGGTAGGTGTGGCCGCGCGCTTCGAGTTCCTCGCGGTAATCGGCGTGATTATAAATCTCGCCGTTGAAGACGATGTGCATCGTGCCGTCTTCGTTCGTCATCGGCTGATGGCCCGCCGCCACGTCTACGATGCTCAGGCGGCGATGCCCCAAGCCCACCCTGCCGTCAACGAACAGGCCGGTGTCGTCCGGCCCGCGATGCGCGAGCTGGTCGCGCATGCGTTCCAGCACGAGCGGGTCGAGGGTGCGCCGCGAACGGCTCGATAATGCGATTCCGTTAATTCCACACATAAATTTATAGCCCGTGACAGGATATCGCGGCCGCGTCGCCGCTGTAGACCCGCCCCTTAATCTTCGTGCGACGCGAGCCGGCAGGCGTGAATGAAAACTCCTGCGCCGCGTCCGTGTCCAACTCCCATTCGTCGCCCGCGCGACGCGCCCACAGGTAGCCGATGCGCTCCGTCGCGCGCAACAACTCGCGCGCGGCCAGATGCAGGCGGCTGCCGTCAATCAACACCAACTCGGTCAACTCGCCCGTCGCGCGCGCGAACCGCGCCCACGTCCAGGCAAAATCCGATGCCAGCGACGGCGACTCGACCAACCCGCCGTCGCCGATGAGGACGAGGTCGTGAGCGGCACGCTCAGGCTCGCCGTCGGCTTGCGAGTCGCCGCCCGCGTTCCGCAACTCGAAGGCGCGGCCACCGACGGCTTCGATCTCTCTGGCGCGCGCCC
>DATCWB010000504.1:0-6658 GCA_036566625.1 Pyrinomonadaceae bacterium
GAGATCGCCGAGATGAAAGTGGCAAAGGTGACACAGTTGGCGCAGGCTCACGAGTTTCCTCTGCTGTGCACGATTGAAGAAACAACAAGCTAGAGGTCAGAGATTAGAGGTCAGGCGTCAGTTAAAACAAAACTGCTTCTCACCGACCTCTAACCTCTGACCTCCGACCTCTGCTTTTATGATTACCAGAGAATTACAAGCAACTTTGAGCGCGGCCGTCGAGGAGGCTATCGAACGGCGGCACGAATATGTCACGCTCGAACACCTCCTGCTCGCGCTGCTCTCAGACCGCACCGCCGGCAACGTCATTCAAAACTGCGGCGGCGACACGGACGCGCTGCGCCGCGATCTCGAAAGATTCTTCGACGAGCGCGTCGAGCAACTCGCCGAGGAGACGACGCACATTCCCGAACAGACCGAGATGTTCACGCGCACCCTGCAATACGCGATGCTGCAAGCGCAGGGCAGCGGGCAGAAAGAGATCAACGGCGGCAACATCCTCGCCGCTCTCTTTCAGGCCGAACACTCCTACGCCGTCTACCTGCTCAGGCAGCAGGGCGTCACGCGTCTCGACGTGCTGAACTTCATCGCGCACGGCATCTCCAAACACTTGGGCGCGAACGAACCGGCGGGCGGCTTCGAAGGCGAGGCCGACGCCGAATCAGGCGCGCAGGAACAGCGCGACCCGCTCTCCGCCTTCACCGTCAATCTCAACGAGCGCGCGCGCGAAGGTTACATCGACCCGCTCATCGGTCGTCACGTCGAAGTCCTGCGCACGATTCAAATACTCTGCCGCCGACGCAAAAACAACCCGATTTACGTCGGCGAACCCGGCGTCGGCAAGACGGCCATCGCCGAAGGACTCGCGCTCAAGATTCAACAGGGAGACGTGCCCGAAGTTTTGCGCGACGCCGTAGTTTACGCGCTCGACATGGGGGCGGTGCTGGCCGGAACGAAATATCGCGGCGAGTTCGAGCAGCGTTTCAAGGGCGTCATCAACGCCTTGAAGAAAATCCCCTCCGCGATCCTGTTCATAGACGAGATACACACCATCGTCGGCGCGGGCGCGGTGTCGGGCGGTTCGATGGACGCCTCAAACATCATCAAGCCCGCGCTCGCCTCCGGTGAACTGCGCTGCATCGGTTCGACCACTTACGCCGAATACAAAAGCGCGTTCGACCGCGACCGCGCGCTCGCGCGTCGCTTCCAGAAGATCGAGATCGGCGAGCCGACGGTGGCCGAGACGGTCGAGATTTTAAACGGCCTCAAGAGCTACTACGAGCAGCATCACGGCGTCACCTACTCGCCCGAAGCCGTCCAACTCGCCGCCGAACTCGCGGCCAAGTACCTGCACGACCGCCTGCTGCCGGACAAGGCCATCGACGTGATTGACGAGGCGGGCGCGGCGATGAAATTGCTGCCGAAGGAAGGACGCCCCGATACGGTCGGCGTGGCCGAGATCGAGATCGTGCTCTCGCGCATGGCGAAGATTCCGCCCAAAAGCGTCGGCGGGTCGGAGCGTGATCGCCTGCGCGATTTGAAGGGTGAGTTACAGGCCGTGATCTACGGGCAGGATCACGCCATCGAGGGCATCACGAACGCGATCAAACTCTCTCGCTCCGGACTCGGCCACCCAGACAAGCCCGTCGGCTCGTTCCTCTTCTCCGGCCCGACGGGCGTCGGCAAGACCGAACTCGCCAAACAACTCGCCGCCGCCCTCGGCGTCGAGTTCATCCGCTTCGACATGAGCGAGTATGCGGAGGCGCACACGGTGTCGCGGCTCATCGGCGCGCCGCCCGGCTACGTCGGCTTCGATCAGGGCGGCTTGCTCACGGACGCGATCAACAAGACGCCTTACGCCGTGCTCGTCCTCGACGAGATCGAGAAGGCGCACCCGAACCTCTTCAACATCCTCTTGCAGGTGATGGATCACGCGACGCTCACCGACAACAACGGCAAGCGCGCGGATTTCCGCAACGTCATCCTGATCATGACGACGAACGCGGGCGCGCAGGAGTTGAGCGCGGGCGGCATCGGCTTCCAGTCGAACACGACGGGCAAGGGGCAGGGACGTGGCGCGATTGAACGCGCCTTCAGCCCCGAGTTTCGCAACCGGCTCGACGCGTGGATCGCTTTCTCGCCGCTCAGTTTTGAAATCATCGAACGCGTGGTTGATAAGTTCGTCAAGGAGTTGAACGCACAACTCGCGGAGAAAGGGGTGCGCGTCGCGCTCGACGATGCGGCGCGGGCGTGGCTGGCCGCGCGTGGCTTCGACCGCCTCTTCGGCGCGCGCCCGATGGCTCGCCTGATCCAGAAGAAGATCAAAGAACCGCTCGCGGAAGAGTTGCTCTTCGGCGCGTCGCTGGCCGGGGGCGGCGAAGTTACCGTCGGCGTCGTGGGCGACGAACTCGCGCTCAACTTCCCGCGCCCTTGAAGTCCGAAGAGCTGGTTTAAGGATTGACTGTTTCACACTCGCATCATGTCGGAGATTGAAACTTCAACTCAGCATCCCGCCGTCTTTTTTAAGCGGGACGTGAATTTGATCAACTTCCCCGACCCGCGAGACGCGCCTTTCGGCGACATCGTCGCCGTCGGCGGAAATCTACACCCGCGCAATCTGGAGCGCGCTTACGCGCGCGGCATCTTCCCTTGGCCTATCGAGGGCTGGCCGCTGACCTGGTTCTCGCCGCAGGAGCGCGCGATCATCGAGTTTGAGAGTTTGAAAGTGCCGCGCAGCCTCTCGAAAATACGACGCCGCGCTCCTTACCGGCTGACGATTGATGCGGCGTTTTCGGAAGTGATTCTCGCATGCGCCCGCATCAAACGCGCCGACGAGCAGGGCACATGGATCACGCCGGATATGTTTCGCGCCTATTGTCGCTTGCACGAACTCGGCCGCGCCCACAGCGTCGAGGCGTGGGAAGACGACGCGCTGGTCGGCGGCCTCTACGGCGTTGACGCGGGCGGCGCGTTCGCAGGCGAGAGCATGTTCTACCTGCGCCCGAACGCGTCGAAACTCGCGTTGCTGCATCTCGTCGAGCACCTGCAAGGGCGCGGCCTCGACTGGCTCGACATTCAAGTGATGACGCCCCACATGCAGGCCCTCGGCGCGCGCACCGTTACGCGCGAAGAGTTTCTGGAACGACTCGCCGCCGCACGCACGCGGGGTCTGAAACTGTTCGGCGCGGAGTCGTAGTTGCATTTAAAAAGCGGCCGGGTGAAGTATCATCTGGCGAGAAGCGATGAAACAGGACACCAACACACAGGAGCAGCAGCAGGGCGCGCCCGACCAGCAGGTCGAGGAACACCCGAGCCACTACGAGCCTGCCAAGCAAGACCTGAAAACCGAGCGCGAGCTACGGCGCGAAGAGGCGATAGCTTCATCAGGTGATGACCCGCAACACCGAACCCGTACGCGGGGCGGCACGACGAACTCCACGGGCGACGCACGCCGCGCGCAGCCGCCCGAAGACTTCACTGGCGTCAAAATATCGCCCCCGAGCGAAACTGCCGGCGGCCTGCCCGCCATCATGTCCGCGTTGAAACATTCGTGGGCGGAGATGGGTGCATCGCGCACGCTGCGCACGCTCACGCGCATCAACCAGAAGGGCGGCTTCGACTGTCCCGGCTGCGCGTGGCCTGAGCCGGACGGCGAGCGCACGCATTTCGAGTTCTGCGAAAACGGGGCGAAGCACGTCGCCGATGAGGCGACGACCAAGCGCGTCACGCCGGAGTTTTTTCGCAAGTGGGGCGTTGCGGAACTCTCGCGCCAGTCCGACATGTGGCTGAACGATCAGGGGCGTTTGACGCACCCGATGTTGCTGCGCCGTGGAAGCGACCACTACGAACCCGTCGGCTGGGACGAAGCTTTCAAGCTCATCGCCGTCGAGTTGAATGCGCTCGCTTCGCCCGACGAGGCCGTTTTCTACACTTCGGGTCGCACGAGCAACGAAGCGGCATTCCTCTATCAACTTTTCGTACGCCAATACGGCACGAACAACCTGCCGGACTGTTCGAACATGTGCCACGAGTCGAGCGGGTCGGCGCTCACGGAATCAATCGGCGTCGGCAAAGGCACGGTCACGCTCGACGACTTCGCCGCAGCCGAGGCCATCTTCGTCATCGGGCAGAATCCGGGCACGAACCACCCGCGCATGCTCTCGACGCTGCAAGCCGCGAAGCGACGCGGCTGTCGCATCGTCCACATCAACCCGCTGCCGGAGGCGGGCATGTCGCGTTTCAAACACCCGCAGGAAGTCTTCGACACGCTCGCCGGGCGGGGCACGCAACTCGCCGATCTGTTCCTGCAAGTTCGTATCAACGGCGATGTCGCGCTGCTGCAAGGAATCTCGAAAGAGGTGTTGGAAGAGGACGCGCGTCGCGGGGGCGGCGTTCTCGACCGTGAGTTCGTCGCGGCGCACACCGTCGGCTTCGCCGAGTTCGCCGCGTCGCTCGGCGCGGTGGGTTGGGACGAGATCGAGGAGGGATGCGGCATCGGGCGCGAGCAGATACGCGAGGCGGCGCAAATCTTTATCAACTCCGGGCGCACGATCTTCTGCTGGGCGATGGGACTCACGCAACACCGGAACGCCGTGGCGAACATACAGGAGATCGTCAACCTCCTGCTTTTGCGCGGGCAGATCGGGAAACCGGGCGCGGGCGTCTGTCCCGTGCGCGGCCACTCCAACGTGCAGGGCGACCGCACGATGGGCATCTGGGAACGTCCCACCCCGGCCTTCCTCGACGCGCTCGCGCGCGAGTTCGACTTTGCGCCGCCGCGCGCCCACGGCTTCGACACCGTGGAAGCGATCAAAGCGATGCACGCAGGGCGTGCGAAAGTTTTCTTCGCCATGGGCGGCAACTTTCTCTCGGCCACGCCCGACACGGAATACACGGCCGAAGCCCTCCGCCGCCTGCGCCTCTCCGTGCAGGTCTCGACCAAACTCAACCGCGCGCATCTCATCACGGGCGAGCAGGCACTGATTCTGCCGTGCCTCGGACGCACTGAAATTGACAGGCAGGCGACGGGCGAGCAGTTCGTCAGCGCGGAGAACTCGATGGGCGTCGTGCAGTCTTCGCGCGGAAACTTGCAGCCCGCATCTCCCGAACTCCTGAGCGAGGTGATGATCGTCGCACGGCTGGCGGAGACGACTTTAGGCGGGCGCGGCGGCGTGAACTGGACGGAACTCGCCGCCGACTACGATCTCATACGCGAACGCATCTCGCGCGTCGTCGTCGGCTTCGAGAATTACAACGAGCGCGTGCGCCTTCCCGGCGGCTTTTACCTGCCGAACCTCGCGCGCAAACGCGAGTGGAAAACCGCCTCGGGCAAGGCGCAGTTCACCGTTCACCCTCTGCCGCGACACCAACTCGCGCCCGGCCAATTTTTGATGATGACCATCCGCAGCCACGATCAGTTCAACACGACCATCTACGGTCTCGACGACCGCTATCGCGGGATTCGCAACGAGCGGCGCGTCGTGTTGCTCAATCCCGAAGACATTAGCGAGGCGGGTCTCGTGACAGGCGCGGTCGTGGATTTGATCAGCCACTTCGAGGGCGAAGAGCGCGTCGCGCGCGGCTTCATCGTCGTGCCCTACAGCATCCCGCGCCGCTCGGCCGCGACCTATTTCCCCGAGACGAACGTGCTCGTCCCCATCGGCAGCGTCGCCGAGAAAAGCAACACGCCCGCCTCGAAGTCCGTCATCATCTCCCTGCGCCCGGCCGCAACGGCCGCTTAACTTTGGAATAAAAACCCGATCAAATCTACCGGTCTGCAAAAATTCTTCGGCGATTCGGCGCAGCTCCGCGCGGCAAAACGCGCTTCCCGATCAATACATACCGCGCCCAAACAAAATGAAGGCGACGAAGCTTTCACGACTTCGCCGCCTTCACGCCGACACTTACACGTCTCAGGGGACGGCGGGCTTGTTAACCGCCAGCCGCCCCCTGAGACTTTTAACTTGCCGAAGCCTGATTACTGTTCATGCTAAGTGGTCTTTGAACCGCTCATGATTCACCGGGCGCTTCGGTGACCGCCTTGAACGCATCAACGATGCCCTTGCCGTAGAAGTTGTTGTAGCCCGCGTCGCCCTGACATCTCTGGTTGGCCGCTTCGACCTGTGTGCCCACAGGAACGCCGGGGATGGGGAAGACTGTGAAGAAGTTGACCTCCCTCGGCTCGGGGCACGGCTGATTATTAGCCGTCTGTTGCAGGTATGCCTCAACTCGCTGCGGAGACATGTGCAGCTTGTTGGAGTTGTCGGGCGTGAAATCGCCGAACTGCGAGATGATCAAAGCGCACACGCCCGCCGCGTTAGGACAGGCCATCGAAGTCCCGCTGGCGAATGCGTAGGCGTTCGGCCCGAAAACTTCCTGTGCCCACGCGCCCAGCACGCTCCCGCCACCCGTCGGGTTGGTTTGAGACGTGGCCTGAACGCCGTAGTCGCCGCCCGGCGCGCTGATGTCCGTCTTGCCGACGCCGTAGTTGCTGTAGGACGCCTTCAGGTTGAAATAGCCCGTAGCCGAAACGCCGATCACGCCTGGTGCTTCTCCCGGCAGTTCGATGACGTTACGCACAAACTCGCCGTCGCTGAGATTGAAACTGTCATTGCCGAGCGCCGCGATGGGCGTCACGCCGTTTTCGCGTGCGAAGTTG
>DATCWB010000505.1:0-2514 GCA_036566625.1 Pyrinomonadaceae bacterium
CGTTCGCGGCCGTAAAGATGCCGGACTCGGAGCAGCGATTCCTGTTCGTGATCGAGCGCGGCGGCTAAAGCGGTTTGCGTTTGAATGCTGCGATGAAGCATCCATCACGGAGGCTCGGGGGACACGCAAGGACGCCCAGAGGAAAGCAACAGCAGATTTCAAATTTGAGATTTGAAATTGTCTGATTTTAAATTTGAGATTTGAACTTATCTGATATTTTCCTCCGTACCCCTCCGCGCTCTCTATGGTGAGTGTTTTAAAATGTCGCTCAAATCTCAACGCACATAAAGAGAAGAGGCGAGAGCATTTTGCCCTCGCCTCTTCCAATCTACCCTTCGCTTCGTTGTCAGCGGACGACGTTGATGCTGATCAGTTGCTGGCCTTCGATGACGAACTCGGCGGGGGGTAGTTCCTGCTCGGAGACCGGCGAGAGCGCGGTGGGCGTAAAGCCGCCGGAGGTGCGGTCGCTGTTGAGCGTGGCGACGACCGAGGGCGGCAGGTTCGGCATCTCGTCCGTGCCGATGACCGCGCCCGACGTGACGCGGAAGAGTTTGACGTAGAGCCGGTCGTTCTTCTTGATCTTGTTGATCGCTCCGACGAGTTGGCCGAGGTCGTTCGGCACGAAGTTCTGCGCGGCCGAAGCCTGTTGCAGCGCGCCGCCGTCGCCGACGAAGAGGACTAGTTGGCCGCGCGGCACGTCCGCGGGAATTTTCACGGGGATGCGCTGCACGAACTGCTTGCCCGAATCGGTGCGCACGTATGCCTGCACTTCCACCGTCTCGCCCCTGCCCACTTCGGTGCGGTCAAGGGCGATGCGGTCGAGCGTTCCGGCCATGCGCGCGTCGGTCGAGGTGATGTCGAGCGTGATCTGGCCGATGTCAACGTTATCGAAACCGCTTGAGAGCAGCGCGGCCATCGGCACGGCGACGGAGGCGGCCGTCTGTGCGCCCGCGTTCATCGAAGAGAAGCGACGCTCTATCCGGATGGGCTGCTGACCGGCGACGTTGATCTGGCCGCGCAGCGAGATGGTCGATTCGCCGGCGGCGCGCTCGGTGGAGCCGATGGTGCTGTAGATGGTGATATTGAGCAGGATCGGCGTCAGCAACTTATCGTTCGCCACCTCGTAGGTGTACGTCTCGGTGCCGCCCCGGCTGGTGTGCAGATTGATCTTGACCGGGATCATCTTGGGCGCGCGGCCGAGCAGGCCGTAGATGCCGGTCGAGCGATCCTGCGAGATCGAGCCGACCATCTGGCCTGCCGAAGAGAGTTTGAAGGAATTGTTGACGCTGGAAATCACCGTCACGACGTTCGACTCGGACATCGGCATGTCGGCGATACCGAGGCCGAGAAACGGGTGGCCGAAGGCGTAGATGCGTTCGTTGTCGCGCCACGTAACCGTGCCGAAGGCCGCGAGCGAATAGTCGCCGCGCACGAGTTGCACGCTGACGGACGATCCGGGCGGCAGCGTCTTGTCGGTCACTTTCCCCATCGGCGTGATCGAGGCCGCGCCGCCGACGCCCGCCACTGGCAAGAGGCCGTTCGCCTGAAGTTGCGGCGCATAGCGCGAGAGGGCGTCCGAACTGATGCCGCTAAAGACGAGCGGCGTGGCAATCGGTGCGATGGTCTGGCCGAGCAGGGCGTTTAAGGGCGAACCGGCCGCGACGGGCGCGGCGAACGTGCCGCCCGTGACGGCGGGTTTCGGCCAATCGGTCTGCCAATCGGTCGAGGCGAGTTTGGCGAAAGACATCGTGCGCCCCGTGCCGGCGGCGCGGGCGGTCGTTCCCTGCTGCCGTTCGAAGATGTCGATCATCTGCTTGATCGGCGTGATGCCGCAGATCGGCTCTTTCGAGAAGGGGAAACTGAACGCAATCGCGCCGACGAGTTTGCCGTCGATGTAGACGGGCGAGCCGGACATCCCCGCGAAGACGCCCGTCTTCTCGGCGTTCGCGCCCGTCAGGCGGCCGATGATGGCGGACTGGCGCGGCGCGGGAAAACCCGGCAGGACGCCGATGATGTCTACGCCGAACTCCTGCGCTTCCGTCCCCGAAAACACCGTCCACGCGCGCGCTTTCATGCCCGGCCGCACGTCTTCCAAAGGAAACAGGCGCGCGTCCGGTTGGGCGACTTTTACGTTCGTCGCTTGAGCCGGAGTCTGAGCCGCGACGGAGGCGGCCGACAGCGTGAGCGCGAAGGCTAAAGCCAGCGCGGGGCGAAACAATTTTTTCATGTGAATACCTTTTGGAAAGGGGGGAAGCATGTTTGAGCACCCAGGCCAGAGTCTCGCCGCGTGCGACTTCCGCAACGACCGGCGCACCCGCGAAACAACCACAGCGACTATAGCGTCCGGTTTCTCAGATGGTCAAGGCAGGCTAAAGGTTGGTAGGCTTTTGCGGAGTGAGAAGGTAGAATTCCGGCATGCACAAACTCTCAATCCGCCTCTTGGCTGCGCTGCTGACGTTTCTTCTGGGTCTCGCCGCGACGACCGCGTGGTTTATCAATCGTCCCCACAAACGG
>DATCWB010000506.1:0-15395 GCA_036566625.1 Pyrinomonadaceae bacterium
CGTCCGAACCGTTTGTGCGTGCCGAGACGCCCGTCACGTTGACGCCCGATTCTTTCGGCTGGCCGGCCGACGCCGCTTGAGCGCCCGCGTTGGCGCGCGACTTCGGCGTCGCTTCCCGCTGCTGCTGCTGGCGTTCGACGGCGCGCGTGGCCTGCGCCTGCTGATTCTCGCGCCCCTCGTCCGTCGCCCCTCCTCCTGCGTGCAGGCCGCCGCGAACGACGAGGTCGAGGTTGTTGAAACGCGGCTGGACATAGACGCTGCCGCCGGCCTTGACCGGCACGACGAGTTCGAGAGACTCGCCCACGCGCCGCACCTTCACGCCGCGCGGCACACCCCGGAAATTTCCCTGCCCCTTGTAGACGACGACGTGAAAGCCCTCGCCGTCCTGCCACGTCTGCGCGCGCGTGAGCGGCCCGTCGGCGGCGATGGAGACGACCGCGTCCGAACCGTTTGTGCGTGCCGAGACGCCCGTCACGTTGACGCCCGATTCTTTCGCGCGTTGCGCCTGCGGGGCGACGAGCGGACAGACGGCGACGGCAAGGCCGAGCGACACGCCGGCCACTGCGATGCGAGGGCGGCGGGAAATTTTGTTGCGGAGATTGTGCATGACTTTCAACCTTGTTTGGACAGTTGGCGAGTTTCGTTCGAAGTTTGCCCGCATGAGTTCCGCGACCATCGAGCGGGATGCCCTGCAACGGTGAGAGGGGCAGCGGGAAAAACGTCAAGCGCGTCGGCTCGATTGCGTGCTCAGGAATTTTAGTTGGTGTCGCGCTGATCGGCCTTGCTGTAGTTTGGCCTCGGCAGCACTTCGGGAATGAACCTGACGGGGGGCGACGAATGGCCTCGGAATTTACCGCTGCTCGTCGCTGAACTTGTAGCCGATACCCCACACGGTGAGAACCATCTGCGGGTTTTCGGGGTTGTCTTCGATCTTGGCTCGCAGGCGGTTGATATGCGAGTCAATGGTGCGGTCGTAACCTTCGTAGGAGTAATCCCAGATTTTCTCCAGAAGGTACTTGCGCGGAAAAACGCGGCCGGGGTTCGAGGCGAAGAGCCGCAGCAGTTCAAACTCTTTCGGGGTCAACTCGACGGGTCGGTCGCCGACCGTCACCTCGCGCTTCGCCGGGTCGATGCGGAGTTTGCCGCGCAGGATGGGCGCTTCGTCGCCGCCGCTCTGGGTGCGCGAGGCGGCCTGCACGCGCCTGAGCACGCTCTTGATGCGCGCGTCGAGTTCGCGCAGGTTGAAGGGCTTGGTGATGTAATCATCCGCGCCCATCTCTAAGCCGAGCACTTTATCAACCACGTCGTCCTTGGCCGTGAGCATGAGGATCGGGATGTACGGGGCTTTCTCGCGCAGTTCGCGGCAGACGGCGAGACCGTCCATTTTCGGCAACATGAGGTCGAGGATGATCGCGTCAGGGTGATCCTGCAAGGCCGACTCGACGCCGGCAACGCCATCCGCCGCGCTCCTCACGTTGTAGCCGGTTTTAGAGAAATATTCGGTGATCGCGGTCGAAATGTTCTCGTCGTCTTCGATCACGAGGAGCGCTAATTTGCGGTCAACAGACTCCGGCTCTTCGCCATCCGATTCTTTGGCGCGCGGAATGTTGGCAGCGGGTTTTGTTGACATCGAGGCTGTAGTTTAGCGCAGGACCTTGTGGGATTCACTCAACGATACAATATGCCGGAAGCACATCGCGCCGCCGACTATTGAGAATATAGCAGGACAACCGCCACAAACTCAAGCAATAAGTTGTTTCGCGCCGCCGCGCCCGCGCCCTTCGCCACGCGCGCGGCGAACGGGGCTTGCAACAGCGTTCCCGGAGCGGCTATAAGGTCGTAAGTTCGCCCGTCGCAAGCCGCCCACGCGCGCGGCTTGCTCCGGCCAAATTAAAATAAACGGTTCCGGCTTTCCCGCCCGCGGCTTTTGCAGGCACGTTTTGCCGGACTTTGAAAGAGAGGCACACGACCATGACTGCCGCCGAAAGACACAAACTGATTGCGCAATATGAGGACGGTTTCAACGAGGTGCAACGCGCGCTCGAGGGTTTAGACGGCGAACAACTGACCGCACGACCGCTCCCCGGCAAATGGAGCGCGTGCGAGATCGTACAGCATCTCGCCGACAGCGAAATGCGCGCAGCCCTACGCCTGCGTCAACTCCTCGCCGAAGAACGCCCCGTCATCCAGTCCTACGATCAGGACGCTTACGCCGCGCGGCTCTACTACAACACACGCGACATCGCTCCCGCCCTCGACGCCTTTCGCGCGGCGCGCGCCGCCAGCGCCCAACTTCTCGCACACATGTCCGACGAAGACTGGACGCGCGAAGGCACGCACCCCGAACACCCGCGTTACACCGCCGACACGTGGCTCACGGTCTACGCCGCCCACGCACATGACCACGCCGCCCAAATCCGTCGCTTGCGTGAAGCGTTGAACGCAGAGGTCGGAGGTGAGAGGTCAAAGCTCAGTCAAAACTGATTTTTTCTCACCTCTCACTCCTCACCTCTGACCTCTACTTCTTGACAAAGCGGCGGGGCGCGAGCACAATCCCCGCTCGCTCGCGTAGCGCGCTTCCGTTAAGAGACAACAAGCCCAACCGCAAAGTGAGACTCCATGCCCGTCCCTGCCACTATCAGCGAAACCTCCCTCGAAGGTCTCCGGTTGGTGCGACGCGGCAAGGTGCGCGACGTTTACGCAGTCGATGCGGAACGTCTTCTCATCGTCGCCACGGATCGCATCTCCGCCTTCGACTGCATCCTCCCCACGCAGATTGCGCGCAAAGGTGAAGTCCTCACCGCGCTCTCCCGCTTCTGGTTCGCGCAACTCTCGCACATCACAAAAAATCACTTGCTCGCGACACACATCGAACAGATGCCGGATAGCGTCCGCGCGCACACAGACGCTTTGCGAGGCCGCTCGATGCTCGTCCGCAGCACGGAAGTCTTCCCCGTCGAGTGCGTCGTGCGTGGCTATCTCGCAGGTTCAGGCTGGAAGGACTATCGACGCACCGGCGAAATCTGCGGCCACAAATTGCCGGAGGGCTTACGCGAATCCGCTCAACTCCCCGAACCCATTTTCACGCCCGCGACGAAAGCCGAGTCGGGTCATGACGAAAACATCAGCGAGGCGCGCATGACGGAGATCGTCGGCGCGGAGACGACCGAGCGACTGCGCGCAACTTCCCTCGCCCTCTACGGGGAAGCCGAAACTTACGCGCGCGAGCGCGGCATCATCATCGCCGACACGAAGTTCGAGTTCGGACTGGACACGGAAGGCCAAATCATCCTGATTGACGAGGCCCTGACGCCCGACTCGTCGCGCTTCTGGCCGCTCGACAAGTACGCGCCCGGAAGGGCGCAAGCCTCCTTCGACAAACAGTTCGTGCGCGACTATCTCGAAACGCTCGAATGGGACAAGCGACCGCCCGCGCCGCCGCTCCCGGCGGAAGTGGACGCGGCCACCACGGCGCGCTATCTCGAAGCCTACCGGCTTCTCACCGGCAGCGAATTGTGAAGAGCAGAGGTCGGAGGTTACAGGCCGGTCGGGAAATTGTTCGCTGCTTTTACTAATCTCTGACCTCCGACCTCTGACCTCTGATATTGAATGACCTTCTTCGACCTGATCGTGCTTGCGCTGGTGGGGGCTTCGCTCATCTCAGGCGCGTTGCGCGGGTTCGTGCGCGCTCTCGTCGCGACGCTGGCGATGTTCGCCGGGGTCGTGGTCGCGGCGCGGAGTTATGAGGCGGCGGGGTCGCTCCTGCAAGACTTGGACTTGGTCGAGTCGAACGCGGCGGCCAACGCGTGGGGATTTCTTTTGATCGTAGGCATCGCGCTCGCGCTCGGCTTTGCGGCCGGACAGTTGTTGAAGGGCAGCCTGCGGCGCGCGAAGCTTGAATGGATGGATCGAATGGTCGGAGCGGCGTTCGGCTTCGCGCGCGGGATGGCGTTGTGTTGTGTGATCTACCTGGCACTGACGGCGTTTCCCGTGCGTCTGGAGACTGTGGCGGAGGCGCGCACCGCGCCCGCGCTGGCCGAAGGCGCGAAGTTAATCTCATGGCTGACTTCGGCGGATGTGCGCGCCCGCTTCGAGGTCGAGTACAGGCGACTTACGTCTTGAAGTTTTATCGTTTGCCGAAATCCGTGCGAGATTGAGACTTTACGTAAAAGACCATTTTGGAGAAGACATGCAGATGCGTACCCGGCTCGAAGCCCTGATAGACGAAATGTTGGACGGCCAGATCATGCTCGATGAAGCTGTCGCCGAATTTGAAAAGCTCTACATCCAGAAAGCGCTCGCACGCCACAAAGAACACCTCTCGCGCACCGCCGCCACGCTCGGCATACACCGCAACACGCTCTCTAAACGCGTCGCCAACTATCGCACGCAGGAACGCTCGCTCTCCGCCGCACGCACCAAGGCACAAACCGACTCCGGCAAACCCGCCGCGCGCCGCTCGCGCTAACCAAACTCTCTTAAAATTGCCCCGGAAAGCCAATGACATCGGGCATTTTGCCTAAATCTGAGTGCGTCATACTCAGATTTGGACGGCCGCACGTTGACAAGTCCATCCGACTTGCCATATTCTTAGCACTCGCTTTGGGAGAGTGCCAGAAAACGGCATTATAAGTTTTCGCAGGAGAGGCCGTCAGGCGTCCCCGGCGGCGCACTCCCGCGAAGGCGGGAACGAGTTCTAACACATTGATTTTTGCAATCAAACACCCTGAAATTTTCGGTGAAATCTGAAAGGAGTAGTTTTCTATGGCGATAAACATCAGACCCCTCCAAGACCGTGTGATCGTTAAGCGGATTGAAGAAGGCGAGCAGGTACGGGGCGGGATCATCATCCCGGACAGCGCGAAAGAGAAACCGCAGGAAGGCGAAGTGATCGCCGTCGGCGAAGGCAAGTACAAGGAAGACGGCACGCGCCAGACTTTGGACGTGCAGGTCGGCGACCGTGTTCTGTTCGGCAAGTATAGCGGCTCGGAGATCAAGCTCGACGGCGACGAATTCCTGATCATGCGCGAGGACGACATTCTCGGCATCATCGCGCGCGCGGGCGCACAGGCCGGCGGCGGCAAGAAAAGCGGCAAGTAGTTCCCTCTCGGAGGAGATGCTCGGCCGCTCTTTTTTGTTAATTGAGGATTCCAGAATAAATTTGAGGAGATAGAGTTATGGCGAAACAAGTAATTCACGGCGAGGAGTCGCGCGCGGCCATCCTGCGCGGCGTCAACCAGCTTGCCGATGCGGTGAAGATCACACTCGGCCCGAAGGGGCGTAACGTCGTCCTGGATAAGAAATTCGGCTCGCCCACGATCACGAAAGACGGCGTGACGGTGGCGAAAGAGATCGAGTTGAAAGACTCGCTCGAAAACATGGGCGCGCAGATGGTGCGCGAAGTGGCGTCGAAGACTTCGGACATCGCGGGCGACGGCACGACGACGGCGACCGTGCTGGCGCAGGCCATCTTCCGCGAGGGCGTGAAGACCGTGGCGGCGGGCGCGAACCCGATGGCCTTGAAGCGCGGCATTGACAAGGCCGTCAAGCGCGCCTCGGAAGAGATCGAGCGGCTGGCGAAGCCCGTCAAAGGCGACATGATCGCGCAGGTCGGGACGATTTCGGCAAACGGCGACCGCACCATCGGCGAGTTGATCGCGGAAGCGATGTCGCAGGTCGGCAAAGACGGCGTCATCACGGTTGAAGAGTCGCGCACGATGGAGACGGCTCTGGAAGTGGTCGAGGGTATGCAGTTCGACCGCGGCTACCTCTCGCCTTACTTCGTGACCGACCCCGAGCGCATGGAAGCGGTGCTCGACAACCCGTTCATCCTGATCAACGAGAAGAAGATCAGTTCGATGAAAGACCTCCTGCCCCTGCTCGAACAGGTGGCGAAGATGGGCAAGCCTCTCTTGATCATCGCGGAAGACGTGGAAGGCGAAGCTCTGGCTACGCTCGTCGTCAACAAACTGCGCGGCACGCTCAACGTCGCGGCCGTCAAAGCTCCGGGCTTCGGTGATCGTCGCAAGGCGATGCTCGAAGACATCGCGATCCTGACCGGTGGCAAGGTTATCTCGGACGACCTCGGCATCAAGCTTGAGAACGTGCAGGTGTCCGACCTCGGTCGCGCCAAGAAGGTGACGATTGACAAGGACAACACCACGGTCGTCGAGGGCGCGGGCAAGGACACGGACATCGCGGGTCGCGTCAAGACTTTGAAGGCGCAGATCGAGGACAGCACTTCGGACTATGACCGCGAGAAGATGCAGGAGCGTCTGGCGAAACTCGTCGGCGGCGTCGCGGTGATCCGCGTCGGCGCGGCCACCGAGACGGAGCTCAAGGAGAAGAAGGCTCGCGTCGAAGATGCGATGCACGCCACGCGTGCGGCGGTCGAGGAAGGCATCGTCCCCGGCGGCGGCGTCGCGCTGGTGCGCGCGGCGAAGGCGCTTGAGAAGTTCCGCGCGAACGCTGAAGGCGAGGGCGACGCGGACGAGCAGATCGGCGTCACCATCGTCAAGCGCGCGCTCGAAGAGCCGCTCCGCCAGATCGTGCAGAACGCGGGCAAAGAGGGCGCGGTGATCGTTGAGAAGGTGCGCGAGTCGAAGAAGGACTCCTACGGCTTCAACGCGGCGACCGAGACGTTTGAAGACCTCGTGGAGTCGGGTGTGATCGACCCGGCGAAGGTGACGCGTAGCGCGCTGCAAAACGCGGCCTCCATCGCCGGCCTGATGCTCACGACCGAGGCGCTCGTCTCCGAGTTGCCCGACGACGACAAAGCCCCTGCGATGCCCGGCGGCATGGGCGGCATGGGCGGCGGCATGGGCATGTAATCAAAGCCCGTCCCAACCGGACAAACGGCCAGCGGCCTCGTTCCACGCGGACGAGGCCGCTTCCGTTTATGCGTGAAAGACTAACCGCGCGACCGCCCGCCGCGCACTATTCCCACTCCGCGCACTTCAACCCCACGACATACGCGCCGAGCGCATTCCCCGCCCGTCTCGTATCCGCGAAGGCGTGCCAGAGCGCGGCATGTCCCGCCAAAAACCGCTCGTCCAACACAAACTTATCGTCCGATGGCGCGTAAGGCATGAGTCCGCAGATCAACTCGATCAAGGCGTCCAGGCTGTCTCTATCCTCGCGCCTTGTGATCAGATCGACCAACTCTCTCGCTCTGTCCGGTGTAATCGGTAGGTTAGCCCAACGCCGGAGCGGTTCATCGAAACTCGGCTCTCCGCGCGGGCGGGCAAGAGGCGTGCGCGTGCTATTATCTTTTCGCATCAGTAACTCCTTAAGCAGTGATACTGGTGTAGAGGGCTTACCTAAGATTCGCGGTCTTGGTAAGTCCTCGCCTCTTTAGCGTGCTTTCATTTCGACGCAACTCTGCCATGCCTAGCAGAATTAGTCAAGAGAAATCTACCATCCCTAGCAACCTTTCTTGCTCTTATTCTTACAAGTATGTCAACATTGACGACTATGAGAGAGGAATTAACTATTACTCAGGCGACGGAGCGACTTCAGGCCAGAGGCATTGATGTTGCGCGGCGGACAGTCGCTTCATGGATTGAGCAGGGCTTATTTACAAGGCGCTTAGTTGAAACGCCTACGGGTAATTACTGGGTAATTCCAGCGCACGAAGTTGACTCGTTTGAGAAGCCTAAAGTAGGCAGACCGCCAAAGGCCAAAGCTGAGACTGATTTAAAGGCAAGTAAGAAGAAAGGCGAGAAGCAATGAGCGCGGATAAACTGGAAGCGCGGGTCTCAGACCTTGAGCAGTATTTCAAAATGCTGGTGGAGATGGTAGGCCGCCACGATGCGAGGAACGCCGAAGTCGGCCAGAGCTATCAGACCATCGTCGAACTTCTAAGGAAGCATGACGAGCGGTTTGATGAGCAACAGATGAGGAACGCTGAACTTAGTCAAAGCTTTCAGACCGTTGTTGCCCTTTTACAGAGGCACGATGAGCGGTTGGATGAAGTGAGAGAGGCACAGTCAGACGTGGATCAACGCATCGCCGCTTTAGTTGATGCTCAGATTCGTTCTGAAGCAGCAGCGGCCAAAGCGGATGACCGTATCGCCGCGTTGGTTGATGCTCAGAATCGCACCGAACAAGCAATCGCGCGGTTATCCGCGACACAATCCTACGCCGATGAGCGCATGGCTGCTTTAGCCGACGCCCAGATTCGCAGCGATGCAGCAGCGGCCAAGGCGGATGAGGCGATTGCGCGAATGAGCGCGAGCGTGGACAGGCTGGCCGAGACCGTTGATCGCTATATCGAAGGTCGTAACGGGCAGAGTTAGAAGTTTGAGCCGGAGTTATCCTGCCTTTACGGCTTCTTGCCTTCCGCCCACGCCGGGGTGAAGTTTGAGTTGACGAGCCAGTGGACGGGCGTAACGATCAAGTAGAGGGCGCGGCCGAGCCGCGCCCTCTACTCTTTCGCAGCGTTGTGGGCACAACGCGATGGATAGCGGTTTGCTTATGCCGCTATTAATTTTCCCTTTCTTCCGGGAGCGGCACTTGCTCGGGGTCGGTCGGCTGCTGTGCCTCCCTTCCGTCCGTGCGTAAACGCGGCTTGACGTTACTCGATTGTTCCGCGCCCAGTCTTTCGAGTTCCGCCTGGTTCATCGTGGAAGTGTCAACACCAATAGGAGTATGGCACTTGCCGACGCGTACGAGGCGTGTGTTCAGGAAACCGACGGTGTTGCCGTAGGTTCCGGCGTTAAACCATTCCGTCCACTGCCCCGCGCCCACGTCCCTGGGTGAAATTCCAGCGAACAGTTCGATGACCATTCCATCGCTGCCGATGTCGTTGCCCCAGTTGCCGTGCATGAGGATGCGGTCGCCTTCCTGACTGTAGCGACCCGCCCAACCCGGGTAGGTGTCGGAATACCAGACGCCCTGGATGTGCGTTCCGCTCACCACATAGGGGAGGAAGCAGACGCCTTGCGTCGCCCACTGAGCGTGGACGCCGGATTTGTCGTCGAACGCCGTGATGAGCCAACGGTTGCCGCCGTCAACGACGTTGGGCTTGGGCACTTGCGCGTTGGCTTCTGCCGCCAATCCGAAGATTGCCATAAAAAGTGTCAACCCTGTGATCGTGATCTTGCTCTTGAGAATTCCGAACTGAACTCGTGACATAGTGAGGTCTCCTTAAAGTAGTTAGTTGATTAGTGACTTGCCCGTGAGTACTGGTTGAGGTCTTCACGGGCGGTGAAGCGTGGGTGAGATTCCACGCCGTAGAGGGTCATGCATCTGCTGTTCCGTTGTTGCCGAATCTCAAGCGCCCCGTAAATCGCCACATCTCAATTTTCGCCAGTGAACCGGAGAGGACGGTTCATCTCGGGTTGTCCACTTTTGTGGACTGGAGAAGTGCGGAAGATATTCAGGCGAGCTTAATGAGGGTTGACTAAGATAGATCGGGATAAGATCGTGCCGACAGTCGCAGGCTCCGCCCGTCTCGCTCTCGGCTAAACGCTCGGCGGCGATTCATCAACAAACCAGTATCTTCGTTCTTCTTGCGTCTAAGGCTTCTTGCCTTCCGCCCACGCCGGGGTGAAGTTTGAGTTGACGAGCCAGTGGACGGGCGCGACCATGGAGTTGATGGCGCGGGTCATGTGTGCGAAGTCTATGTGGGCGATGTCGTCGTTGGGTTGGTGGTATTCGCGGTGGAGGCCGAAGCTCGAAACGGTGTGGGCGACGACGCCGCGGCGTGCGAGCGCGTAGTTGTCGGAGCGTTGGAAGAAGTTCTCTTGCGGGTGTGGGTCCTGGACGAGTCGCGCGCCCTGCCGTGCCAGTTCCGCGCCGAGGTTTGAACGCTCGTAGCCGGTGAGCCACAGGGTGTCTGCCGCCACCTTCGGGTCGGGTCGCCCGATCATCTCGAACTCCAGATTCGCCACCATCTGCGTGAGCGCGACGGGCGGGCGCGAGAGGAAATACTGTGCGCCGTAGCCGCCCTTCTCTTCGCTGCCGAAGAGGACGAAATAGACCGTGCGCTTCGGCCGAGCCTGGATGCCCGCAAGAGCGCGCGCCAACTCCAACACGGCCACAACACCCGAAGCGTCGTCGTCCGCCCCGTTATAAATCTGATCGCCCGCCGGCCCCGTGCCGACGCCGATGTGATCCATGTGCGCGCTCAGGAGCACGGCCTCCGACGCCAGTTTCGCGTCGCTCCCCGGCAGCACGCCGAGAACGTTCCAGGTGTAGCTCGTTTCGGCGGGCGCGAGCGTCCCCGCGAACGTGACCTGCGTGCCGTCGGCGACCGCTTGCAGTTCCCTGAAAGCGTCCGTGCTCAAGACGATCATGCTGGTCGCGCCGTCCGCGCTCCCGGCCAAACGCGGCAACTCCGGCAGCCTCGCAGCCATCGCAGCCCAGTTTCGCCTGAGCGCCGCGTTCTCAGCGACGATGACGGCCGCCGCGCCCTGTCGTCCCATCGCCGCCGCCTCGGAGTACAACTGTCGCGCGTCGCTTCCCTCGCCCTGCGTCATCAGCACGAACGCGCCCGACGCCGGACGCTCGCCCGCACGCAACTTCTGCAAAGCCCCCTTCAACTGCGCCGCCGTAATCCGCGTGGCGAGCATCTCCCGCCCGTGCACCAGACGCTTCTCCACACCGCCCGCCGCGTTAAAGATGAGCGCGGGCGCATCTGCGAAAGCCTGACGCGTCAGCGCGACGGTTTGGATGAAACTCTTCTGCCCGCCCGCCGCGCCCGCGTCGCCCGCCGGCTCTATGCCGTACTGCCGCAACTGCGAAGCGATGTAGTGCCCGGCCAGCAACTCGAACTGCGTCCCGCTCCCGCGCCCCTGCATCGCATCGCTCGCCAGAAACTCCATGTGTGCGCGCACGTTTCGCTCCAGCACCTGCGTCGCAGCCGGAACGCCCGCCGCCGCCTCCGGGCGCGTCTGTTGCGCGACGGCCAAACTGCCGTTTGCTATCGAAGCCGCCAGCACGACTGACGCCAGCACCCGCCTGATCATATTTGAATTGTTCATCCCGCGATGCGCTCCTGAGAATTTATGATAGCCGCCGATTCATTTGCCGGGCAATTTTGCATGCCACAGAGATCGTAGCTGATACGTGGAAAACGTCACACTTGTTTTTGAGACGGCCTTGATAAGGGGCGTTTTGCACTCAATTCGAGGTTTGACGTATGATAGCTTTTTCGGTTTCGTATCATAACTCTCCTAAAGTGCAGTTCTGTCTGCTTCTTTCATAAACACGAAAATAAGGCTCCGGTGTGAGGGTTCTGAAAATGACCTGCGATGAATAGATCACCGGCGTAAACCCACGCGTTAACTTTCACGCGCTCCTCCCTCCGAAGTCGAGCGTAAATGGCAACACCGACCACCTCGAAAGGACTGACCATGAAGCGCGTGATCCGCACCGCCATCTTTTTCACCCTTGTCGTGACGGCCGTCTCAGGGCAGACGCAGGAGATGCCGCAGCGCACCTGCCGGGAATGCAAAATCACGAAGGAGTACGACAGGTTCAAAGACCACACGAGTTTCAATCTCACGCCCATGGCCGTCGCCGAGGTCTCGGACGGGACGATGTTTATCTGGGCGGCCGGGGGCTATAAAGGGCAGACGCCCGCGAAAAACAAGGTCTGCGTCATCGCGATCACGTTCGTCACCAGAAGGGCTTTCAGCGCGAGCAACACGGAACTCGCCGCGCTCGTAGACGGGAAGCCCGAGACATTCGGCGCGCTGACCCTCTCCAGCCGCAGTGCGCTCAGCTATGCCCAGACCGTCACCTACAGCAGGGTCGCCAAGGTATCGCACGTCAGGAAGATCGCCTCGGCGGGTAAGGTCGAAATGCGATTCGGCGGGATCGAGTTTCAACTGAGCAGAGATCAACGGTACGCGATTCTCGACCTCCTGAGCGATCTCGAAGGGGCGTCGAATTAGTGCGTGCGGGCTTCGGCATAGAGTATGCTCCGCCACAACTGCAACGTGTCGTACAGGGTTTTGCCATTCCCGGCACGGCGCGGTCGTACGGCGAAGTCTTCAGGGCAGGACATCCACGCGAGGGCTGAGCGCGACGCTTGAGGGGAGGCCGACATGAACGCCAAAAGTGACTCAAAATTTAACCCCGCGATAGAGGGACGCACGCTCCTGATGCGCGCGGCCTTCGAAGGTGATCTGGAGATGGCCGTCGCGCTGCTCCAGGAGGGATCGCACGTGAACGCCCGCGATGCCGACGGCGACACGGCGCTGATGTTCGCCGCCTTCAACGGCCATTTCCTGATCGTCAAACTGTTGCTCGGCCACGGAGCCGACGTTTTGCTGCGTGCCAGAAACGGCTGGACGGCGAGGCAGGCGGCACTGTCGAAGAACCACAAAGAGATCGCCGCGCTGCTGGAGCGGGCGGAGGAGAAGGCATTCGCCAGGGGGTTGTCCCGGTTGGATGAAGAGTTTTCGGGAGAGGGTGGGACATGAGAGAACCCGACTAAGAGCCTGGACATTATCGAGCGCCTGAACTAAGGCAAGCCACTGCGACTCGTTCATGGCGAGAAGCGCGAGAGCCTGCCACCGGATACTAAGCTCTAGCCCCTCTTCGAGGAGATAAAGGGTAAGAAGAGAAAGAAGTAATGTCAGGTTGAAGTTCGACGACGGGCTAAACGGTTTGTGCGTGAATGCGCGCGACGGGAAATGGGTAAAAAACCGGAGCGGCCGTAAACTTGTTGAAAGTATTGAAGCGGGCGACGAGACTCGAACTCGCAACCCTCAGCTTGGGAAGCTGATGCGCTACCATTGCGCCACACCCGCTTGAGAAGGAATCGCTCGCGCCCGCGGCACAAACGTTTTGGGTGAGATGAAAGATACTCAAAGGCGCGTGCGGCTGTCAAACCGGCTTTAGCGTGCCGACGCCTGCCGAGGCTTGCCGACGCGGCGAGCGTCCTCGTCCCTCGCCGGTTTTCGCATCAAGTTCAATCGCCGTCAACTAACTCCCGCTGCGACTGTTCCCTGGTAAATGTTGTGGCGGCGGGCGGTGTCGCGTGGGAGTGCGCTTTGCAGGCATCGGTGTTGAGCGCGGGGGCGAGGGCTGAGGGGTGGAGCGCGCCGACGGATTCGGTGGAGTTGGCGATGTAATCCTGCATCTGTTCGACGAGTGGGGTCGCAGCCCAACGCCCCTGCGCGGGGTCGTCGTTGAGACGGTAGAGGCCGAGTTCGAGCCGATAGTGTTCGAGCGGCGACTGGCCGTGGCGGTAACGCCAGTCAATCATCGTGAACATCGGAAACCACGTGTAGCCGAGGACGGGGACGCGCTGGCCGCGCAGGTATTTGACCGCCTCAACGCTCGATTTCAACCAGCGCGCGCGCAACTCCTCCGAGCCGAACGCGCTCGTCTCCGTGATGATGACGGGCGCTTTGTAGCGTTCGTAGTAATCGTTGATGACGGCGGCGAAGCCCGCGCCGTCCTCTTCGTGCGCCCGGTAGGCAAGACGCCCTTTCGGGTCGGTGTAGAGATGCTGCGTAGACCACTGCGGGTAGAAATTCATGCCGAGCACGTCGAGCGAGATTTTGCGGCGCGCGATCTCGTCGAGCATGTCTATGCTCGCGCCGCTGCGAATGAGCCAGGGGAAGAGCGGGTGGTCGTGCGTGACGCTGCCGACGAGCAGGTCGTAGGCGAGGTAGCCGCGCCGCTGTTCCTCCACGGCGAGCGATTCCAAATCCTGCCGGATGGCGCGGCTCAAGCCCGTCGCCTCGACGTGCACCATGATCGAGAGCGGGTCGATCTCCTTGATCGCTTCGACCGTGGCCTGAATGCCGCGCACGAGTTGCAGCATGATGCGGATGTAGCCGGCATCGCCGCGCAGGTAAGGCGGCCACAGGCCGCGCTTGCCGCACATCAGCGCGTTGACGATTGGCTCGTTCAGGGGCGTGTACCACTTGACCGAATCCTTGTAGCGGCGCGCGAAGGCGGCAGCGTAGTTCGCGACGGCGCGCACGTAATCCTTGCTGATGAACTCCTTCTTCAGCCACATCGGGCAGCCGTAGTGCATCAGGTCAACGATGGGCGTGATGCCGAGTTCCTCGATCATGTAGGGCAGCACCTCGTCGGCCCAACGCCAATCGAACACGCCCGGCTCCGGCTCGACGCGATACCACGGCACGCCCCAGCGCAGAGCGCGCACGCCGAGGTCGCGCCCGAGCGCGAGGTCTTCGCGCCAGTGCTCGTAGTGTCCCATCAACTGATATTCGTCGAGCGGGCGATGTCCGGCCTTCACCTGCGGCACGAACGTGTCTTCCACGCCGCTCGCCCAGATGAAGTCCTCCGGCCTCGTTCCCAGTATCAATTCATTCATAAGAAGGCAGTGACGAGTGACAAGTGACGAGTGACGAGTAAGAAATAAGACAAGTTCATAGTTTTAACTTGTCACTCGTCACTTGTCACTGTTCTCAAAGCTGTGACCCGCACCATGTCGAAGGCGACGGAGACGCGGTCTGCGTAGAGGCCGACGCCGGTGGCCTCGGCGTCGGCGTCGGTGTCGCCGAGCGGCGTGGCTTCCCACCCGATGGCGAGCCGCCCGTGTTGTTTGCGGAAGCGAAATTGTTGCATGACGTACGGGTCGAACGATGCGGGGAGCGGCCAGCTTTCCACTATCGAACCATTTTCGAGCGAATCATTTTCGCAGTTGCGGGCGGCGAGCCTCCAGCCGTCGCCCGCCGCGTCGCGCTCGACGGTGAACAGCGGATCAAAATCTTTCGCGCCATGGGTCGGGCGGAAACCGTAGCAGCCCACCGCGCCCGAAGGTTCACGCTCAAGCCGCACGTTGACGACCAGTTCGTAAGACTCAAGCGACGGCGCTCTCGTGATTATCCGGTCGCGGCCTTCTGCGCCGACCGAGCGCAGCAGATTATCTTCCAACTGCCATGCTTCACCCGCCTGTCGCCAGCCGCGTTCGGCCAGCGACCGTTCGGGCTGCATGAACAGTTCTTCCCATCCGTCTGTCAGTTCGAAGCCTTTGAAGGCTGCCGGTGTGCCCTCCGTAACGAGCGCCACGCGATTCGGCGCGACGTTCAGCGTACCTTGCCAGCGCACGACTCTTTCGTCAAGAAAAATAGTCGCGAAATGGTCGTCAACCTCCGCGCGCACGAGATGCAGGGCGCGCGCATCGAAATCCGCAGGCAGCGCGAAACGCTTCTCCTCGGCGTGTTCGCCGCCCGCCGCCGGCAAGCTCAAGCGCGCTTCGTTCGTTCCCGGCTCAATCGTAAATTGCAGGGCACGCTCGCCATTTTTCGACAGCGCGACGCCGAACGCGCCCGCCGCGTCGCCCGTGGCATCGCCTGCGGCATCCCCTGCATAGAGAGCGCGCAGACTGACTTCCACAAGGAAACTCGACGCGCCCGCCGCGCAATGCGCCGACGCACGCGCGCCCGGCGACGCAGCAGGCTCCT
>DATCWB010000507.1:0-3489 GCA_036566625.1 Pyrinomonadaceae bacterium
AAAGGGTTCTGGCTCCTCGGAAGACCGGAACCCTTTGTCTTTTCCGGCGGACGCCAATCGCCCCGGCCTTCTTGCGCTTGGGCACTCGGATTTCGTATCTTCTCACCCGAAGCCCGGCAACAGGGACGCGAAGCTATACAAGTTAAGGGGCGGGAGTTCGGGCGCGGGAGCCGCCCTTTGAGCCAACGGCCAGATGAAGAGAAGCAATTTCCTTAAACTCAAGGCACGCGAAGTGAGCTTCATCGCGCGGGGACTGCTGTCGCCCAATCACCCCGTCCTGGCGCACGTCATCCCCATGCGCCGCTGCAATCTCGCCTGCGCCTACTGCAACGAGTACGACGACTTCTCCGAACACGTGCCGACCGACGAGATGCTCCGCCGTCTGGACAAACTGGCCGACCTGAAAACTTCCATCGTCACCATCTCCGGCGGCGAGCCGATGATGCACCCCGAAATCTACGAACTCGTCGCGCACATCCGCCGCCGCGGGATGATCGCCGGTCTCATCACGAACGGCTTTTATCTCACGCCCGAAAAGATCAGGCGCTTCAACGAGGCCGGGCTGGAATACCTGCAAATCAGCATTGACAACGTCGCGCCCGACGAGGTGTCGAAGAAGAGTCTGAAACTGCTCGACAAGCGTTTGCAGTGGCTCGCCGAACACTCTGACTTTCACGTCAACATCAACTCCGTGATCGGCGGCGGCATCAAGAACCCGGAGGACGCGCTCGTCATCGGTCGCCGCGCGCTCGAACTCGGTTTCTCAACCACAGTCGGCGTCATCCACGACGGGCAGGGCATACTCAAGCCGCTGGCCGACGAGGAGCAGCGCGTCTATCGTGAACTCAAGCAACTCGGCAAACAGGAATACGCGCGCCTCGGCTGGTTTCAGGATAATCTGGCGGCCGGTCGCCCGAACGAATGGAAGTGCCGTGCCGGGGCGCGTTATCTCTACGTCTGCGAAGACGGACTCGTACACTATTGCTCGCAGCAGCGCGGTTATCCCGGCATCCCGCTCGCCGATTACACGATGGAAGATTTCCGCCGCGAGTACAACGCGGAGAAACCCTGCGCGCCGCTCTGCACCGTCGCCTGCTCGCACAAGGTCGCCATCCTCGACAACTGGCGCAACCCGCAGAAACCCTTCATCGCCAAGCAGCAGTCGAAGGACGTGAGCGAGACGATCCGGCAAGTCCTCAGCGCGGAATAGCGACGGCAGCGCAACTACGGACGCCGCCTCTTCCGGCCACGTTTAAATCGTTCTTTAATTCTCGCGGGAGCGATAGACATGAAGCCGACACCGCACGGGTCGCGCCGTCGCCGCGCGTTTCTCCCGTTCGCATTTCTCATCCTGCCTCTGCTCGTCGCCCCGCCGGGCACGACAAACGCCACTCGACAAACCTATACAAACGCCGCGCAGGATTCGCCGGCCGATCCCGGCACGCTGAAATTGACCGTCACCGTCATCGGCCCGAAGGGCGGTTTCATAACCGGCCTGACGAAGGAAGACTTCTCCGTCTGGGAAGGCAAGACGCAGCGCGAGATCAATTATTTCAGCAGCGAAGAGTTGCCGGCGAGCGTCGCGGTGCTCGTTGACGTGTCCGGCTCGGTGCAGCCGTCCGTGCTGGCGTCGGCGAAGTATGCGGTGGCGAAGTTCGTGGAACGGAGCAATCCCGCGAACGAATATTTCGTCGGCGAGTTCAATCAGGAGCGGCGCGAGTTGGTCGGCTGGACACAGAATGCGCAGGAGATTTTGCAGGGACTGGACAAACTCGCCGTCCCGGCGCAGGCCGCGCGGCCGAAACCGAAAACGCGCGGGCAGACGGCGCTTTACGACGCCTGCGACGCCGCGCTCGACACAATCGCTTCCCGCCCGAACCCGAAACACATCCTGCTGCTCATCACGGACGGAATGGATAACCAGTCACGCGTCACGTTTAAGGGACGCCAGTATGAGGTGCGGGCGATGGGGTTGCGCGAGTTCGCGGGCTTGCGGCGCGACGACGAGCCGCTCGACCCGTTCGCGCTGGCGCACTTCGCGAAGTTGATGGTGATTGACTTCGAGCAGGTTCAGGGGTTGTCGGAGGAGACGCGGGAGCACTTGCTGGGCGTGGGTTCGGATGCGTGGTCGGGCGGGACGTGTTCGCGGCCTTTGCCGAACGGGTGGCGTCTCGTGCTGTTGAACCCGAAGCACGGGGCGGCGCGCAACAATGCGACTTTGATGGAGGAGGTCTGTCACGTCTTCCTCGGCCACAAGGCGAACCGTCTGTCCATCGTCGCGCAGAACAAGCAGGGGAAGACCGTGGCGCGCGATTACAACGAGGCGGACGAGGAGGCGGCTTACGCGGTGGGGGCGGCCGCGCTCGTGCCCTTCTCGTCGCTCAGGCGATACGTGCGCGCGGGTCGGACTTCGACGGAGATCGCGCGGCGTTTCAACGTGAGCCGCGAGTTGGTCGAATACCGCATGAAGGTGTCGCGCCTGTGGGGCGATTATCGCGCGCGCCACGCGGAAGAGGTCGAGGCGCGCTGGGCGGCCAGGCAGGCTTACGCGAACAATAGCGGCCATGCCCGTTGAGTCGCCTTCGGGGCGCGAACGACTGCTGATACTTCGCGACGCGATCAAGCGCGTCATAGACTACCGCACTTTTTACCTGCGCTATTGTCCGCACGCACTCCCCGCAGGCAACCGCCTGCAAACGCTCTGCCCCATTCCCGCACACGCGCACAGCGGCAGAGGCCATCCGAGCCTCTCGGTAGACCTCACGCGCGGCCTCTTCCATTGCTTCTCGCGCGACGAGGGCGGCGACGCCATCCGTTTCTACGAGTTGATGCATGAGGTGAAGTTCGGCCGCGCCGTCCTTGAACTGGCGCGTGAACTCGGACTGAGCGAACGCAGGAGTCGCGGGCGTTCGCTCGCGCAGCGCGCCGCGCCCGACGACGCGGCGGCGGCATTGGAGCAGGAACCCGAACCGCTCGGCGCGGAACGCCTGAGCGCAATCTGCGAGACGTTCCTCTCGGCGTGCCGCGCGGAAGAACAGACGGAAGGGCTGGGCTACCTCGCGCGACGCGGGATCGATGCCGGGACGGCCGGGCGCGTGGGTGTCGTCTACTTTCCGCGACGCGCGTACCGGCGCGTGATGCGAAAGATGCAGGCGGCTTTTCCCTCCGAAGAGTTGCAGCGGAGCGGTCTGTTCAACGCGCGTGCGCACCTGACGTTTTACAGACACCGCCTGTTGTTTCCATTTCGCGTCGAGGGGCGCGCGATCTATTTGCAGGCGCGAACGACGGCCGCCGGAGTCGAGCCGCGCTGGCACAACATGCGCGGCGGCGTGCCGTCGCTCTATAACGTTGACTGTCTGAACCAACTGGCGAGCGGGAGCATCGTCTATCTCGTAGAGGGTTTTACCGACACGCTGACGCTGCTCGCGCACGGCTTCGCGGCCGTCGGACTCGTCGGCGCGGGCGGCCTGAAAGCGGAATGGCTCGCGC
>DATCWB010000508.1:0-2942 GCA_036566625.1 Pyrinomonadaceae bacterium
CGCGAAGGCACACGCGCCTTCCTCGAAAAACGCGCGCCCGTCTTTAAAGGAAAGTGAAAAAGAGCGTAAATCGTGAATCGTAAATCGTGAATCGAAGAAAGCATGTTTCTGATCTATTCACGATTTACGATTCACGATTCACGATTCCCTATCCCCGCTTGTCACCCGCCACGCGTTTACCTATACTGCCTGTGAATCAATTTCCAAAATTCGGAGTCGCCGGAAACACTTGCAACCCGTCACACATCAAGGCCAGTTGAACGCCAGGGGCTTTCGCTTCGCGCTGGTGTCGAGCCGTTGGAACGACTTTCTCACGTCGCGTCTGGTCGAAGGCGCGCTCGACGCGTTGGAGCGTCTGGGGGCGGCGGAAAAGGCGGTGGAGCATTACCGCGTGCCGGGGTCGTTCGAGATACCGCTCATGGCGAGCAAGCTGGCGGATTCAGAAAAGTACGACGCCGTGATCTGCCTCGGCACGATCATTCGCGGGCAGACGCCGCACTTCGACTACATCGCGGGCGAGGTGACGAAGGGCGTCGCGCAGGCCGGGATGGAGTCGGGGATTCCGGTCGTCTACGGCGTCGTGACGGCCGACACGTTGGAGCAGGCAATTGACCGGGCGGGCGTGAAGGCCGGTAACAAGGGGTTCGAGGCCGCCATGGCGGCCGTCGAGTTGGTCAATCTTTACAAGGAAGCGTTCAGCAAGTGACGAGTGGCAAGTGACGGGTGACAAGTTTAAAACCTTGCGCTCTCTCGTCACTTGTCACTCGTCACTTGTCACTGGGGTTAATCATGGGTTCGAGACGTAAGGCGCGCGAATGCGCCTTGCAAATGCTCTTTGCGGCTGATGTCATGAGTGCGGCGCGAAAGGACGAGGTGCGCGCCGACCAACTCGTACGGCATTACTGGGCGGAGTTGGGCGAGACGGAGATGGACGAACCGGCGCGCGAATTTGCCACGCGGCTCGCGCTCGGCGCACTCTCTCGCGTCCCCGAACTCGACGAGCGCATCCGCTCGCGCGCCGAACACTGGCGCATCGAACGCATGGCCGTCGTGGATCGCAACGTGCTCCGGCTGGCCGTCTACGAGTTCCTGCACGAGCCGACGCCGCGCACCGTCGCCATCAACGAGGCTCTGGAGATCGCCCGCCGCTTCTCCACCTACGAGGCCACGCAGTTCATCAACGGCATCCTCGATGCCATCAAGCGCGACCTCGATCAGGAGCAGCCGCAAACCGATGTCGTTCACGAAGACGAGGCGACCACGGAAGACGACCTGCCCGAAGAAGACGAGGACGACGACGAGGAGCGCAGCGCTTCCGCCTCCTAGCCATTTGCCGGCCGCGCGCCGCGCACTCGGCCGTTATTAGCCGGTCGCTTGCCCGTCACCGGCCGCGAGTTCGCCCGTGCGTAGCTTTCACGTCGCCCGAGCGGTGCTCGCACGTCGCCACGCGTGACTTGCATATCGACGCGCTTCGCGCCCTCGCTTTTCCAGATGCTCTCCCCGGTCGCTTCTAACTTGTCCCTCGTCACTTAGTCCCTCGTCACAGTCTTCTTATGTCTCGTCGCAAGTCCGCGAAAAACAGGGATGCGCCGCGCAGCGTCGCCCAATCTTTTCAGGAGTACGGGCGCGGCGTGGCCGGCGGGTTGATGTTCAGCCTGCCGCTGCTCTACACGATGGAGGTGTGGCGGGCGGGCTTCAACTCGCACCCGTGGCGGCTGGCCGCCTACGTCGCGGCGACGTTCGCCCTGTTGCTCGGCTACAACCGCTTCGCGGGCTTGCGCCACGACGTGGTGATGTTGGAAGTGGCGATAGATTCGGTCGAAGAGATGGGGATCGGGTTCATCCTCTCGGCCGTGGCGTTGTATCTTCTGGGACGCATCACGACGGACATGCCCTTGAACGAGATCGCCGGTCAGGTCGTGATCGAGGCGATGACGGTTGCCATCGGCGTCTCCGTCGGCACGTCGCAACTCGGCGGCGGCAAGGACACGGGCGAGGGCGACACGGGCGGCGGCGACGACGAGGCCGGGCAGGCGAAGCGTGGCGGCAGGGCAGGGAAGGCGAGCGGGACGCGACGCGGCGAGCCGGAGTTGCACTTCGGCGGCCAGATGTTGCTCGCCTTGTGCGGCGCGGCGCTGTTCGCGGCCAACGTCGCGCCGACGGAAGAGGTCGTCGTGATCGCCATCGAGATTTCGTGGCTGCGGCTGCTGGGGCTGGCCTTCGTCTCGCTGCTCGTCGGCGCGTTCATTCTCCACTACAGCGAATTCGGGAGCGCGCACAGGTTCGTGCACACGGAGAGTTTCGGCGAGGTCATCGCAGACAGCGTCGCCACTTACGCCGTCGCGCTCGTGGCTTCGGGTCTGATGCTCTGGTTCTTCGGCCGCTTCGATGGCGTGTCGCTCTACACCTCGCTCGCGCAGGTGATCGTGCTCGGCGTGGCCGCCACGCTCGGCGCGTCCGCCGGGAGACTCTTGTTGCAGGGATGAGGAAACTACACAAAAATTGGGTGGAGTGGATTGTCTTCGCCGTCGGCCTCGCGCTCGTCGTGTCCGCGCTCGCCTATCTCATCTACGACGGCGCGACGATGAGCGGCGACCCGCCGAGCATCGAAGTGCGCCTCGGCACGCCCGGCGAAGCCGCGCACAACTTCATCGTCCCAGTCACCGTCACGAACCACGGCGACGAAACGGCCGAGGGCGTCAGCATCGAAGTGTTGATGGAGAACGGCGAAAGCGGGGAACCGGCGCGCGGCGAACTCACCATCGCCTTTCTTCCGCGCCGCGCCACGCGCGAAGGCTTCGTCACCTTCCGGCAAGACCCGCGCGCCGCGCGTCTCACGGCGCGCGTCCTCGGTTACGAGAAACCTTAAGCCCACAGGCCGACAATTCCCGGCTCGAAAAAATTTGCGTCCCGTTCGCTCGTGTTGTAGCTTTTTAAGCGCA
>DATCWB010000509.1:0-32198 GCA_036566625.1 Pyrinomonadaceae bacterium
GTTATGCTCACGAGAAATTGAAATGCCCTGTTCTAAGTACAGACGGGCTTCAGCATCATCGTTCTTAATTCTCGCGAGTTTGTACAAGTACCTCAAAACACTCAGCGTGTCTTCGGGAGGGTTTTCTTCACGTTGTTCGTATAGTTGCAGCAAGTCTTTGTACAGACCCGATGCCTTTTCGTAATTCCCTCTAAACTCTTCGATCTCGGCCAGTTTACTAATCACCTTTATTCTTTCCTCAACACGCTCTAAATCAGCGGACAGTAAGAGTGCGTTGAATTTAATGTAGTCATTCCATTGTGACACCTTGAGCCAGTAATCACTGACCGCGCTTACCATAGCCGCGAACAACTCCCAGTCTCCGAGTTCCGCCAAGTAATTAACGGCGGTGACAATATTAGGCAAATCTAAAGGATTAAGGTTCCCCCGATTCTGCTGCGCCACGTCCAGGTAATATTTAGCGTGGCGGAGGCTTGCCTCTTGAAGTTTAGTCATGATTCGCTCACCAACAAGGCGCAATCTGCGCTCGGTGCCGAATTTTATACCCGCCGCTCACCCAACCACAATAAAAGTCCGCTTCACCAAACCCCTTCTTTGCACGACGCCTCGTCGCCCGCGCAGGCGATGTAACGTTTCGCGAGTGCGCGGCATTGTCGCTGAATCGGAAGTCCATCGATCCTTGGGATGACGATGAGGAGGCAGTTACAGACGGTGAGAGCCATTCTGACTCTGGTGTTGATTTCAGCGCTGCTGCTCTCGGCCTGCGAAAGCGAGGGCGACCGCGTCTATGCGGGCGCGTTGAAGTGCGCTGAATCGCTTTCAATGGGCGGCGACTGCCCTCCGCAGCAGGTGACTAAGCAGGAGCACCCGAAGGCATCGGGCGACGGGCAGGCCGTTGCCCCGTCGCCCCGGGGTGCCGTGGAGGCGAGGGTCTACATAGACGCCTCCGAATCGATGAAGGGTTACGCGGCGGCGGCGGACAGCTCTTTCGTGAGGGTCATCGAAGCACTCGGCTACACGATGCCGGGGTGCCGGCTCTACAAGTACGGCTTCGCCGGTGGGCAGAGGCACGACGCGTCGGCCGGGCAGGCCGCTTTCGCCAGGGAGATCAGGTTCAGTCAGGATTTACGGAAGCCTTCCTTCTACGACCTCGACTTCAACGAGGACGACGTTCTCATTAAACACCTCGCGGGGGAGGATGCGCCCGCACTCTCTGTGCTGCTGACTGACGGGGTCTATTCGGCGCGCAACACGGAGTTGCAATCCGAGGTCGTGAAGGCCGTCGAAGAGTGGATGAACAAGGGGCGATTCTTCGGCATCTTGATCTTCGCGGGTCCGTTCGACGGCAGGCTCTACTCCGAGAACAGGAGGGACTGGACCGAACCCGTGAAGGTTAGCGCACGCCCCTTCTACGCCTTCGTCTTCAGCCCCGACGAGAAGGAGTTCCACGAACTAAGAGACCAGCTCGCGGTCGAAGTCAAGATTGCCGGCTCGCTCGCCTTTCCGCGCGAAGCCGTCTCCTGCACGGTCGCCCCGCAGGATAAGAACGGGCTTGAGAAGAAGGACATCCCACCCCGCCACCCCTTTCACCTGCACATGTATAACGAGAGCGTCTACGGCGGTGGCGAACAGGCGCAGATGTCCCTCGACCTGCGCTGCACACCCGCGCCCGACTACCCCGTCGCCGCCTTCAAGCCCGAGCCATCGCTTGAAGCCTACACTTGGCAGCAGGACACCTTCAGGAAGAACGAGAGGCTGCCGCAGTTCACGTACCAACTCGCGGAGCAGCCGGCCGCGAGCGCAACCGCGATGCCTTCGCCCGAAGCCGGCGGCGGCACCGCTCCGCTCCCGACGCCGCCGGCCGCCACGCGCAAACAGTCGAACCTGACGCTGACGTTGGGACGTGACGCGATCGCCGGATACAGCCTCTACCACCTGACATTCGATTTGTCGGGACGGGCGCTGCGCCCGGACATCCGGGAGCTCTCAACGCAGGACGACGCAGTCATCGGCGAGGCGGGAAAGACTTACCGCTTTTACGAATTCATCTCGTCGCTGACGGCCATGCACCTGCAAAACGGGAAGGCGATGGCGGCACCGCCCCCGGTCTTCATCGCCGTCGCCAACAGGTAACGGCCCCGGGCCATCGGGGACATTTCCACTTCGTCAGGAGACGCCACATGAAGTTAACGAGCAGGAATAAGCCGGGCGCTGCCTTGGCGCTATTGGCGACGCTGTCAGCTGCGGGCTGCCGCGCGGATGTCGTCATCCAGCAGGCCGACTTGAAGGATTGGTACGTGTCGAGGCTGTTCTGGTCCATCCTCCTGAGCTTCGTCTTGGGCGCAGTCGCCGCCAAGCTGCTCTGCCGCCTGCCCATCAAGGCGCCCCTGCTCGACTGCATTGGCGCGGCGAGGTCGCGTTTCACGGCATGGCTGCTCGTGCTCGTGCTGCTCATCGCGCCGCTCGCCCTCTGGCTCGACGCGTGGTTCAGGCAGCCGTTCGGCGAGGGGAACGTCCTCGACGCCCTCGGCGTCCTATCCATCGCCATTCTGAACTGGCGTACGCTGGTGTTGATGGCTCTGTCGGCGCTGGCGTTCTACTTGTCGGTGGCCGTCTTCACGCGCTACGTCTTCGGCGGCACGTGCAACTGCAAGCACGCCTTCATCCCGAAACTCCGGTAGGCGGTCTGGCATCAAGTAAGGAGGTTGTGATGACGTACTACTTTGTCGGCGTCGGCGGGACGGGCGCTCGCTGCCTTGAGGCGGTCGTCTACTTAGCGGCCGCTGGCCTCTTCGACGGCGACCTGCACGTCCTGCTCATAGACCCGGACGCGAACAACGGCAACAGCTCGTTTGCCGAGGGGCTAATGGGCTACTACTACCTCGTCCAGCGCGAACGGCAGCCGCGGGGCGCGCAGTTTCCGCCCCGCATGATGCTCCGCGCCCAGACGGCACCGCCGCCCGTGATCTTCCAGCCGCACATCAACGCCGGCGGCCAGTTCCCAGCTCGCTGGAACGTCCAGCAGCGGAACAACCGGCGCTTCAGCGAGGTCATTGAATACGCCTCGCGCCCGGCGAAGCTCAGGAACTTCTTAGACCTCTTCTACCAGTCGAGCGACCTCGGCATGGACCTCGAAGTCGGCTATCAAGGGCGGACAAACGTGGGGGCAGTGGCGCTCAAGCAGGACCTGGAGGAGACGCGGGGCATAAAGCAGACGGGGCTGTACGAGTTCCTCGCGGCACTGACGACCGATCTTCAGAACGGCGAGGCGAGGGTCTTTGTCGCCGGCTCGGTCTTTGGCGGCACGGGCGCGGCCGGCATCCCGACCATTCCGGCACTCATTAAAGGGCTCGACGCTGCTGCCCTGCCGCAGAACTCGCGCGATAAGCTGCGCTGGGGGTGCGCGCTGATGGCACCCTACTTCATCTTTCCGAGGGGCGCCTCGGGCATTGCAAGCCTCGGCCCCGGCACCGACAGCACCAAACACCCGGTTGCCACGCAGGCCGCGCTCCTCCACTACGCACACACGCCGCCCGGCTACCAGCACGCCTACCTCCTCGGCGCGCCCTACCGCAACCAGACTAACGACCGTAACCACCCCGGCGGCGACCGCCAGCGGAACCTGCCGCACTACGCCGAGTTGGTCGCGGCGCTCGCGGCCTGGGACTTCTATAGCCTGCCCGAAATTCACTCGGAGGAGCGGAAGCTCCACTACGCCGACTCCTTCGACAACGAGAACGACCTCGGCGTCTCATGGGAGACGCTGCCGGTGAATATCATCGGCGGTCATGCGCGGCGCGCCGAGGTCAAGCAGAAGCTCGTCAGCTTCGCGACCTTCGCCTATCTCTACCGGAACATCCTGCACAACGGCTTTATCAGCAACCGCAGTTACCGCGACTCCGGCATGTACAAGGAGAACTTCGAGGGGCGGGGACTGCGGCTCGAAGGGCAGGCGCAGGAGCAGGCACTCATCGCGCTCGACGACTTCTGCGGCAGCTATCTCGAATGGCTGCGCGCGCTCGGCCGGACGGGCGGCGTGGCAACGCCCGACTCGCTGCCCCTCCTCTTCAACTGGGAGGCGCTAGAGCCGCACGATCTGCGCGGCTACGAGCAGCGCGTCGGCAACCTCATCAAGTTGGGGACGCGGCAGGCGCAGCGTCCGCCGCGCTACGGCTCAAACGGCTACCAGAAGATCATGGAGAAGCTGAACCGCACGCGGCTCGTCTCGCCCGAGACGCAGTCGGCTGTCGGCCTCTTCATCTACCTGCTCAACCACGCCGTTAGCGAGTTCTGCAAAGAGAATTACGACTGGCGCTAGGCGGGTCATGGGAAGGGGGACGCCCCCTTCAAGCGAATGGAGGAGACATGTCACGCTTTACCCCGGAAATGGATCGCGACGGCATTCAATGGCAAGAGCCGGTGGGCAGTTGGAAGCAGGGGCAGGACATCGTGCACCTCGCCACCATTGCCGAGAAACTGGTCATCCCGCCTGACCGCGAGAACACGGACCTGCTCAACAGCATTCCGACCCCCTGGTCGCGCTTGCTCCTGTTCGAGAACGCCCTCTACAACGAACAGCACCCATCACACGCCGATGTGCTCGACCAATGGCGCGGGCTCCTCGGGTTGCTCGCGCTAGCCCGCCCGCTCGGCATCGACGTGCGCCCCGCCTCCGCCGAGCACACCATGAAGCTCAAAGACTTCTCGGCCGAGCACACCATCGCCAAGACCTTCGCCGACCTACGCCCGCGCTACGAGATTGACGGCACCGACGTGGAGCAGGATAAGTGGGAGCAGTTCCACCTCATCGTCGTTGGCGACTCGCTGCTCGGCGCGACCTCGCCGCGCACGCTCGTCTTCACCGGCATCGACCACGAGTGCCCGCCAACCATCCCCTTCCAGAACTCGCACAACCGTCTCTCTGACCCCCTGCGCTACTTCAAGAGGTTCCGCGACCAAAAGTACCTGGCACTGCTCAAGCGTTGGCTCGACAACTTCACCATGGCGATCGAGGGCAACAACGTTCTGCGCGACTGGCTCGGCACGCTGCCAGCGCCGCCGCGCGTGGCTGCGCCGCGGCGGCACGAGAAGCTGCTTGAGCTGCTGCGGCAGTGGAAGGCGGAGGTGTCGATGGAAGTGCCGGCCGCTGCCTCCGCGCCGCAGACGGGGCCGCTCACACCACTCTTCACCCTCACACCCTACAACTCGCTCACCTTCCTGCCGTCCGTGCCTCTCGCGGGTCGCAGCGACCTGCTGCTCGCCACCGAGGCCGCCGTGCACAAGAATGTGCTCGTCTGCTTCCGCCCCGCACGCGGCCAGAACCCAAAGACCAACTCGCTGCTCTACAACGAGCACGGGCAGGTCGTGCAGTCCGAGGCGCTCCTGCTCTTCGACGGGCGCTGGCTGACGGCCGACGGCGTGCTGCCGGAGGAGTTGAACTACCTCCCGTCCGATTGGGTCGCCATCTCCGACCCGGTCGCCGAGCTGTTCGAAGAGCACATCATCGAAGTCGAGCTGCCCGAGGCAGACGAGGATCGGAGCGCCTCCTACCCGCTGCGCGTTGGGCAGAAGGCGTTCCTCTTCCCCTTCAGGAAGGCGGTGCTCGACTACTTCACGCCCGCCGAGCTGCACCGCTTCACCTCGGTCGCGGTCGAGCCCGACCAGGGCTATCGCATCACGCTTGAGCTGCCGCTGGTGAACGGGCGCAGCGTCCGCGCGACGCGCCTCTACGAGGACGGCTCGCGTGAGCTGGTGCTCATCAACAACCGGACGCAGGATCATGTCTCCTCCGAGATGGCGCTCTGGCCCGGCTTTGCCGACGATAGCTGGAGCTACTATTTCTACTTCAAGCGTCAGGTCGCGCCCAAAGACAACCCGGCGCGTAACCTCGACTTCGCCCCGGTTGGCGGCGAGCTCCCGCGCAGCAGCCCGGACAATACTCTGCACTGGTACTTCGCCACGCGCCCCGTGCGCGCCTTCGTCGGCACGGTCGCAGGCAAGAGCGGACTCCTGCTGCCGAGGTACGAGGAGCTGTTGGCGCAGACCAACCGCGATTACTGGAACGTCGCCGTGGATTTCGGCAGCACGCACACGCGCGCCTTCTACGTGCTGGTGCAGAAGGTTGACGGCGAGAACTTCGGCAAGCTCGACGGCGCACGCATCGAGAAACTGGAGTTCTCGGCGCACGCCCGGCAGATCACCGACTGCGACCCCGACATCCTGAAGAACAACTTCTTCGCCCTCTCGGGCAAGCTCGACCCGCCCACGCGCGTCGAGCTGAAGACGTTGCTCGCACAGCCCGTCAGCGACTCGGTTAAGTACTCCGACTGGCGACCTCGCGAGGGTTTCAGTCTCATGCACTGGATTCACGGCGGCTTCGACGACCGGAAGCTGCGTAGCGACATCAAGTGGGAGAGCAGCGGCAACAGGAACGACCTCAACTCCTACCTGCGCTGCCTGATGGTGATGGTGCAGGCCGAGGCCGTGCTGCGCAACGCCCAGATCGTCTTCGTCACGCGCTCTTACCCGACCGCCTTCAACAACAGGCTCCAGGCCGACCACAACGCCGAGTGGGTCGCGCTCGGCAGCTTCATGAACCTGCGGGTCGAGTCCGACCCCAAAAACATCATCTCCGAGGCGGTCGCGACGGCGCGTTACCTCGGCTCGCGCTCCGCCCCGCAGATGAGCAACACCGTGTCGCTCGACATTGGCGGCAGCACCACCGACGTAGCCATCTGGTACGGCAAGCACATGCGTGGCGACCGCGGCGGATCGCTGCGAGCCGTCCTCGGCGCGCAGGAGTCGGTGAAACTAGCGGCCGGCAGCCTCGGCCGCTACTTGCAGTCCGACCCACAGGCTCGCAAGTTCCTCGAATGGTTCGTGCAGGCCGTCAGGAGGCAGGGCGTCTTCCAGGAGTTGTCACTCGACAGCTTCGCCGGGCGGAGGCTCGGCTACGCCCTGATGTTCTACAACATCCTCAGCTATTACGAGCTGGCCGGCGACCGTCTGCGCGGCGAATACAACGCGCTGCTCGGCCAGATTAAAGTGCAGGACGAGGCGCGCGGGCTACTCCAACATCTCATCTATCTCTTCGGCAGCCTCACCTATTACGCGGGGCTGCTCGCGCGCAAGGTCGGCCTTCAGGAGCAGAAGCGGCCTGTCTATTACCTCTACTTCTGCGGCAAGGGCGGGACGCTCATCACGTGGATTAACAACTACCAGCGATTCGCCGAGAAGCTCTTCCTCGCCGGCCTCCACGGGGCCGACGGACAGGCCACCGCCTCCGCGGCCGAGCAGCCGGGCGCCTCGGTCGCCGCCAGGGAGTCCGGTCTCGCCAGCGTCGAAGTCCGCATCTCTCCACAGCCGAAAGAGGAGGTTGGCCGCGGACTACTCGTGCCGCTGACGCTGCGCGGGGGCGAGAACGACGACGACAGCTTCGGCCTCATCGAAACGCAGGCACACACGGTCACGGTCGGCGAGACCGGCTACAAAGTTCGCGACGGCGAGACGACGAAAGACCTTTTGTGGAGCGACAACCTGGATCGCGCCGTGCTGCGCAGCCTCGACGGCGACCCTCCCCCCTTCGGCGAATTGAAAGAGCTTAACTGCTTCATCGAAGCCATCCGCGAGGCGTACCGGAACCAGGACGAGGACCACGCCCTCTACGATTTCAAAGGCTTACTCTCCAGCGACCGCGAGAAGCACACCTTCATCGACCGGCTCACGACGCGCCTGCTCGGCAACGACGAGGGCTGCGTGCTGCACGACCTCGAACAGGAGAACAACCCGAACGCGCTGGTTGAGCCGCTGCTCGTCACCGAGATGAAAGTGCTGCTTGAGATGCTGACGGGCAACGAGAATATTTTCAGGTAAACGTCGGGCCGGTTCCCGCGCTGCGCGGCCGACACGCCCCGCCGGGCGGCGCGCCGGAACCGAGGAGGTACGATGAATCAACGTCCCGCCCCAAACAGATGTGCCGCGCGCTGCCTCCTGCTCGGGCTCTGCTTCGGACTCTTCGTCCTCGCGCCCCTGGGCGAGAGGCCGTCGCTCGTCGCTGCGGCGCAGTCCCCCGCCGCGTCACAGGCCGCGCAGACGGTCAAGCTCAGCCTCACAGTCTGCGTCTTCGATGAAGCCGGCCGCCGCACCAACGTCCAACCCTCTCTCTTCAACTCGCCGTCGAACCGCCCCGACTCGATTAATCAACCGGACGGCGAAGGCTGTTACAAAAACCCCTCGATTACCCTCAAGCCCGGCCAGGTCTATTTCCTCACGGCCGTGTCGGAAGGCCGGACGGCCATCGAGGAGCTTACGGTCGCGCCGGACGAAAAGAACAAAACAGTCGAACTTAAGCTGGCGAAAAAGGGTGGCGAGCAAGTCGCCCAAGTTGAAATCTGCGCGAAGGACGAGGGTGGGGTCGCACTGCCGGTTATCGAAGTAAAGCCTGCGTGGGAAGGAGGCGTGTTGAAGCGAGTGGATGCCGCCGACGCGAACTGTTACCGGGTCGCGTCTGCCCGCTCCGCCGAATACAAGCTCGCGCTGACGACTAAGGGAGCACAAGGCCCCCCGCCGGTCTCTCCGGCAGAGCTGCGCGTCGTTGGCTCGTTACTCGCAGTGATCACCCTCGTCGGGTTCGCGCTCGCCGTGTACCTCCTCCTCCGGCTGCACTGGCTGACGCCGCTTTCGGCGCGGCAGGAGATCATCGAAAAGTTAGATAAGGCCGTCAGCGTTCTGTCCGAGCTGACGCCGGCCATCGGGACGAAGGTTGAGACACTCCACAATCTCGTGGCCGCGCTGCCGGAGCAAATGCGGACGCCGGTTAAAGGTCAGACGGACGGGACAGGCTCGACTGACGCGCCCGTCGCGCTCACGCGCCACGAGACGATCTCTGCGGCGACCACGCAGTCGCCGCAAGTGGCGGCGACGCCGCGACAGAATCTCATCTCCGAGGACGCCCAGCGCAAGTACAAGGAGTTATCCGGCGGGGCGACGGTCGAGCACTTCTACCTCATGCCCTCCGGGGCGAGCACGGCGAGCGGCATGGTCGAGGACACGAGGATAGAGCTGGTCGAACAGAGCAAAGGCACCTACGTGGGTTTCCGTTCCGCCGTCAAGGAGGGCGAGGCGATGGTGTTCCCGATGCCGAACGTCCACTTCAGCCAGGAAACCTTCAAGGCGCTCTTCCCTCACCTCACAGTGCAGGATTACACGAGCGGAAACATCGAACCGCGGGTGGCCGTCAACACGCAGGGCAAGTTGTGGAGGGTCGTGTGAGGACTTCCGCGGACGAGCGTCCGCTCCCGCCGAATGACCCACCGCTATTTACCGGGCACCGGCCGTCCTGCTCCTGGTCACATGGCAAAAGGTAAGAAAGCGAGAAGACTAACCGCCCCGGCAACCGGCGCGGGCGACCCCTCGCCAGCGGATCAGCCCCCGATGGAAGTCGTCGAGGAGTCCGGCTCACTCCTCTGCTCGTATTGCGGCACCACGTTCGACCGGCAGAGGACGCAGGAACGAATCTGCTGGCTGTGCGGGAAAGGCGACTTCGTAGATGCGGCCGAGGTCGAGACCCGGCGCAAGAACAGGGAGGCGGAGAAGAAGGAGCTTTGCTGTCCCAACCGGCGGTGCGAGCGCCCGCCCGAGTTGCTGCGGAACACGGAGAAATATTGCGGCGGGTGCGGCGCGGAACTTGAGAAGGCGACGGTGGATGTGTGGTTCCGCAAATGGGTCGAGCCCGCGGTCGGCGAAGATACTTCGAGACTGTCGTCCGGCCGCGACTGGTTCATGGAGACTGCCTGGCGGCTGCAACTCACGAAGGACGAGGCCGAGGCGAAGCTCGACGAGTGTCCCGCGTTGAATGAGGCGGCGCGCGAGGAAGAGGCGGCGGGGCTCGCGGTCGGCGGCGAGTCTAAACCATTTATTAAGCAGGACGGACGGGCGGGAGTGGGAGTGAGTCAGCGTCCTGCGCGCCGTGACTCCTTCTCTCACTTGGATCGCGAATGGGACAGGAGACACAAGGCACTAAGGGTTAAGTACGGTGTCATCATCGCCTGCTTTCTGGTCGTCGGAATCTTCGTCCTGCTCGTCGGCGACGGCGCGCCGGACAAGAAGAGGCGCGAAGAGGTCGGATCAACGCCATCGCCCGAGGCGACGCAGCCTCCGTTGCCGACGCCGACGCCCCCGCCGATGGCCGAGATCGGCGGCGATGAGTTCACGATGGGCAGGGACGCATCCGAGGGCGGCGACCGCTACGAGAGCCCTCAGCATCGCGTGACGGTGGAGCCATTCCTGATGGACGTTTATGAGGTGACGCGCGAGGAGTACCAGAAGTGCGTCGAGGCAGGGAAGTGCGCTAAGCCGGCGGCGTGGCGCGGTGACTCCTATCCGGCAGGCACCGAGCGGCTGCCGGTCACGGGCGTCACTTGGGAGGACGCCAGCAACTACGCCGTCTGGGCAGGGAAGAGTCTGCCGACCGAGGAGCAGTGGGAGTTCGCCGCGCGGGGCGGCGACGGGCGCCTCTACCCTTGGGGCCGCGAATGGGTGCCCGGACGCGCCAACCTCGGTGGCACCCACCTGGCGGAGGTCGGGACGTACCCTGGACAGTCTCCTTTCGGCATTTTCGACCTGCTCGGCAACGCACAGGAGTGGACACGGAGCGAGTGGAGAAGATACCCCGACAGGGCAACCTACCTTTCGGGCGGGCCCGCGCCCGAGCGTCTCCGTGTGGTACGCGGCGGGAGCTACCGCGACGCGGCGCGCTCCGTGACGGTGACCTACCGCAACGCACTCAGGATGAGTGCCGAGGAGAGTTACGCGCAGACCGGCTTCAGGTGTGTGCGGGAGATCGACCGGCGGTGAGCGGCGGCGCGCGGCACCTTCGGACGTGGGTTCTTTCATGGAAGACGTTCTAAACAACCCGTGGGTGGTGGGAATCGTCGGCGGGATGATCAGCGGCTTCGCCGTCTTCCTGATGAGTAACGTCATCATCAGCAGGCGCGAGCGCAGGGAGCTGTGGCACAAGATCAGGCTCGCCAACAGCGAGGTTATCCATTCCACGCGGCCGCTCATTGTGGACAAGGTGCTGCCAGAGGCCGGGTGGCTCGACCCCCTCCTGAACTCGACGGCCAAGAAGTACGGCGTCAACAAGGAGGATATGTACGACCTGCGCTGCCTCTCGGACGACATCATCGGCGAGATCATGGGTAACCCCTTCCTCTCGTCGAAGCAGAAGGTCGAGTATTGCGAGTTCATATCGCGCCTCGCGGGCAACGAGAAGGCCGAGCAGCCCGACGCCGCCCCGGAGCTTCAGGGCGCCGCAGAGAAGGACTTCTTCGGTGACAAGAGGCGGAGGGACATCAGCCTCGTACTCGGGGTTGCAACATTCGGCTCCGTGCTGCTCGGGATCTTAAGCTCAAGCATCGGGGGCGGTACCGTGACCCTCGACAAGGCGACGATAAAGAGCACTCTCTGGCTCGTCGCGATAGCCATCATCATCCCGACGCTCGTCGTCTGGTTCTTCGATTTTTTTCGTGACGTGCGGGAGTTGCGGCGCGTGCAGTCGGAGGTGAGAAGGGTCGAGGTTGAACTCAGCGCGGCGAAGGCGGCGGAGAGGCGCGACGAAAAGGCAGCGGATTAGAGGACATAACATGCGCAGAACGAGTTCAAGTATGTCAGAGGGGCTCGCGGCTAGGGCGGCGGTTTGCGCTGCCCTCTACCTCATGCTCTGCGTCACCATCCTTCCGGCGCAGGAGGGCGAGCGCGGCAGGGAGAACGCCAGAATCAAAGCCCGCCCCGCGGCGGCGTCCCGCCGTCGTCCGCGGCCCCGCCCGCCCGTTAGGGTCAGGCCGGCGCAAATCAGTCTGTGGGTCGTCACCGAACCGGCCGGGTGCAGGGTCTTCATCGACGACGAGCCGCGCGGCGTGACGGACTCGGAGGGCGAACTGGAAGTGCGCCTCGCGCCCGGGGTTTACTTCGTCCGCGTGAGCCGCGAGAGCTACGTCTCAAAGGAGAACGAGGTCGATGTCTCGGGCGAGGAGGTGGAGCAGGAGGTCGAGTTCAAGCTCAGCCTCGCGCCGGTGACGCTGAACGTCGTAACCGACCCGCCGGGCACGGAGATTTACCTGGACGACGTGTACCGTGGCACTAGCAACCCGGCCGGACTCCTCGTCATCGAGCGCGTGAACCCGAACCAGCCTCACAAACTCCGCGCCGCCAAGGAGGGCTATCAGCCTCAGTCGATGCCGCTCACGTCATACACCGGCCAGATAAACGTCAAGCTCGTGCCTGACTCCGTCAGGCTACGCGTTACGACCGACCCGCCCGAGACGGAGGTTTACCTCAACGACGTGTACAAGGGGACAAGCACGCCCGACGGGCTCCTGCTGATTGAGCAGGTGAACCCGAACCAGACCCACACGCTGCGCGCCAAGCGCGAGGGCTACACGCAACAGTCAACCACCGTCCAGCCCAACACCCCGGAAGCCTCCATCAAGCTATCGCCCGACCCCGTCGTGCTCCTCGTCAGGGGACTCAAACAGAAAGCGTCGCAGGGGCGACTCGGCGAAGCCTTTCAGGATTATGGACGGCTCATCGCCGTCGCCCCCGAGCACACTGAACTCCCACGCCTGCTTGAGAATATTTTACAGGGCCTGCAGACCCGCACGCTGACGATGCTCCGGCGCACGGGGCCGTACGGCCTCCTGTCCGAGCTGGGCGAAGTGCAGGAGATGGACAGTCTCTACGAGCAGGCCGCGAAGTGGAGAGCGGGCGATGAAAATATTGACCAGTTTGCGAAGTATTGGGGATTGAAACACTTGCTGGCCCGGGCCGGGTCGTCGGCTTCGGACGCGGAACGTGAAGGGCTGCTACGAAAGGCCCGCGCGGTCCTCTCCGACTTCGCGGCTCAAGGCTCACGCAACGTGTACTTGCTAGTCGACCTCGGCTGGGCTTGGTGGAGGCTTGCCGACAAGACCGCAGCGCAGAAGAACTTTCAGCAAGCGCTGGAGCTTAAGCCGGACTGGGCCTACTCCCACTTCGCCCTCGGCCTACTCGCCATGAGCGAAGCCGAACGCGAGGTTAGCAAGGTCGCCAAATCGGCCAAATATGCCGAAGCGATAAATGGCTTCACGAAAGCCATAGAGCTGAAACATGATTTCGCGAGGGCCTACGCTCTGCGCGGTATCTCCTACAGCGTCCTCAACAGGCATGAAGAGGGAGTGGCCGGCGGCCTCCAAGCCGTGGCAATTGAGCCCAAAAGCGCCTACGCACATTTCGCCCTCGGCTTCGCCTACTTTCAAAAGGGCAAGTCCGGATATAGGAATGCCCTCGGCGAATTCGACCGCGCGCTCCTCTTGGGGGGAGACGAATTGAACGAAGCCACAAGGGCCGACATTCAGCAGAAGCTCGCCGTCATCCGCCGGACGGTCAAAAAGTAGTTGGTGCTGACCGCTTGCGTGGTGGTTCTGGCAGACGACGAAGCCCAGCGGCCAGACCATTCAAGTATTGACGCTTTATGTCTAAGAGATATATTTTACCGGCACTTCACGCACTACCTTTAGCTTGTTAGCTTTACGTTCCAGGGTCGGAAACGGTTGTTTAAGTAGCCCGTTGCTAGCCGGAAGAGGACTTAGCCTTCGCAGCGCTTCAGGGGTGCATCCATGAGCGATCTATTACCAGGATGGGCACAGTCCTCTATGATTGCCCAAAGTATCAGGCTCTCACAGTCCTCTGTAAAATTATTGTGGCGGCCGGGTGCTTGATCGGGTCATTTCATCATTAAGCTAAACCAGCCTGATACTGTTTCAAACTCGGGAAAGGAGATGACGGTCATGGGTGATACCTGTCACATTCGCGGATGCAGCGATACGTCCTATGATGACTGCACAGCCTGCCGCAAACCAATGTGCAGGCGCCACGGTAAGCGCGTCGGGGATTACTTCGTTTGCCGGGAGTGTGCTGACCGCGCTTAGCCAGCAGTTCAGTTCGCGTGATTAGCCGAAGCCCATTTTGCTACAGGCCACCTGATCAACAGAACGTGGCGTACACATGCCAGGAGTTGTACCGTGCGATCTTCGAGGTTTTTGTGATCGGACTTGGCAAGAAGACGAAGATAAAACTCGTGGCCTACCCTATCGTCAAAGATCAGGAAGTCAATAGCCGATATGTCTCGTGGTCGCCTTGGCTGTGTTAGGCGGTTGCCGGGCCTACCGTCAGCCTTAGCGAGCACGCGACTCCAATTTCCTTGATGCTCCTGATTCATCATCTACGAGCTCCTTTCATAAACAGTCTTACTAACAATCAAGTCGGTAATTTGACAGGCAAGTATCTTAGCTAAACCGGATTTTCAAGTAGACGGTTTTTAGTATGAACCCCCGCAGGGTGGCTGGGCCCTTACATCGGGATTTAATTTCTGATCAAGCTGAGGAGCGGCATGTTAACCGCGCTCTTTCCATAGGAGGAGACGAACTGGACGAAGCCACCAGGGTCGTCATCTAGCAGAAACTCGCCATCATCCGCCGAACGATCAAACGAACTAGGGGCAGCATAAGTGCCCTTATCTCATAAGGGTCTATTCAGAGCCTTGATAATGCAGACCAGCGGGGCAAGGAGCAGTCGCCGCGCAGCCACTCTTAAAAACCCGGCCTTCGCAATCAGCGCCGCCAGCGGTGGCGAGGCGAAGTAGTAGACGGCCACGAAGCCACGGCCCGGCAGGGATCTCAACAAGACCTCGTCGCGGAAACGGCTTAGGATGACCACCTCCGGGGCGAGCGGAGAGCCATATGCGGCGGTAGCGATAAAGCACATGCCTTTCTTCGCCGGCGTCTCGATCTCGTCCTTCAACTGCCGTGCAGCCATGTAGGAGTCGTCATCCTCAAAGTTGGCGATGATGTAGTTGAGTTCCCTTAGAGCTCCCTCATTCTGGTTGAGGGCACGGTATATCTCCGCCTTAGCGAGCCTCGCCCCGGGGTAGTCGAAGACGGCGAGCGCTTGGTCGAGGATAGCGAGAGCCTGGTGGGCATTGCCCTTTTCCTGCTGCTTCGCGATGAGGCCGGTCGCAATCCCGACAGCCATGTTTTCGGAGCGGCTCGACATCCTCCTGATGAGTCCGGTGGAGAAGAGTTTCGTCAACGCTTGGAACGTGTAGAACGCAGCCTCGTGCATCCTGGCGTCCTCGGCGTCCGGATACTGGGTTTTGACCAACCCGATCTGTTTCCAGTAAATCGCAAGCTTCTGGTCTATCTGCCTTTGCAGATGCTTACTCGCTTGTGGGTCAGCTTGCGCAAGTTGGTCCCTCAGCGAATCCAGCTCGTTGTTGTACTGTTCAAGCAGCTTTAGTTCACTATCTAGTCTTGCTGACATAGTCGTCCTCATACGCGCGCCTAATATGGCGCGCGAGGAATTTTCCGGGTGGCCCCGAAATTTGAGCGTACGCGGGGAGCTACTACAAACTCCTGCTTAGAAATACGGGCAGGGGCCTCGGCTACCCATTAATTCTTTTCCACTTGCGGTATGCGTCGTCCTCGGATTCCCGGTGCGTGTGCCAACTAACAGTCAGCTTGCCGCAGATTTTGCACTTCTCTCCTTGAGACGGTTGTTGCTGCCGGCGGCATTTGCCGCAGTAATAAACTTCGTCGCTGGACATTTTCATTTCCTCCGTCGTCAGTAGTATTGGCACCGGACGCGCGACAGCACTGACAGGGGCCACGGGTTCCGGCGGCGCGCCTTGAAGTCGGACTCCTTAACTCGTTTCCGACTACCCCCGTGCGTCGGAGGAGGCGCGCGACATTTGATTACTTCTGCCAGTTATGTCTGAGTCGCCAAAACATTACAGGCGACGCGCCCGCCCTGGGCGCCGGACAGATTCGAGATCTGCTGGCGGCCAGCCTGGGATGCGCCGCCCGAGAGATCAGCGTCGCTTATCAGTGCAGCGGGTCGGCTGGGCGTGAACAAGAACCTTCGTCAGGTGTGACATCTAGGTAGGCCACGCGCTGTCTGAGGATCAGAGGAGTCGGTAGAAGATCGAGCGCGGCGAGAGAGACACCAAGGTGACGCCCGAGGAGATCAGCCTCAACGGCCGATCTACGCCGTCCTGAAGGTCGATGTTAACGGTATCCAACCCGTTCAGATTTCAAGCCTCGAAGACACCATGGCGGAGAAGCTGTGGGCCATTTTCCAGCAAATGATCCGTAACCGCTCGCAATGCTACGACCAGTTAGACATCGCTGTTAACCTGCGTGAACACCCGGAACTGAACCGCGCGGAGGTGGCAGAATATCTACGACGGAAGACAGCGGCCTAGGATGTCCTCTTCGGACAGTCTCCTCTCATGATTCAAAGCGTATCATTTCTCCCTGCTGTGCTTACAGGAATCGCGCATGCGTGTGACCGTCAGATCTCACACATGAAATAAATCATCATCCGAAGATTATGTGAGTCTTGCTTACTGCTGGTCGTAATGACCATAGTACTCATGAGAACGACGATGAGGGAGGAATCCTTTACGCGGATGGGATACCCACGTCATTAAAACCCTTCTCTATGGCAGCGACCTTGGCGGTGAGTGATGTCGGCGGATCGTTCCGGAAGAGCGTCCGCGCCGCGAGTAAGACGCCGCGGCGGCTAGCGCTGAAGTCCGATTGCCGAGTCAGATGCTGCGTCAAGGTTATGTAGAAGATGGCAGCCAATTGCGGCGGCGTGAACAGGAATCGCCCTTGTGCGTCGCGGGCCGTTATGATCTTGAAGGCGGCTAAGTTGTGAATGCCACAGTTGATGTGGATGCCGCCGAAGTCGCCATTGTTCGTGTTCGGCAACACGCGGAACTGGCTCATGTGCTCGGGCTGACCGCGGAGCGAGGGGCGGCTGAAGATGCGGAGAGGACCGCCGTCGCTGGCGAAACCCTCGCCAATCTGGAAGTTCCAGTTGGTGATGTTGGGCTGGTCGATGTTAGAGACTAGTATCGCGAAGATGTCAGAGTAAGATTCGTTCAAGGCTCCTGGCTGGAAGCTGAGTTCCAACCGCGAGGTGTTCTCCGTGATGCCGTGGAACAGTTCGTGTGCCACGATGTCGAGGCTGGCGGCGAACGAGCGCAGCCTTAGACCCCGAACCACCTGCCCGTAAACCATCTGCCGCCCCGTCCAGATGGCCCTCGCCCACTGCCTGCCGTCGGGGCTCTCAGCAGCAATAACGCAGTTGACCGAGGAGACGATGGGGCCGCCTTGGTTATCGATGTTGTTGCGCTGCAAGACTTGGCGCAGGAACATCGCGACCTTGGCGGCGTTGGCGTGCGCGCTGACCGCGCCCGCAGCCCAAGGTGCTGGCGGGTTAGTGATTTGGCCGCCTGGCAGGAGGGGGGCCGTCACCTGGGGGTCGCCGAATCGGAAGTCGTGTGTGAGCAGGTTGAGTTGAGAGTCGCGCAGGACTTTTCCGTTAGCCTGAAGAGTGAAGCGGATGCGGCGCGGGCGGTCGAAGTCATCAAGCGCATCCTCCTCTTCGGGCAAGGCCATCGTGTGTGTACGCGACAACTCGGCGACGACCATGCCTGTGTGCGCGTCGATGATGTAGTCCACAAAGAAAGGGGCGATACCCTTCGGCGGCTGCGCGCCCTTTAACGATGCCTTCGCGCCTCTCTTTGACCTGTTGATGGGCACGTCTTCAATGATGTATGTCAGACGCCAGCGGCACGCTTTCCTGTCGTAGTAGTAGTTCAGGCGCGGGGGCGGCACCCATGGCGGCTTCACGCGGGCCGCCTTGAGCGCCTTCTTGACGGCGGCGGCGGGAGAGACCTTCGCGACGGCGCTCACGCCCGAGGGCCCGCCGAGGGTGGAGTTGATCGAGAGGCATTCGTTTTGCTCGTCCAACTCTACCGTGACAAGCGAACTGTAGACTGGGATCTTGTTGTAGAACTGGCGGAACTTGACCGTCTTCGTGTTGGCAAAGTGCAGCGTCTCCGTGCCGAGCGCCTTGAACTCCGTGCGCGGGCCATCGCTCTTCGGGGCAGTCAACGAGGGCACGGAGTCACTGGCGAGCGCTTGTTCGAGGTAGTGGCGCGCGGCAGTCTCGGGGTCGAGGTTGTTGACGGCGTCAGCCGCGAGCGCGAAGCCGGCGAAACCCAACCGCTCTTCGCGCAGCGCCGCGAAGGTTGGCGCGTGAGACTCGTCGGCCCTGTGCATCGCGAAGGTGCTGAAGGCCCCCGCGGCGGCCGCGCCCTTCTTCGAAGACGCCTTTGTGGAACTCTTTTTGGTGGTCTTCGTGGTTGTCATTACGTTACTTCTTGGGACTGACGTCTGTTGATGGCGGCCGGGTATAGGTTACCGGCCGCCGTTGGGCCGACGTTCGTGGTGCCTGCGCTACGGCGTCACAACGTCCTTGAACTTATCTCTGTTCCGGATGGTCTTCGGCTCGACGTAGCCCCCGTAGACTGAGAGCTTGTCCGAGTAGACGACAGCGCCCGTGTTGTCGTAGAGCGTGTACTCGACGATGATGCCGCCGCTGTGGTCGAGCTTCGCGCCGGTGAAGTACCGGAGCAGGTTCTTCCTCGTGCGGTTGTTGCCGCCCGCGCTCACTGACTTGATTTCGAGCCAGTAGCTTTCGGAGCCGGGCATCGCCAGGTCGAGGTCTTGTGACTTGACGAAGGTGGCGAGCGGGCTCGTGCCGCTGGTGCCGACCTTGACAGACTCATCAACGAAGGCGACAAAGCGCGTATTCAGACCCGTCAGCAACTTGATGTGCGCCTGAAACCCTTTGATCCCGGCTTCAAGCGGATCGATGGCGTCACTCTGCTTCTTGATGTCCCCTTTCAACTCGTCAACCTTAAGCTTCAGCGACGCTGCGGTCGGCGCGCCGAGCGATGCGAGCTCAGCCTTGGCCGCGCCGAGTTCGCCGAAGAGTATCTTCCGGACTTCGGGCTTCGTCTCGGCCGCCAAGGCTAGCGTCAGGTTCTTCATCATCTTGTCAAGAACTTGAATGCGTGACAGTTGCGCTTCGAGTTTACCCTTGAGATCCAAAGGCTCTTTCAACTTCTTGTTAAGAGCCTCTATCTCAGCGCTCATCTTGGCGATGGCGTCGTCCGCCTCGGACTTGTCGAGGAAGAGGGAGCCGATGATGACCACGATGGAGGACGGATCTGGATTCTGGGGGTCGGTGGACAACCGTGGCGGGAAGACCTCTGGGTAGTAGAGCCTCACCTTGTCATCGCCTGCCCCGTACTGGTTCCTGAGAGCGCGGAAAAGTTCCGCGACGAGCGCGCTCTCTTCAACCGTGAATGAAACCCCCTGAATTTTGGTCTCCGTGCGGAAGAGTGCCGTCAAGTCGATGAAAGATTTGAGGAGGTTCGTGCCGGCGGCGAAAGCGGTCTGGATGCCGGTCGCGCTGATCCCCGCGGGTTGAGGAACGCCGGGGCAGTTATTAAGGGCGATGTATTTGTCGCTGACAAACTTTTTGTCAGGAAACTCCTTAGCTATGTTGCACAGCGCGGTTTTGTACCTGTTGCGGAGATCGTTGGTTTGACTCTGGAAGGCCGGGAAGAGCGCCTTGTAGTAGCGCCAGTCCCGCACGACCTGCGCGTCGTAGATGGCGATGTTCTCTGCGCCGGGCTTCTTCTGCTGTATCTCCTTGCTGATGATGTCGGCGGCATCCGACATCGCTCGGTAGGAGACCATCTCGGGTTCGAGCTTCACGTTCTCCAGAGTCGTGTCGCCCGCGAGCGGCGTCGTCGTCGGTGCGGGTGGCGCGGGCTTCTCGGGCTCTTCAGGCTGCGCATCGCGGATGGCCTTCTTGGCCAGTTCGATGTCGCGTCTCAGCTCGGCTAGTCTCTTCTCTTCTTGTAACCGCAGCTCTTCCTCGGACGGGGTCGGCGTAGGCGAGGGGCTGCCCTGCGCGTAAGCGCCCGCGACGCTCGACGTGATGACGACGAGAAGCAGGACGGCCCTGACTAAAATCCCACATGCGCGGCCCGAGGGCCTCCAGGTGGCGAAACGTTTGGTGGTCTCTTCTTCATACGGAAGGGTGCTCATGTCCTCTCCTTTGGCGGCTCTATCAAGATCAAACGTACACACTGAAATGTTGGCTGTGGCCCAAAAGTTTCAGCGGGGCGTCAGATTTTTTTAATGGAAGCTAATACGAGAAGTCAGAATGAGGGCATTACGCCCCGTTGAAACTTCCCATTCTAAGTCGTCATTCCCGAGTAGAGGGAGAACTCTTCTTGGCACCCATGGCACGCGTAGGGATTGTGTGCTCCAAGCGAAATGTGTACTTGAGCGCAAATATTATTTGCAGGCAGGGTGGGATAGTGTTATTCACCTAGCCATCGTGCAGCGCAGCCCGTAAAGCGATTCGTGCGCAGCCCGCGTGAAGAACTTTTGGAGGACAAGAAGATGACTCAGTACGCAGACAGGGGAGTCACAGACGAGCAGAATCCGCCGGCGCAACCCAAGTGGCTAGTGATGATTTATCTCGCTGGCGATAACAGCCTCAGCCCCAATTCCATTGCCATACTTCAGGAGTTGGAGGCAGCCGATCCGCCTTATGGAGAAGTGCGTGTGTTGGCTTGCTTCGATTCCAACACCCCCCGCCCCAGGGGGGCTCGGTACGTCGAGATCAACCGCCCCGTCAACACTACACAGCCACAGCCGACCCCGTGCTGGGATCTGCACAACGACCTCGTTCCGTTCGAAAACATACCAGGCCATCCCGTCACCGCGCCGAACTTCTGCGATCCCGATCCGGCAGGCCATACGCCGATCACAGAGCCGGCGGCGAAGGAGGGGCTGGCACGCTTCCTGAGCTACGCGTTGAGCAACCACACGGCTGACAAATACATGCTCATCCTGTTCGGGCATGGTTCGGTCGTCGCAGGTAACACGTTCCTCGCTGATGACAACCCGCCCAGTTTTCTGCGGCTCAGAGACTTCGCAGAGGTTCTGGCCCGGCACTTCGATGACCGTTCTGACACGAACAAACCGAAACTTGACGTTCTGGCCTGCGACAACTGCATGATGAACGGCATCGAGATCGCCTACCAACTCCAGCGACAGATCAGTTACGTTCTCGGGTCGCAAGGGCTGATGCTCACCGTCGGGTGGCCCTTCCGGAAACTGATCAGGATGATCGTGAGCCACAAGAATGACTCCCCGCGGCGGATCGCCCGCAGGATGCTCAGGCTGTGCGCCCGTAACCTGGTTGACTTCTCCCTGATGGATCGCTCGTCGGAGCAGGCCGTCTGCGACCTGACCACCTTACGCCGTGACCGGAACGTCGTGACCGCAGTCAGGAAGTTGGTCGCCGCGATGACTGAGGGCCTGGAGTTCGACGAATGCGGAGAAGTGCGTTACCCCGCCGTCAGAGACACCATCAGGCTGGCGCGGCTCGAAGCGCAGAGCTATTGGGGAGAGACATTCGTTGATCTCTACGACTTCTGCGAGCTGCTACTGATAAAGTGTAACGAGGCTCTCGAACGGCAAATCAAACTGCTCGTCCTTCTGCAACAACAGCGAAAGGCGTTGCTGACCCAACACCCCGCGCCCTCGGACGCGCCCGCGGGTCAAGACAAAGAACCCGGAGAGGCGCCGGAACCTTCGTTCAAAGAACTGTTGTTGCACCTTGACCCCGTACTCAAAATATTCGAACAGATCGCCCGGCGGTGCTGGGGGGTGCTGGAAGAGATTAGTGAGCTCGGCGACAGAAGATTCGTGCGACGCTCCTATTATGTCGGCCCTGATTCGCAATACTCGCACGGCGTATCGATCTACTTCCCATGGACTCTGCCGCAGGATCCGATCATCTTCGAGCCAATGGATGGGGACGGCTACGGGACATCGGGGGGCGGTTCCGGCGGGGGGTATGGCCTTTCGTGGGTGAGTTTCAACCGGGTCGGAAGGCAGCCAATCGACTTCATCCTGAAGACGGCCTTCGACGAATACAAAGAGTACGAGTTCGCCAAGTCTCATGCTGGCGACTGGGCCGCCTTCCTGGACAGGTTCTTCCGCGCCACGCTCAGGAACGTGCGCCGTTTCGACTACAAGTATGACGAGAGTCAAAGGAAGGATAGCCGTCTCTTCTTTGAAAGGGAGCCCGACTTAAAAGGGGACCACTTCATCCCGCCCGGCACCATCAACCTGCAAAAGTCCAGTTCGAGCTTGGACAACGACGAATGCTCCTGCCCGACGGTCAAGAATTACCCGCGCCGGTTCTACCTCTCGCCGGCAGACTGCCAGCGTAAGTGCATACTGCCGGGTGAGGTTGAGCCCGATACCGAACGTGCTCCGGAATGCGACCCCGACCAAGTGGATAAAGAATTTTGCGTCTCGTACCTCGGCTGGAACGTCACGGGGCTGGTGGCCTCTGTCGTAGGGTTACCGCAGGACACACCGGCCAGCCCCGTCGATGATGACGACGAGATCGACAACCAGAAGGGATGTGACCCCGAGGAGTCTTGACCGGCTGGCTATCTTTGCGGACGGCTGAAGTGGATGGCAGTTATCCTGAGCGTCACACGGCTTGTCTTTTTGCCCGCAGGAGCCAGCATGGATCGCCTCTTGAGACTTTCAAGCAGTTTACTGTTGCTCTTCTTAATCTCAGTCCTCGCGCTGAGTTGGCCCCCCGCGCATGCTCAGGACGACGGACTCGTCGAGGTCGAGTCCCTGACCAGCGTCGCTTCGCGCCGACGCGCTCTGGAGGATTTGGCATCTGCCGTCGGGCGACTGCGTCGTGACGGCGACTCCGCGGCCCTTGTTCGGGCGCTCGACCGCATCAGCGAGATACACCTCAAGCTGAACGATCCCGACTCTGCCCTGCCTGCCGCGAGTGAAGCCCTAGCCCTTGCACGACGAGTTGGAGACTCGCCGCTGCTGGCTGACGCGCTCATCGCCTCCGGCGTCGCCTACCGCGCGCGCGAGGAGAGTGATACCTCTCTGCGTCTGCTGAACGAGGCGGACGGCCTGAGCCAGAGTTTGAATTACCGCCGCGGCGAGGCGCAAAGTCTGACCGAGTTGGGCACAACCTACTTCCAGCAGGCCGACATGGAGAAGGCCGTCGGCTGCGGCGAGAGGGCACTGCAAGTCTGGCGCGAGTTGCAGGACAGGAGGGGTGAGGCCCGTGTCCTCTATAACCTGGGGGCGCCATACATGCGGCTCGGCCGCGTGCGTGAGGCGGCTGACGTGCTGGCAAAGGCTGCGGCGATCTGGCGCGACATGGGTAATCCCACGGAACAGGCGGCGGCACTCCTCGACCTGAACTTCCTCGCCATCAGGCAGGGGCAGTGGCACAGGGCGCTGGCCCTGCTCAACGAGGCCGGAACCTTAGTCACCGACAAGGAGGCCGAGCCTTTCATCTCTGGGCAGATCGCGACCAGCCTCGGGGAAGTCTACGAAGCCTTCGGGCAGTTGGAAACAGCCCGCCGTTACTTCGAAGAGGCGCTGACACTGTACAGAGACTACGCCCATGACGAGGCAGCAGTCATTGATGTCGGCGGTAAAGCAGGGAGCGTTCTGGCCCGCCTGGACGACTACCCGGGGGCATTACGGCAGCTCGAAGAAGGTCTGCAACTGGCGCAGGCGTCCGGCAACGGATTTCTTTTAGCCCGTTGCCACGAGGATTTAGGGAGAGTTCATCTTGCCTCAGGGCTCCACGCCGAGGCACGACAGGAGTTTCTGCTGGCTTCTACGGGGTACGCGCGGATCGGGGATCGCCGCGCGTGGGCGCAGGCGCAGGCCTACTTGGGTCAGACCCATCATGTGCTGGGTGATAGGGTCTCTGCGTCGAACTCATACCAAGCCTCTCTGGAAGTTTTTCGTGAATTCGAAGATTACACCAACGAGGCGGCCGTTCAGTTCGGGCTCGGCAAGCTAGAACTGGAACGGCAAAACCTCGGCGGGGCCGAGGAGCATCTGACGAGGTCGATTGAACTAACAGAGAGGTTACGCGAGAACGCGGCTGGGAAGGATTTGCGCAGCTCGTTTTTGGCCTCCGTTCACGACCGCTATGTCACTTACGTTGAGTGGCTCATGCAGCTCAACTCCACGCGGCCGGGCGAAGGTTTCGACGTGAAGGCTTTCGAGGCAAGTGAGTTGGGGCGCGCCCGTTCCCTGCTCGACTCGCTGCGCGACTACCAGAGGGAGTTGCGCGGGACGCAGGATCCCGCGCTACTGATCGAAGAGGAGGAATTACAGAAGAAGGAGCAGACTCTGCTCGACAGGCAGGCCAGACTCCAAAGCCAGGGGGCCGTGCCCGAGGAGACTCGGAAGGTTGAAGATGAACTGACTCAGGTCCGTACGCGCCGCGAAACCCTCGAAGCGCGGATGAACGGCGACGCGAGATTCAACGACCTTTTGCGGCCGGCTCCCCTCTCGCTGGGCGAAATCAGGAGACAGGTGACCGACGCGGAGACTTCCCTCCTTGAGTTCTCGCTCGGCGACCGGAGGAGTTACCTATGGCTCATCACGCAGGAAGGGATGACGAGTTACGAACTGCCCGACAGGCGGACGATCGAGGCGGCCGCGCTCAGGCTGGCCAAGCTGTTTGACGATCAGGAAAAGGGGCTGGGGAGCAACGCCGAAGTCGAGGCGGCCGCGGCCGAGGTCAGCAGGCTCGTGCTCACCCCCGTAGCGGGTAGGCTACGTACCCAACGCCTGATCATCGTACCCGACGGGGTGTTGCAATACGTCCCTTTCCAGATTCTGACCGACGCGTCTGACACGGGCGAGCCCCTGGTCGCGCGGCACGAGATTGTAAACGCGCCTTCCGCCTCTACCCTCGTGCTGCTGCGGAGAGAGAATGCTGGGCGCCCCGAGGCGCCGAAGCTACTGGCCGCCTTCGGCGCGCCAGCTGTCTTATCGAACTATGTCCCGGCGGCCAGCAACAGACATGAGCGGTCGGGCACAACGTCGCTGCCCGAAGCAGGCGGTCAACCGGCTACGGCCACTAAGGCGGCTGATACCCTTGACCCGAACAGGATTGGTTCCCTGTTTTTCGCCAAGCAGGAGCTGAACGTGCTGCGAAAGCTGGCGACTACCGACGAGGCACTGATCTATTCGGGCTTCGACGCCACACGTGAACGCCTACGCGATCTCGACTTGCAGCAGTACCGCATCCTTCACTTTGCCACCCACGGCCTTCTCAACGCGGAACAGCCGGAGCTCTCCGGCTTGGTGCTCTCACTCGTGGACAAGGACGGGAGGCCGCTCACCGGCTTCGTCGGGCTCTCGGACATCTACAATCTGCGCGCGCCGGTAGACTTGGTGGTGTTGAGTGCCTGCCGCTCCGCCCTCGGAGATGACGTGCGCGGCGAGGGCCTCGTCGGGCTCACGCGCGGCTTCATGTACGCGGGGGCTTCGAGCGTGGTGGCGAGCCTGTGGAAGGTGGACGACGAAGCGACAGCCGAGTTAATGAAGCGCTTCTATTCGAACATGCTGGAGCGCGATATGACTCCCGCGGCCGCCCTGCGAGAGGCGCAGAACAGCATTCGGCAGGAGCCGCAGTGGAGCTCCCCCTACTATTGGGCGGCCTTCACTCTGCAGGGTGAGTACCGCCATGTCATAAAGCCTCCCGGCAGGGTATCTGCTTCGCGACCTATGAAGGTGAGCATGGCCGTCATGATTCTGGGGTCTCTCGGCGTCGCGGCGTGGTGGCTCATACGCAGACGCGGGAAGTTATCGGCGCGGGCCGCCGCAGCGGCTACTCGATCATAAAATAGTATAAGCCGCTGACACGTTGCTCCCCACCGTCAGGCCTGACGGCGAAGAGCCGTAGCGCGTATTGCCCTCTCCTGAGTCGAGTAGCCGGAATCTCAACGGTGACCGTCTCTGTGTCCCGACCGAGAGCGTCTACAGCGTTCTTCTCCCCTTCCTCATTCTCCAACTCTACTCGGTAGCTGGCCGCCCCTGCGCCGGAGCCCGGCAGCTTCATATATATTCTCAGCCCATCCGTGCCTGGCGAGAGTTGTACTCTGTTCGGCTGAGCGCCTTCGGCGCGGACGCTATCGGCAATAGTGAGATTCAAAGTGGCGAAGCTCCGCGACGGGCTTCTGCGAGAGCCCGCGAGCCACATGGTGCCCACGACAACTGTTACCACTCCCACGACCAGCCCTGCGCGCATCGCCCAGCTCTGTCTGTGCCACAGGGCGATGACACTGTTGATCCAAGTCGGCCTGTCGTGCACCTGTTCGGAAGTTTTTTCTTCTCCAGTAGTTTTAATGTGGCCCAAGAGAGCGGCGGCCGTTGCGACACGTTTGAGCCGCTTCTCGGTTGTTAGATAATTCTGTTCGAAGTGTAGTCGTTGCTCGGTTGTAAGTTCATTACGCAGGTACGAGCCAACTAAATCGTGCTCCGCGGCCCTGATCTCCTCCGGCCAATCCTCGCCGGCGAAGTAGCACTCATCCTCGAACCGCTCCGACTCTTCCTCGGGCAGCTCTCCGAGCAGGTAAGCGACTATACGTTCGTCATTCATGCTTCAACAGGGGCGGCACCGGCCACGCTCACAGACTCCTAACTAAGAATGAGCCTAAACACTGATTTGTTCCATACTAAAATGTAATCTTTATTTGTTCCTTAAATGTTCCTCAACATATTCCTCCAGCCTGTCGCGCAGGCGCGAGACTTTAATCCGCAGCGCCCGCACGGTTATCCCCAACCTGTCAGCCAATTGGTGGCGGTATTCAGAGCTGGACATATCTTCCGGGACCGAGCAGTAGCTCACGAGCAGTTTTTGCTCTTCGACTTTCAAACGCTCGAAACACGGCTTCAATATATGCTCTATCCTATCAACCTCTTCAGACGGGTCATCGGCGAGGGTGTCTATGAACCGTCGGAAGACAACCTCTTCCCGCCGCTCGCGCCGCCACCACTCTTTGGCAACGTTTCGGGCGATACCGAGGCAGTACTTCTCCATGTCGGGCACATCCGCCCCTCCGGCCAGTCTTTGAACTGCCCGATCAATAGTTTCATCGGCGGCACCCGTAGAATCGGAGATGCCCTTCATTCCGAAGAAGCCAACGAGCTTCTTATGAAGACGTATGTAAAGCTGCGCCGCTTCTCCCTTAACGGGCGAGAGGCTTTCCTGGAACTTGGCAAAGTCTTCATGGCTCATGCTGCGTCGGTTGCTCGTAGGCTTCTCTCGAATGAGACTTCACGTCTGCACAAATATCGGATTTAGGTTTACCTTGACCTCGTAAGGCCATGTTACCGCGTTACGGCGTAGCACTGCTGTTCATAACATGCCCCTCCATGCACGTATTCGGGGTGCCCTAATGGCATCGTTCACAGTCCGAAATTGCCTGATTTTCCTGAGAGGCAGAAGTAGACGCGGCGGGTCGTCGAGAGATCACTCGCCAGTTAGTTACAACACAAAATCCATCTGTCTTTTTAAAGCATAAGTGTCGAGTTATCCAACGAGTTTGTGTAGAGCATCGCGGTCTTCGCTCAACAAGCGCTCCGGATTGTGTTGCAAAGATTATTTTAGGGCGCGAAAGTTCTTCGAGTGTTTATCGCTAAGCGGCTAGTCCGAATAACAAAGCGACGAACTTCGCCTGCCCTTGCGCATCACCCCCTGCCAATCTTTTGACTCGACCTGTCCTCATCATGTTTATCGCTGCAATGCCTTCCAGAGTTCGCTCTGCAGTGTGGAGGCTCTTGAAGCATTGAGATGCCCGCACCTCCTTCTCAATGAATCTGTGATCTTGCTCGATCACATTATTCAGGTACTTCATGCGCCTCAGCCTACAATCTGTTGGCAGGACTTTCGCGGCGAAATCCTTCATATTGAAGCTGACGACTAGTACTATTCATCCTCTCTACTTACGCTGTCGAGATGTGCTCTCACCCAATTCGCTACATTCTCTTCCGACAACTCACCGGCAGCGAGTGCGAGAAAGGTCGAATATTTCTCCTCCTGCGTGGCCACCAAGTCGATGCCGTTCAGCAACAGAAAGAGTCTGGCCACTATCAGCGCCATGCGCTTGTTCCCATCGATAAAGGGATGGTTACGTGCGATGCCGTAAGCATATGCGGCGGCCAGACTGGCAAGGTCAGGCGGTGGGTCACCGTAGGCCAGTAGGTTTTGCGGTTTAGCCAGAGCGGATTGGAGAAGCCCCTCATCGCGGATTCCTTCGCCGCCGCCGTGCTCGGCCAACTGCCGCAGGTGGACAGCAAGCACCACATCCTCGCGCACCCAGACGACATTCTTCGGCACAGTCATTCGGCGAGTTTACGGAGGGCATCACGGTCTTCACGCATGACTCGTTCGGCCAGTTCCATCTGCGCGGCGAAGGCCGGGTCGTAAGGAGTGATGCGAATGCCGTCTGGAGTTTCGGTGACGTAGAGGAGGTCGCCTTTTTGCACGCGGAGCTTCTCCAAGAGTTCTTTCGGGAAGACCACGCCGACCGAGTTGCCGATGGTCGTAACTTTTAATGTCGCCATACTTACCCCTCAAATGGAATTAAAACAAGAGTATTATAACGTTTGTTATAACCAATTTACAATGAGAATTTATGTTCGCGTTACTGAATTTATACGAGTCTTGCACAAAAGAGTGCACATGGGCGGAATAGAAGGCAGATTTATCTAGTGTTCGCACAGTTAATGAGTTTTATGTTCCATGCACGTTCTAGTTTACGCTAAATTTCCAAACTTCAGTTCTGGATGTGGTTTACCTTCCCTCTTCACTTTGCCATTTCACCATACTACATATTCATTTTACGCCTTAGTTGACAGACTTGGAACTATATTTAAGAAAAGTTGGCATTGATTGGAGTGTCAAAGAGTGATAAAGTCGCGCTACTATGACGACTGCTCCCTCTGTCGAGGACTATACTCCGTTTAGTATCTCGCCTAATCCTAATACCCTCCACATTACGCCTGGACTAAAGGCTGTGCTGGCCAAGGTGCGATTCACGGTTAATAAACGGCAGGGATTGTGCGCGCTGCTCGGTGATGTGGGACTCGGCAAAAGTACTCTACTCCGCTATCTTTTCGGGGAGTATGCCGCGAACGAGAACTGCCTGACGACCCTTGTTCCTACCCCCAAGTTCCCTTCCCCTTTTGCTTTCCTCAAGTACATGGCTACTGATCTGGGTGTGGATGGCAAACGGTCGCTCACACAGCAACGGGACGAACTTGAGCGGTGGCTGATAGATCGTTACGAGGCTGGTAAGAACGTCGTGATTTTCGTAGATGAGGCTCAAGTGCTCGACAACCCGCAACTTGAACTTGTGCGTGGCCTGCTCAACTTCGAGACCCATACGCATAAGCTCGTTCAGATTGTGCTCGCCGGTCAGTTGGAATTACGTGAGAAATTACAGAGCGAAAAGAACCGCGCCCTTTACAGCCGTATCTCAACCTACTCCGTCTTGGACCCGCTTACGCTCGAAGAGACGGGTGGCATGCTGGCGCACCGGTGTAAACACGAAAGCATTAATAACCCTTTTACAACTGAAGCGATAGAAAAGCTCTACGTCGTCACAAAAGGTATTCCCCGCTCCGTCCTTAAGGTCGCCGCGCTTGCTTATGAAATGATGCTTATGGAAGGGGCGCAGACGATCGATCCGGAGCTCGTTTCCGATACCGTCCCCGAGGTGGCAGTTTAATGAGTAGATTCGCGCGCTTGGTCAATGCGACCCCACCTCCTAAGACTGAGCAAGAGAAAGAGCCAGCGCGCCCTAAAGAGAGCCAGCCACCACAGAGCAGCCAGCTATTACAAAGCTCTCAGCTACAAGAGAGCAGTCAGCTATCAGAGCAGCCACGTGGTGGCTACGATAGCAGCCAGCTATCACAGAGCAGCCAGCCACAGGGGAGCCCCGATCCCGTCCTAGCTGAGCTACCTGAGAGCAGGCAGCTACCACAGAGCAGCCAAATACATAAAAGTCAGGTCAATTTATTAGCATCGCTGCCGAATGCGAAGGGGCACATGGAAACGCCTTTCCAGTTGCTGGATCATCTATTCAGGCACCTTGACCCCTTTGAGCAGGCTGCTTACATACAGCTCTGTCGGTTATCGTGGGGATGGAAGCAAAATCGCTGTCGAGTGAGCAATCCTAGGCTTGCAGAGCGGGCGAACATGTCACTGGCCCAAGTCAAGAAAGTAGTTGCTAAACTTATCAGTAAAGGGCTGATTGAGAAGACGGGAAATGTTCAGGGTTTTGGCAAAGACCAAGGTGTTGAATATATAGTTCACGCTCCAAGCTGGCAGCTTTCACGGAGCAATCAGCCACAACAGAGCAGGCAGCCATATAAAAGCAGCCAGCTACAACAGAGCACCAATATAGATAAGAATATAAATATAGATCAAAAAGGGGAGTTGGCTTCGCCCAATTTATTAAACTGCTCGGATTGCCTCGGGACAGGCTTCTTCTACCCCGAAGGGAAAGCTGGCGGTGTCAAGCGGTGTAATCATGAACGTTTGAAAGATAGGTAGCTTGGGCTTCAAATAAGGTCACGATGACGTCTTGAAAATGCATGATAGAATTCTGTTTCACAGCACGTTTCATAGCCATTAATTCAGCTTTTATGTCAATTAAAAACCGTTGTTTGTGTAAGAAGAGGGCATGTCGCGTAATGCTGATTTTACGACTTGAGTGGGGTGTCGGCCCGAGTTAAAATCTCACAAAATTCCTGCCCGGAGAGGAGGGGAAGGCTTGAGTACCCTGTGGAAAGACGATCCTGAGTCTGCCGACGACCTGGCCGAGAGCGGCCAGTGCCTTTACGACGGACGCCTCAAAGTCCTCCTCGAGCCCGAGCACGAGGGCGAGTTCGTCGCAATCGACCCCGATTCTGAGCGCTACTTCCTCGGCCCTACAGGCCTCGCCGCCCTGCCTGCAGGGCGCAAGGAACTTCCCGACAAACTCTTTTACCTACTTCGCGTCGGGTACGTCGCCACTTACCGGGTGGGCGACTACTACGAGCCCAGACCTGCTTCATGAGCGACGACCTCACATCAGTCGAAATTCTGCTCTCGCAGAGGCCAGTCGCCGGGCCGACGGACAACATGCCGTCTAGGTTCGACGAGCAGATGGTGGCCCCCTTCATCCTGAAGTCGCTCTCTGCGGAGACGAGAGAGTCCTACCGCCGCGGCATCGAAGAGTTTTTCCGGCACGCCGGCTGGCCGCACCCGACGCAAGTCACTCCGCAGCACGTGCTACGCTATCGCGACCGGCTCGTCCGGGATAAGCGGAGGCCGGCCACAGTCGCGCAGAAGCTCTCGGTCGTCCGCTCTTTCTTCTCCTACCTGCAGGCAGCGGGTGTGGTCACGCTCAACCCTGCCTCGGCGAAGTTAGTGCCTCCGCCACCCGTGCCACCGCAGCATTCGGGGCGTGCGCTAACGCCGAAGGAGGTGCGCCACCTCCTAGCCTCCCCGGATAAGAATAAGCCCGAGGGGGCGCGGGACTACGCGATGCTGCTCGTCATGCTGCGGCTGTCGCTGCGGTTGTCAGAGGTCTGCTCGCTGCGGCGCTCGTCAATCACGGCCACACAGGGGCGTTGGGTGCTCAAGTGCAAGGTCAAAGGGGGAAGGGAAGAGGTCTGGCCCCTCCCCACGGACGTCAAGGAGGCGATTGACGACTACCTCAGACTGGATTATAGGCGCCGGCGTGCTCTACACAGTGACGGACACGACGCGCCGCTCTTCCAGCCGCACTCGAACTACCGCACCCTCGTCTTCAACAAGGCGCTCAGCCCTCGTCATGTGCAACGGGTAGTAGCGCGATGGGGTAAGTTCTCGGGCGTGGGGAAGGTGACACCACACGACCTGAGGAGGACGGTTGTGACGGAGCTGCTCAACCGCGGGCACAGCTACCGGGAGGTTCAGATGGTGACGAAGCACCGGGACCCGAAGACTGTGATGAGGTACGACCACGCACGGGAGAATCTGGAGAATAACCCGATCAACACGTTCGGGTATGAGGACTGAATTAAGCTGAAGTTTTCAGGCGTTCGTATTACCTTACTAAGACGTGTCATTAAAGGTCATTAATGAGGAGCATTCGGACTAATGCCGCAACTCGCTCAGTAGGGTGAGTTCAGACCTCACGAAGCGAAGAGAGAGTAATTCGTTGGAGAGCCTCGACAAAAAATCCCTCAGCGAACGAGACATCTGCACCAAGTTCATTACCTCGGCGATTCATCAGGCGGGATGGACGCTTCAGCAGTTTCGCGAAGAGGTTAAAATCACAGCTGGACGAGTTGTGGTGCGTGGCAACTTGGCAGCGCGTATTAAGAATCCCG
>DATCWB010000510.1:0-4493 GCA_036566625.1 Pyrinomonadaceae bacterium
CAAAGCGCGCCTCATAAACCGGCGCGCGCTTGTCACCGCCGTCGCCATCACGCTGCTCACGCTGGCCTTCCCGCGCGTCTGAATCCGCGTGCCGAACGAAGCGCGCCGCACGCTTCGCCACGCCCGCGCGTCACACTCCGAAATCAACTCGCAAACGACTCTTCCCGCCGGCGCGCTCTCGATGCTCATTTGACTTTTGAGCCTCTACCAGTGCTATTTTCATAGCCCTTCACCCGCCACCGGAACGTCGAGGCGCAAAAAGCGAGGCGGGCGGGCGAGCCAGTAAAACGGCGTTTCACGGCATCTAAACGGTGACGGCAGAGGGAATTTAAGGACAAGCTCAGGGACAAATTGAGACATTTGCTGGCGTCGGAGTGTGATGCCCCGGTCAGTTGAAGGGAACGGAATGACGAAGAATTTAGTGATAGTCGAGTCGCCTGCGAAGGCCAAGACCATCGGGAAATATCTGGGCGCGGACTACCGCGTGATGGCCTCGCTCGGCCACATCAAGGACTTACCGTCGAAGGGTCTCGGCGTTGACGTGGAGAACGATTTCGCCACGTCTTACGAAGTGATCCCCGACACAAAGAAACGCAACAACAAGAAGACCGTCTCCGAATTGAAGAAGGCCGCGCGTGAAGCCGACGCCATCTATCTGGCGGCCGACCCCGACCGCGAAGGCGAAGCGATCTGCCAGCACCTCGCGGAAGAGATCGTGCCGAAGCGGCCGAAGAAACCTTCCTACCGCGTGATGTTCAACGAGATCACTAAACGCGCGGTGCAGGAGGCGTTCAAAGAGCCGAAGCAGATCGACGAAAATCTCGTGGATGCGCAACAGGCGCGCCGCGTGCTCGACCGCCTTGTCGGCTACAAAGTTTCGCCGCTTTTGTGTCGCACGGTCGGCGGCAGGTTGAGCGCGGGGCGCGTGCAGTCGGTCGCGCTGCGCATGGTGGTCGAGCGCGAGCGTGAGATCGAGAAATTCATCAAGACGGAATACTGGACGGTGACGGCGAACCTCGCGGCGAGTCTTCCGCCCGCCTTCGACGCGCGCCTCGTCCGGATCAATGACCAGACGGTGAAGACGGGCGGCTTTGATCAGGATGTGAAGAAGAGCGAGATTCTGATCGGAGGAGAAGCGCAGGCCGCCGAGATCGTCGCGGAAGCGGAAGCGCAAAGCTACCGCGTCGCCGAGGTGACGACGAAGGAGCGCAAGCGCAACCCCGTGCCGCCCTTCATCACGTCGAAGTTGCAGCAGGAGTCGGCGCGCAAACTCGGCTTCGCGGTGAAGAAGACGATGATGGTCGCGCAGAAACTTTACGAGGGCGTCGAGATCGGCGCGGAGGGCGCGGTCGGCCTCATCACCTACATGCGCACGGATTCGACGCGCGTGTCCGAGACTGCGCTCGGCGAGGTACGCGATTTCGTCGGCACGCAGTACGGCTCGCAGTATCTGCCGGAGAAGGCCATTCACTACCGCTCGAAGAAGGACGCGCAGGACGCGCACGAGGCCATCCGGCCGTCGGACGTTTCGCGCACGCCCGACTCGCTGTCGCGATACCTTTCGAGCGAGGAGTTGAAACTGTATCGCCTGATCTGGCAGCGGTTCGTCGCCTCGCAGATGATGCCCGCCGTGTTCGACCAGACGACGATTGACATCGAGGCGGGTCGCTTCATGTTCCGCGCGAGCGGGTCGGTCTTGAAGTTCGACGGCTTCCTGCGCGTCTACGAGGAAGGGCGCGACGAGAAATCCGAAGAGGACGAAGAGGCGGCGCGCAAACTGCCGCGCGTCGAGCAGGGCGAGACTTTGAAGTTGAACTCCATCCTGCCCGAACAGCATTTCACCGAACCGCCGCCGCGTTACAGCGAGGCGACGCTCGTCAAGGCTCTCGAAGAGAAGGGCATCGGGCGGCCTTCGACCTACGCCGCCATCATGACCACCATCCTCGACCGCGAATACGTCGAAAAGCATGAGGGGCGTTTTCACCCGACGGCGCTCGGCACGACGGTCAACGACCTGCTCGTAGACAGTTTCGGCGATCTCTTCAACGAGTCGTACACGGCGCAGATGGAGCAGGAACTCGACGAGATCGGCGAAGGGAAGTTGAAGTGGACGGCGGCTCTGCACGACTTCTACGGGAAGTTTGCGAAGGACTTGAAGATCGCCGAAGTCGAGATGAAGAAGAAGAAAGTGGAGTCCATCCCGACCGACGAGAAGTGTGAGAATTGCGGCGCGGGGATGGTCATCAAGTTCGGACGCTTCGGCCAGTTTCTCGCCTGCTCGAATTATCCCGAATGTCGCACGACGCGCGAGATCGCTAAACCTTCGGCAGGCGACGCGGGTGATGCGACGGGCGCATCGGCGAAGACGGGCGCGGGCGGGAGCGGCGACGGCGTGGCGGAGGGTGAAGAGGCGGAAGTCTGCGAGTTGTGCGCGAAGCCGATGGCTTTAAAGCGCGGTCGCTTCGGACAGTTTCTCGGCTGCACGGGTTACCCGGACTGCCGCAACATACGCAAGATTGATCGTAAGGGTGTGGTGGCCGCCGCGCCCGTGCCGCTCGACGAGACGTGCCCGGTGGACGGCGCGCACCTCGTCCGGCGACAGGGACGCTTCGGCGAATTCGTCTCCTGCTCGAACTACCCGGCGTGCAAGTTCATCAAACGCGAGACGACGGGGATCGCCTGCCCGCGCGCGGCATGCAAAGGCGAGATCGTGGTGAAGAAGTCGAAGCGCGGCAAAGCCTTCTACGGCTGCTCGGAGTATCCGAAGTGCGACGCGGTTTACTGGGACAAGCCCATCAGCGAACCTTGCCCCGAGTGTCATGCGCCGTTCCTCCTGGAGAAGACGACGAAGAAGGGCATGACGCGCTCGTGCGCTAACGAGGAGTGCGGCTACAAGACCGAGCCTCCGGCCGCCGCCGCGCCGCCCGCTACCGATCCGGCTGCGAGCGGCAGCGGAACGCGCCTCGCGCGTTGAGAGTTCGGGAACCGGGTTTTGGTCACACACGGGGAGGACGGGTCGAAAGGCTCGTCCTCTTTGAGCGTTATGGGGCAGCCTCCGGCGCGCTGAAACTTTCCCGCCGGCGTTGGAGTATAATCAAACTCCTTTTGAGGGTGTTTTCCGCTCGCCTGTTCGCAGGTTTAAATTTTCAGTCAACAATTTCAGGAGTCCATTTTATGTTCCGACGCAAGATCGCAGTCGCGTTGCTGCTGGCCTGTTCAGTTCTGTCGAACAGTTTTCCCGTAGCGGCGCAGCAGACGGCCACCGCGCAGCCGACGCCCGCCCCGGCGCAGACGCCCGCGCCCGACCCGAATGACCCCATCGCACGCATCAAGGACGAGGGCATGAACCGCTCGCAGGTGATGCAAACCCTGAGCTACCTCTCCGACGTGATCGGGCCGCGCCTGACCAACTCGCCCGGCATGAAGCGCGCCAACGAGTGGACGCGCGACCAGATGACGAAGTGGGGCATGCAGAACGCGAAGCTTGAAGCGTGGGGGCCGTTCGGGCGCGGCTGGACGCTGAAGCGTTTCTCGGCCGAAGTCGTCGAGCCGTCGGCCATCCCGATCATCGCCTACCCGAAGGCGTGGTCGCCCGGCACGAACGGCACGCTCAATGCCGAGGTCGTCTATCTGGACGCGACCGACGCGGCGGGCTTGGAGAAGTATCGCGGGAAACTGAAAGGCGCGATTGTGATGATGAATCCGATCCGCGAACTCAAAGCCCACTTCGACCCGCAGGGCACGCGCCTGACGGAGAAGGATTTGCTCGCGCTCGCCAACGCGCCCGACCCGGCCTCCCTTCCGGCGCGCCCGCAGTTTCAACCGACGACCGAATTCCTCACGCAGCTTCTGCTGAATTTGCAGAGGACGAAGTTCATCGCGGACGAAGGCGCGGCCATGATGCTTGAACCGGGGCGGGGCGACGGCGGCACGATCTTCGTGCAGAGCGCGACCGTGCCCCCGGCGTCGCTTCCCGAAACGCTCGATGCTTCTAATTTTCAGTCTCTCCGCAGCCGGGGCATCGCGCCTTACGACAAGAACGCGCCCGCTTACCCGCCGCAGGTCGTCGTCTCCGGCGAGCACTACAACCGCATGCTGCGCATATTGCAGGCGGGCGAAAAGGTGCGCATGAACGTCAACCTCGAAGTGCAGTTTCAGGATCAGGACTTGATGGGCTACAACACCGTCGCCGAAATTCCGGGCACGGATTTGAAAGACGAAGTGGTGATGCTCGGCGGCCACATGGACTCTTGGCACGGCGGCACGGGCGCGACCGACAACGCCGCCGGTTGCGCCGTGGCGATGGAGGCCGCGCGCATCCTGATGGCCTTGAACCTCAAGCCCCGACGCACGATCCGCGTCGCGCTCTGGAGCGGCGAGGAGCAGGGCCTGCTCGGCTCGCGCGCCTACGTCAAACAACACTTCGGCGAGATCGTCCAGCCGACGCCGCAACCCACGCCGCCCGGCGCGGGCGAAGGCCGCCCCACGACCGC
>DATCWB010000511.1:0-3802 GCA_036566625.1 Pyrinomonadaceae bacterium
GAGCCGTATTTGAAGAAGTTTTTCTGCGAGGCGTTTTGGTCGCTCCCGTGAATTGCCCATCAGGATTTTTCTCCTGATAGGTCAATCACCATTGCCCACGCCTTGCATCTAGTCAGAGTTATGACTAGACTGTCTCCGGTATGTAATGTCGCCAAGAAAGTAGAAAGTTTCTGCTTCGTGGCGACGCTCATCACTCGTGAGTGGGTGAGGGTGAGCTAGACATGCGACCGTTGCCAGTGGTTTTCAAAGATAGAACGCGCGCATCTTAGCAGAGCGCGCCTCGCTTCCATATCCTTATTTCTCACCGCCGGAGGACAACCAAAATGATCCCGCGTTCCCCTGTCATCCTCTACCTCGAAAACAACGAAAGGCTGCAAGAACTCGTCCGCGACGTGTTCGAGTTCGCCGGGTGGTATATCAAACCCACCCCGGACAGCATCTACACGTTGGCGACGCTGGATTGCTCGAAGGAGCATTTCGACCTGTTGCTGTTCGACCACGAGATACGCGGCATCAACGGGCTGGAACTCGTGCGCCGCGTGCGACGGATGCCGCACCGGAAAGAGACGCCGATCATTCTGATCTCGTTCGACGACCTCTCGACGGAAGCGCGCGAGGCGGGCGCGGACGCCTTCCTGCGCAAGCCGAATAACCTGATCGAGTTGGTTGACACGATCCGACGCCTGCTGCCCGTGGCGGCCGAAGCATAGCGTGAAGAAGCGTGCGCGCTCGTCGCTTCTTTGCTACCATGCCCGCCAAAGAGGGACTACTTAACGGTTAAACTTATGGCGAAAAAAGATGCGCGCATCGTGGTTATCGGCGGCGGGTTCGGCGGGCTGTTCACGGCTCTGGAGTTGGCGGGCGACGGCGAGGTGACGCTCGTCAGCACTGAAGACCATTTCACGTTCCGGCCGATGCTCTACGAGTATTTGAGCGGCGAGGTCGAGGCGTGGCACATCGCGCCGCATTACCGCGAGTTGCTGGACGACAAAGTTCGTTTCATACACGGCGCGGCGTCGGAAGTGGATTTCGCGGCGCGCACGGTCGCCGTCGAGGGGTGGGCTGAACCGCTCGCCTACGACGCGCTCGTGCTGGCCGTGGGCGGCGTGACGAATTACGCGGGGGTCGAGGGCGCGGAGGAACACGCGCTGCCCTTTCGCGGCATCGCCGATGCGGACGCCTTGCGTAACTTGATGATTGACACGCTCGACAGCATTCCGCCCGACGCCTCTGCTGACGAGGCGCGGCGGCTGGCGACTTTCGCCGTCGTCGGCGGCGGAGCGAGCGGGTGCGAACTCTCCACCAAGATGGGCGATCTGCTCCGCGACGCGTTCCGGAGGCGGGGCTTGAGCGGCGAGCCGCGCGTCGTGGTGGTCGAGATGGCCGAACACGTCGTGCCGGGAATGGGCGAGGAGTTGCGCGAGTACGTCGAGGATGCGCTCAGGGAGGCAGGCGTTGAGGTGCATACGAAGACGCGCGTGCGGCGCGTGACGCCGGATGGGTTCGTGTTTGAACAGGCGGGCGAAGAGACGGCGGTTACGGCGGCGGGGGTCGTCTGGGTGGGCGGCGTCAGGGTCAGCCCGCTCGTGGAGCGTTTGCAGATTCCGAAGGACAGGCGCGGTCTCGTCAGCATCGAGCAGACGCTGCAAGTAGAGGGTCACGCGGAAGTCTTCTCGCTCGGCGACGACGCACACTTCCCCGACGCCAGCCCGACGTTAGCGGGCACGGCGCAACTCGCCTTTCAACAGTCTGCGCTCGCCGCCGGAAACGTGCGCGCGCTCTTGGCGGGCGGCGAACTCAAGACGAAGCATTTCGAGGAGATGGGCGAAGCCCTGAGCCTCGGCACGGAACGCGCGGCGGTGCTCGCAGGCGGCAAAGCCTTCGGCGGCGCGCTCGCCCGGCAAGCGCGCTTCGCGCTCTACACATCGCGCCTGCCGACGTGGCATCACCGCGTCAAAGTGGGCGCAAGTTGGTTCTTCGAGGGCACTGCGCCGCTCCCGCTCGGCTTACGCCGGCCGGGGAGTTGAACCGCGCGCGGTCTCGGTCAAATCTAAAGAGGGAAATTTCAAAATGGCGCGTGGGTGGGAGAGCAAAGCGGTCGAAGACCAGATACAGGAGGCGGAGGAGCGTGCGCGGCGCGCCGCCGAACCGTCGCTCGATGAATCGCCCGAAGCGCGCGCCCGCCGCGAACGACTCGAAACACTCCGCCTCTCGCGCTCACGCACGCTCGACCAACTTGAACGCGCCACCAACCGCGCACACCGCGAAATGCTCCAACGCACGCTCCGCGCGCTCGAAAGCGAGATCGGCGAATTGAACTGAAAGGCGCGAAAGAATTTCGCCTCCATGGCGAGAAGGCGCGAAGTTAGATAGTCTCTAACTTCGCGCCTTCTCGCCATGGAGGCTAACCAACTCTGAAATCTTCACTCGCCGAGATTGTCCTGCACGCCGAGGCCCGGCTCGCCGTCGAGGATGGTGCTCATGCCTTCGTTGTGTTCCGCCGAGAGGGGCGCGTCCGGTTCGGCCGCGTCGCCGCGCTCGTTCATTCGATCCTGTTCGTTGAAGTGTCCCGCGTCGTCGCCCTCGCGCGTCTCTTCCCTTCGCTCGCTCATCGCTGTGCCCCTTTCAACTTGTAACTCACAGACGACCGACAACTCACCTTGAGATGACCGACGGCAATCACACTTCCACGGTCGCCGCCTCGCACGAATCGAGCACGGGCGACTCCGCCGCTTCGCCCGCCGGGTCGCCTTCGCCGACGTAGACGCGCCCGGCCTCGACCGTCTCGAAATATTCTTCGATGCGTTCGAGTATCTCGCCCACCTCGTGCGAATGGTAGAGCACTTGCCGGAAGCGCGAGCCGCCGACGAGGCCGCGCGTGAACTGCCCCGCGAGTTGCTTCATGCGGCCGATGGCGGGCAGTTCCGGCATGTCCGCGCGCAGCAACTCGAAGTATTCGAGCAGGAGGTTGCGCTTGTCTGCGAGCGTCGGTTGGAACACTTCGCGCCCGGCGAGCGTGTCTTCGATCTGGCGAAATATCCACGGGTTCGCCATCGCGCCGCGGCCGATCAGGATGCCGTCGCAGTTCGTCTCGCGCCAGCGCGCGAGCGCCTCGTCCACGGTCGTCACGTCGCCGCTGCCGGAGACGGGGATTTTGACCGTCTCTTTGATCTGCCGCACCAAGTCCCAATTCGCGCGCCCCTTGTAGCCCTGTTCTTTCGTGCGACCGTGCAGCGCGATGTGCTCGACGCCACAGCCTTCGGCCAGTTTCGCCGTCTCCACGGCGTTGATTTGCGTGTCGTAATAACCGGCGCGAATCTTGATCGTGAGCGGGATCGTGATCGCCTTCTTGATCTCCGTGAGGATCGTTTCGAGGCGCGGCATGTCGCGCAGCAAACCGGAGCCGCCGCCGTGCTTGACCACCTTCGGCGCGGGGCAGCCGCAGTTGATGTCGAGCAGGTCTGCGCCCACCTCTTCGGCCATCTCGGCGGCCATGCGCATGCGTTCGGGCTGGCCGCCGAAAATCTGCACGGCGAACGGCCGCTCGTAATCGTAAAAGCGCATCTGCCGCTTCGACTTCGGGTTGTTGCGCGTCAAGCCCTCGACCGAGATGAATTCCGAGACGGTCAGACCGATGCCGCCGCGCCGCTTCAACAAACCGCGAAACGCCACGTCCGTCACGCCCGCCATCGGCGACAGCACGAGCGGCGGCGAGATCAGCACATCTCTAATTTTGAAAGGCTTCATAATTAAACGACGAAGGCGGAAGGCGGAATGATGACTTGAAGACAAAAGCAGTTAG
>DATCWB010000512.1:0-9988 GCA_036566625.1 Pyrinomonadaceae bacterium
GCCTCCCGCCCTGACGGAGAAGTTGCAAAGAGCGTTCGATAAAAAGAACTTCCAGGTTCGCCTTCGGGCTATCACGCGCGATTTCAAAGTCTCGGAGGATCGGCTTGTTTTTTTGTACCTGCCCGAGCGGGGGGTGCAACAGGACGACGTCGTAAGACTCTTCACGAACGCCGGCTTTTTCGAGTTCGCGCTTCTGTATTGAGTCGACCTTGATAATTCGCCGCGGGGAAAGGCCGCTGAGGGTTAAGTTTGTTGCGGCGAGCTCCGCCACCTCAGAGTTAATCTCAAGCCCGGTCAGATTCCCGCCCTTCATGTCCGGCCGGCCGACGTCATTGTCTATGGCGTCGTGCAGGGAATTGACATAACCGAAAGTCTCTAACAATAGCAGACCTGTCCCACACGCGGGGTCGATAACACGGTCACTTCGGGTCGGGTCAGCCAGATGCACAAGCAACTCGGCCAGAGGTAGTGGTGTCGTATGCGCCCCCTCGTCCTTACCAAGGAGGTGGGCGAATACTCGCCAGAAAGAATGGTCGCGGACATTCCGGGATACGGAACTGAGGGCGTAAGGCTCGAGCAACCTAACCACCGTCTGCACCGTACCCGCAGACAAAGACCAGCTCCACACCTCACGCTCCCCTCCCAGCTCGGCTATCGCCTCTTCATAAAGTTCCTTGACATTAGAGGCAGTCGCCTCGGCCGTGGTTTCTTCGGCGCGGAAACGCCGCTGCTCTCCGCGCGACATCACTTTTTCGTCATGTATCTTCGCGATGAGAATGCGGTTTAATTCGACCCCCATCCTCAGCCCAAAAACCAGCCCCTCCTTCCTCAGGACGTCTACCACCGACTGCAATAATGAGTAGTATTGCTCGGTACCGGCTATGGGTGAGAGAGGTAGTTGTAATAGCGTCTGCTGGTACGGCTCGTGTGGACCGGGGGGCGGGTACTTGGCGGGCACTAATGACTGTGTTTCGGCCCCCCTTTCAAACCACTGATACCTGTTGCCATCTGTAACCAAGAGGTAACGTACGTGACTGCCTAATGCAGTCGCGATAGTGAAGGCGTGCTGGACGGCGGGTTCTAACAGCGTCACCTCGGGCCGGAGCGCGTATTTCGCTTCAACTACGATGTAAGGTTTTTCCTTCTTCTCGTCTAAGTACACTACGCAGTCGGCGTCGAGCGTGCGGCTCCCCATCGGGACGCTCACGTTGCCCTCGATGTACTTGTAGCCGAGTCTTTGGAGGTAGGGGAGGAGTTTCTCGTTAATGAGATTCAACTCCCATAAATCTACATCTGACCGTTGCTGATCCCTACTGCTCATCGAACTCCTCCTAACCTGCACGCTGTCTAAAGGAGTGACCGCGTCGTTAGCTTCTAGTTCACACATGTACCCTTAACTGATGGGCTGGATGTTATGCCACTGGTATAAGCTATCCCTAAGTGATTGGTCGCCGAGACATACCCGTATGGCACTTTTAACAGGATGACTATTCCAACACATGCCTACCGGTTTCGTACGGTCCCCTTAGAATAACTTGTAGTTATCCCGCAGGATGTTCAACCAGGACAACGGCCGCAAGGCCTGAACAATTTTTGATAAAAATCAGGGCCGGAAAATCGAACATGTCGGTCGAACAAGGGTCGTGAAGATTACGGCTAATAAGGCGTGAGGGACGTAATACTCATACGCCATAAAGCAAAGTATTTTACACACGTCATAGGACCGTGTCTAAGCTCGGCAGGAACGTCCCCAGCCGACGGACCACATTTCCATGTTTATAACTGGAACGGCCGCAGTAGAGATAAAGTAGTAGAAGAGAAGTGTAATTCTCATACACAAAGAGTTACGGTCTCGTCGCTCAAATCCATTTAACTCTGGTAGGAGTCGCGGTAGCGTACAAGTAGCTCACATTAGGTCAGGAATGAATGCGGGGTGGCATGAACTCTGCCAACATCATGAGTAAAGCGTCCTAAACCCGCATCAGCGGCGTCTCAAGTAAAGACTTCCATTCGGGTGTGAGTCTTACCAGTTCATCATTGCACTTCCACACCAGTGAGCCGGCTACATGCGCCTGCTCATAGGCCCAAACTGTAATGCCCCAGCTCACGTTCTTGTCGTGTGCAATGTTCTTTATCCTAAAAGCTCCCGCCAACTCTTCGCCATAGTCTCCGTTCCGGCGGCACCATCTCTCTAAGTGTTCGACGGCTGCCAGCCGATCGGCCTTCTTTGCGTTGCACGTGCTGTGAGCAAGAACGAAATTATGACCTAAATCCACCGGATAACGAGAGCACGGGATGAAGTGATCGACGTCGCTTTTATACGTCAGCGGTCTTAGACAGTAGAAGCAGCGGCCGCCCTGATACTCGACGAGTATGGGCCTATAAACTTCCAGGGACACTCTGCCCGATCCGAACATGAAGTCAGAAAGGTCAGACGCAGTGCCGAGCACCGATTTGTTCTCGTTTATATTCCGAACGAACCGAAGCCAGGCGCTCCTGACCAACTCGTTAATTAGGCTGTAGAAAGTGCGGAAGCAGACCCCCTCCTTCAACTCGATGACGTCTCCTTCGCCGCTCACACCGGCATACAGGAACTCGAGCTTCTGCCGGCCGACCGTCTGAAGCTTCCACAGTGGCATTACACGGATGACCTCCGCGACCCTCCTCTTCAAAGCCCGCCACGCCTGGGTGTCCGTTCTGAGTCGTGTCAGCGACCCGTCGTACTCCTCTCGTGCCAGCGAGACTGCCCCGACTATAGCGGCCTGTCTGCCGGTACTCTGTTTCAGGACGGCGCCAGCATGGCCTCTCCCCGGCGGGCAGTAAGGGATTGCTTGGCGCCAGTAGTAGGTGATGAATTTTTCGGCCAACACATCTATCGGAACACGCAGCCGCGCGCCGGAGTCATCGCCGCGCTCGACGCAGACGTCAGCTATGCTGAGCAGGAGCGCGTGCTTATAAGTGGCGACGAAGCTGCTCCCCTCCAGAAGCCTCTTGATGTTCAGCAGAAATCTGACCTGTTCCTCGGCGGTCGGCGGGTTAGCCATCACGTTTGAAGTGCCGATAGATCTTGTTTACCACCTGCGATTACTGTAAATATGACAGTTGCATCGTATCAGCAGGAACCCTCATTAATGAACGTAATCAAAGCTACCACTACGCCAGCTCAGATTACGCCTGTCAAAGGCAAAAGTAATGGAAAAAGTTGAAGCGCCAGCCGAACATTCACAACGTACAAAGGCGTTAAATGTGCTCGGCCAACTTCTAACGTCCTTAAAATCCGGAGACGACCCGGAATTGGCACAAATTGTAGCTGACAGAGACGAAGTAATAGGGCGTTTCGGACCTATTTTCTCACCCGAGAATGTTTCGCGACTCACGGCTGAGGACTTCAAAGACTTCCTGTCCTTCAAAAAGAATAAGCACTGGAAATCTATCCACCGGCACCAGGGATCAATCACCACCGACATGCAGAGACTGCGCCACGCACTCACGATCCTTGTCGACGAAGGCCGGCCGATCGTCGAGCGCCTGAATTTCCTCGTGCCCTCGATGACCGGGGCCAACTTTGTGCCCGGCCTCAGTAAGGCCATCCTCACCCCGATCCTTCTGGTCGTCTACCCCGAAAAATACGGAGTCTGGAACGAGATTTCCAGGGCTGCGATGGAGCAGCTCGGACTTTGGCCTAAATTCGACCACGGGGCATCGTTCGGCGAAATGTACGCGCTCGTGAACGACGTTATCCTCGACGTGTCCCAGCAACTGGCGGTTGACCTGTGGACTCTGGACTGGCTCTGGTGGAAGGTGCCGTCGGCCGTGCCCAAGCTTAAAGATAGAACATTAGCCAGGCCGGTCGCGCATATCCTGTTCAAGTGGTCCCCAGAGCGTGACCCGGACACGATCGTAAAACACCGCCAGATAGCAGAATCCCACGGCTCGGTCTGGTGGGGGAGACTGGGGAACCCTGAGACCTCCGGCATGAAAGCCGAAAGGCTCAGCCAGCTCCGCGCCCAGCTGAACTCCGGGGCGGTCACCTACGCTTTCCTCTACAGGCGCGGGGAGGCTTGGCGCACGCGTCTTCAAGAGGTTACCACCGACCTGTCCGAAGTGGATCATGGACTGCGGCCGGAGGAATTCGCCCAGACCCGGTGCAACCTCTACGCCCGTCTCACCGATTTTGAGGAGCTTGATCCGGGGTGGGTCGAGAGCCGTCTCGTCCCGTCGGCCGACCCCTCAGCGGAGGGGATGATGTCCGCCCTCCGCAATCAGACCTCGCCTTTGCTGGTTTACGATCGCGCAGAGATTGAAGAGGAGCCGCCACCCAAGAACGGCGGTGACGCCGTAGCTCCGACGGTGGTACCAACTATGGAGTGGCTTGAGGAGCATACCCTCTGGGAGCGCGCAGACCTGGAGGAGCTGCTTGATGCCGCTGGCGGGATGAGCCCGCAGATAGTCTTGGCCGGTCCCCCAGGCACCGGCAAGACCTGGGTGGCCGAGCACATCGCCCGGTTCCTCACCAGAGACGCGCCGGGCGGGTTCAGGCTCGTTCAGCTTCACCCCAGCTACGGTTACGAGCAGTTCATTGAGGGGCTGCGTCCGACGATCGACAAGTCAGGGGTCTTCGACTTCAAGCGTGTGGACGGCGTGGTGCTCGAGATGGCTGGGGATATTCGGAAAGACGGGCGGACCCGCGTGCTCCTCTTGGACGAGATGAACCGCGCCAACCTGCCCAGGGTGTTCGGGGAGTTGATGTACCTGTTCGAGTACCGCCGGAAGCCGGCCGACCTCCTCTACACGAAAGATTTCCGGCTGCCAAAGAACCTCCTCTTCATAGGCACGATGAACACGGCCGACCGCAGCATCCGGAGTATCGACATCGCGCTGCGCCGGCGGTTCGAAGTCTTCGAGTGTCCGCCCGACGTGGGAATCCTCGAGCGCTTCTACTCCAGACACGAGAATGGCTTGAAGAGCCTCTTCGCGGGCTTCGAGGCTTTAAACGCCGAGTTGCGTGCGAGGCTGGACCGCCACCACGCCGTCGGTCACACCTTCTTCATGTCGAGGTCTGGGTTCGACGCCGCCAGCCTGCTCAAGATCTGGCGGAGGAAGATCGGCCCGCTGATCGAAGAGTACTTCTTCGACCAGCCCGACGTCGCGGTCGAGTTCAGGCCGGAGCGATTCTGGCCGGAGGCGGGCGGTGCGAACTGAGCGGCTGACCGAATCTGCCGAGGGGTATCTCGCGCTGACTGAGTCGCAGGCGATGGCGCTCGCACGTCTCGGCCGAAATCTCGCCTCGCGGAAGGCGTGGTGGGGCGAAAAGCCCGAGGACGTGGACGCCCACAAGGAGCGAACGGTCATCCGCTGCACGCCGGAGCGGCCCGGCCTGTGGAGGGTGCGGGTCGCCGACGCCGTGGGTGTGATCGCCGTCGATGGGTTGCAGATCGTCGTGGGGGCAAAGATCCCCGCCGGGCACCTCCTCTACCTGATGGAGAAGTCTGGTCGCCTCCCGCGGCTGGCCGCGGAGGGGGCGAACGTCGCGGTCGATAAGACAATGTGGGAATTGGTGGCCGAGTGGTATACGGCGTCTCTCGAAGGCGTGTTGCGGCGTGACCTGATCAAGGACTACAGGGCCGTTACGGACGAGCTGCAACTAGCGCGCGGCCACGTAGACCTGTACCGAACGGCGCGGGCTTACTATGATGGTCGGTTGGTCATCGCCTGTGAGTTCGACGAGTTCGACGCTGACACGCCCCTTAATCGTGTGCTACGTGCGGCCGCCGCGGGCGTGGCCGGCAGTCCCCTGCTCCGCCCCGAACTCCGGAGGAGGGCGCGGAGGCTCCTCGCGCGTATGGATCATGTTGGCGAGATGCGCCTTGGGGACAGGAGTGTGTCCGTAGACAGGCGCACCGCCCACTACCGGGACGCGGTATCCCTGGCCATACATATCATTGACGGCCAGGGACGCGGGCTGGAGCACGGCGGGGCCGCCTCATGGGCTTTCCTGATCAGGACGCCTGAGATGATTGAAGAGGGGCTCCGCAGGGTTCTGGTGGAGTCACTCGCCGGCCGGTGGCGGGTGAGGAAGCGCAGGGTACCCGTCAAGGGCACCGGCCTGACGCTGAACCCGGACTTGGTCTTTAATGAAACCATGGCCGCCGGGGACATTAAATACAAATTGGCCAGCGACTGGGTGAGGGCGGACCTCTATCAGGTAGTCACATTCGCGGAGGGAGTCCGCGCCCGCTTCGGGTGTGTCGTGAATTTCCAGAAAGGGACAGTGAAATCGCTGCCACCACTTTTGATAGGCGAGATTTCGGTTTCTCACTTCTCCTGGAACGCCGACCCAGACGTCGCTCCTGAGGACGCGGGTCGGGAAGTGGCGGGTGCCGTGGTTACCTGGCTGGAAGGAATTAGCAGGCCACCTGTTGTCTCGGAGAAACGCGGTGGAGAGGCGGCGGAGATAAATCCATGAGCGGAGTTATCTACCCCACAACGATGGCATCCACGTGATCAGAATGGAGCAAACCGACCATACCCGGGAGCAAGCTTCGCCTTAACTCATTTCGGCTCAAGCAAGAAGCTTGAACGTAACTATCAGTCTACAAAAACTCAGGAAGTAAAAGTTAGGGATAGCATGGGAGAAGATCCTACAGTATTAGGAGCAACCCCAAACTGATGGATGAATAACGTTGCCCGGGTGAACATAATTCTAATCATTTCCCTGGTACTCATTGACCGGCGCCGGACCCGCCACCTGAAGTCCCATCATCGGAGAGCAGTTCTTCACGCTGCAACCATCTCTCGCGAAAAGCTTCCTCCTTCACCTCAGAGGGCAACTGGTCGAGGGCCGCTTTGATTGTATGGCCGTAGTGGGTGAGGTGGTATGTGTTAGGCCAACCTTCCTGTCGGTAGATCAACCTGTTTTCTATTAGGCCGGTGAGTATAGCGTCAGTCCACTTGCCGTCGGCAGCTATGGCGCGGCTGATCTCGGCGAGTGTTTGAGGGCGCTCGGCTATTGTGATAAATGCACTCAGAGTTCTGTGAGGTCCGGAGTATAGTTCTAAAGCCTTTTCGTAGTCGGGTGCAGAAATGATGAAGGAAAAAATTGTGTTAAGAACTTTCCCTATCGAGAGGGGCGCCGCGGTGACGCTGACTTTAGCGATCTCTTCAACAGCCGCGGCGGCCTCACGTCCTGTCACTTCGAGCAGCTCTTGCGCGTATTCGATGAAGCGGTCAGACGCATACATGTGAAAGTTAACGCCGGCTCTCGTCTTCATTTCCTGAACTAACTCTGGCCTCGGCCCTATTGTTCTGCCACTGTGCTCAAGCCACCAGTCAAACTTCCGGTCGTCTGTGACAAAGATGATGGGCTTCTTCTCCGCGGCGGCGTAGTCCAATACTTGGGACCAGAGAATAAAGTCCCCGTACTTCTCGGGGACAGGCTTCTTCGCGTCCTCGTAACCGGGCGGGAGGCGTTGCTTAAAACGCTCCTCGCCGTCCCTATAGAGTTTCTTCAATTCCTCCTCGGAGTATGGCGCCCCCACCCGGACATCGAATAAATTGGTTATCCTCTCAAGCAGTTCGTCGGCGTCGAGCAGCTTCAAGTGTCTCGATTTAGCTTCCTGAAGCGTGTTTTCAGTATCGCCGATTGCTTTCTCTACGTCGGCAGTAAGACGATCAATGTCAATTGATGAATGTTTGGGATATCTGCTCCTAAACTGGTTAATGGCATCCCTTAACAACTTCGATATCTCGTCATATGCCTTCGCTTGGTGAGTAATGACTGCGGGGCGCCCCCTATGATACTCAAGAGCCGCCTGATGCGGCACCCATGTTTGTTCCTTTAACTTCTCCAGAATCATCAGAAACACCTCACGCGTCGGGGGGCTGTAGCGGTAGATGTTGAGGAGCACGTTGGCATCGAAGACGAATATGCCCTCTCGCCACATTCGGACAATTTCCTCTTCCGAGCGCCGGTAGTACCCGGCGAATAACTCGCGCATCTCCATGATTGTAGTCCCAATGTCGGAAACTAGTCTGGAAGTTTTGTCGTCAGACGCTGGCCCTCGACGAGGTTTTCCCTTTGCCCTGTGCGTGCTTCCCACCACCCTGTACGTCCATACCACCCTAAACACGCGATGGTAAAGGCGGTCAGAGTAATCACTACAATACCCAATACATTAGGGGGCGTTGAGCAACAGTAGTAACGAAAGAGTGTTAGTGACAATAGCAAAAGGAATAAGCCAAGAATGAACAAGCTAAGAATCTGATTTAGCCTGGACACTGAAAACGGGTAGGGGCCGGTCAACTGCCAGAAACTGAGATGAGTGTCACTTAGAACTGTCTTGTACAGTTGTCCGATAACCGCGTCTTCGAGGATGTTGACATGATTCTCCCAGTTCTCTTGCCAGAACTTGCTCGCACGATTGACAAAGTACCATGTCACCGAAAAGACGACGCCTAAACACGACACGATGAGCAGCGCCTCTCCTTTAGTCTTGTCGTTGACTTCCGCCACGAGTAACGTGAAGTACGCGCCCAACGTTAAGGCGAGGAAGGCCCAAAAGTAAGTTGCCCGCTTCCAGTAAAGCTCGATCTCAAATTTTCGGATGTCGTGCGCTCGGTCTACGGCCCGCGTCAAGGCAGCCTCAGAGAGGACCTCAGTCTCGCGTTTAAACGCATCCATGTACTCTTTGTGATTCATCGTCAAACCTCGCCCTCATGGCGCACCAATAATCGAATTGGTCTGGCGGAGAGGCTATAAGCGGTAGATGGCAGCTTACCGGAATTGCCTATTCAGATGTACTTTTTAGATAGGGCGACTATCTCTTTCTGCATCGCCTCACAAGCTCTTATCACGTGCTGCTCCTCGGCCAGTGCGTCAGATATGAACTGCTTGATGGCCGTTTCGCTTTGCCTCTCCAACCCCACCCTGCGCATAAAAACGAAGCCATAATTTTCCCGGCTTTTCAATACTAGTTCGAGGTGGGTATATAGTTCGGGCGCATAGATGCCGACCAGCATCTGAAGTCTCTCTGTCGGGAGAGGTGGCACATCAATGTCTCCCATCGGCTCTCCTGCCGGGAGGGTTGTCATGTGATCTTTTGATAATGCTCTGTAAGCTAGCCTGAACTGCGAAATGACTTCATAAAGCTCCTCCAGCTTGCTCAGGATAAGCTTCTTCCTGTCACGGTTTTCCTGGTAGCGTAACTGGAACCGGGAGTTAAACCAGGCTAGTCCGCCGCCGAGCAGGACGCCCACAACGGTACTAAAAACTGTAATCCAAGGGCTCATGTTCGCAGTCCCTCATTTGTAACGAAGCATCCTGATGTCCGCCAGAGCATAGCGAGGGGCAGTTGTGAAGGCGGATGGCCTGTGGCGAAGGTAGTTTTTCTTGACCTCGCGATTTGTGATCTTGTGCATGACCTCACCGAAGGGCGCGAAGTCCTGCTGCATTGTTTGATCAACCAGGATGTTGCGGTCCGCGAGGAAAAGAATGCGCTTCTTGGCCTTGGCTTTCCACAGGCGCCAGATGATCTGGAATGCGGTGTAAGTCTTGCCCGTGCCGGTAGCCATGACCAGCAGAATGCGCTGCTGCCCCTTAGCTATGGCCTCGGTGGCTTGGTTGATGGCGATTCGCTGGTAGTAGCGCGGCTCCCTGCCACTGGCGTCGGTGAAGTATGGCTGTTCAATCAGTTGAAGCTCGGCTGGTTCTGCGAGACTTTTCCATCGCCGGTAGAGACCCCACAACTCATCGGGCGGGGGGAAATCGTCCAGCGCTAGCTCACGTTCCACAGGTGTTGTGATGCCAGTCCTATCGTGCAACAGGAAGCCCTCGCCGTTGGAGCTGATAGCAAATGGAGCATCAAGCACTTCCGCATAGGTCAATGCCTGTTGCATACCGTGGCTGACAGAGAATTTAGCTTGTTTGGCTTCAATGACCGCAAGTGGGAGGTGTGGCTGGGCGTAAAGAACGTAGTCTGCTCTCTTGGGT
>DATCWB010000513.1:0-2862 GCA_036566625.1 Pyrinomonadaceae bacterium
CTCGTCGAACAAGGCACTCCTCGACAGTCTCCGCCTAAAGAATTAAGTCAGCCCAAACTTAGCTCTCAGACAATTCGTACATAGATTTACGCTGCGCCGTCCGTAGCGCAAGATAACCGTCGCCGTCTACCCTCGCCCGGAATTAAAGCCATGCCGAAAAGCCAACTTCCCCCCCTGCCCCGCTGGCTGTTGCTGCTCTGCCTGTTCGCGTGCGCGCTCGGAGTGGCGCGCGCGCAACAGACGCCGCAGGCCGAGTCGTTGCCCGAACTCGTCCGCCGCGTCAAGCCTTCGGTCGTCGCCATCGTCACCTACGACGCGAAAGGCGAGCCGCTTTTGAGCGGCAGCGGTTTCTTCATCCGCCCCGGCCAAGTGTTGACCAACCTGCACGTCGTCGAGGGCGCGCGCCGCGTTGAGGTGAAGACGCTCGACGGCAAAGGAAGAATCTACGCCTCGCAGGGCGCGCTCGCCTTCGACGAAGAGGCCGACCTCGCCGTCCTCAGCGTGGACGTGCCGCACGAGCGCACGCGCATCATCGAGTTGACGAACAGTTTGCCGGAGGAGGGCGAGGGAGTGTTCGTCATCGGCAACCCTCTGCGCCTCGAAGGGTCTGTGTCGGACGGCATCGTCTCGGCCGTGCGCGAAGTGCCGAATCTCGGCAAGATCATCCAGACGACCGCGCCCATCTCGCACGGCAACAGCGGCAGCCCCGTCTTCAATTATCGCGGGCAGGTGGTCGGCGTCGTCACCGTCAAGGTCACTAACGGGCAGAACATCAACCTCGCGCTCGCCTCCGCGCGGCTCTCCTCGCTCAAGCCCGACAAGCTCACGACCTACGGCGCGCTCGCCGCGCGCAACCGCAACACGCCGGGCGGCGAAGCCTCCGCCGACTGGTGGTACAAGAACGGGCTGAACTCTCTGTGGCTCGGGAACTACGATGGCGCGCTGGGGTCGTTCGAGCAGGTGGTCAACAAAAATCCGAACCGCGTCGAGGCGTGGATACAGGTCGGCTATTGCAAAGTCAAACAGGGCAAGATGAGCGAGGCGATTCGCGCTTACCAGCAGGCCCTGCGCCTGCGCCCCAACTCCGTCGAGGCTTACAACAAACTCGGCGACGCCTACTACTACGCCAGCAACTTCGGCGAAGCTATCGCCGCCTACAGGCAGGCCGCGCGCCTGCGCCCAGACCTCGGCGAAGCCTTCTACAACCTCGGCATGACCTACCTCGAAATCGGCGACCGCAACGCCGCCCTCGATCAGAGCCGTCTGCTCCGACCGCTCGACGCCGAACTCTACCAGAAACTAATCAACGAGTTTCGCCGGTAAGTAAAAGCGGCAGGGGAAAGAGTAAGGGTTAAAGGGGAAGGTTGAAGACAAGAAAAACGGGGCGCAGCCATTCGATGCTGCGCCCCGTTTCCGGTTTTAACCTTTACCCCTTCGCCCTTACCTTTTCTCGTCCCCCGTGGCTCACTCGCCCAGTAGAACCGTAAACACGTTTTTGTCTATACGCGCCGGGTCGCCGAGGACGACGAAGCGCAGGTTGTGCATGTACTTTTGCGCGACGCGCTGCACGTCCTTCGGGGTGACGGCGCGGAGGCGTTCGAGGAACGTGATGGAGTTGCGCCAGCCGCCGCCGATCAGTTCGTACATGGCGAGGTCGCCGGCCTGCGCGGCGTTCGTCTCCTGCCCCATGTAGTGGCGCGTGAGAAAGCCCGAGATGACGCTTGCGATGTCGGAGTCGGGCGCGGCTTCGCGCTGCATCTTCGAGATTTCGAAGAGCATCACGCTGACGGCCTGATTGGCGTCAACGGCCGAGACGGAGATGCCGCCGAGGTTCGCGCCCTGCGTGCGCAGGAACGCCTCCGGCGCGTAAGAGAGGTTGCGCTTGTAACGCACTTCCACCATCACGCGGTCTTGCAGCAGCGACGAGGCGACGCGCATCGCGTAATAGTCTTCGGAAGAGAGCGGCGGCGCGGCGAAGACGCCCTGAATGTAGTTGGTCGGGATGGCGCGCTGCGTCACGTCGACGGTCGCGGACTTGAAGGCCAGCGGCGGCAGCGGCGAGGGGCGGTAATCGCCGCGCGGCAGTTTGCCGAACGAGGCGGTGATCTCGGCGCGCACCTTCGCGGCGTCCAGATCGCCGACGAGGACGAGCAGCAGGCGCGAGGTTTGCATCATCTGCGTGTGGTAGCGGCGCAGGTCTTCGACCGAGAGGCGGCTCAGGGTCTGCTCCGTGCCGTCCGGGTCGTTCATGTAAGGGTGTCCGGCGTAGGCGACGCGCGATTGCAGCACTTCGATGAACGAGTCGGGCGTGTCCGTGTCGTCGCGCCGCGAGATGATGAGACGATTCTGCACGCGCCGCACGTCGTCGGGCGCAAATTGCGGGCGAAGCGCGACATCCGTGAAAATTTCCCACGAGCGGTCGAAGTTGGAGCGCGTCGAGGCGAAGGAGAGCACAGAGTAGTCGTAGCTCAGGCCGTAGCTGATGGACGATCCCATCCGCGCCAGTTCCTTGCGCAGACGCTCGCGGGGAAAGGCCGCGCTCCCTTCCGACATGGCGTCGAGCATCAGGGCTTCGATCCCGGCGTTCTCCGCCGTCACGTTGCGCGCGCCGCCGCGCAGGAATAACCCGCCCGACACCGACAAACTCCCCGCACGCCGCTTGACGAGCACCTTCAACCCGTTGACTTCAAACTCGGTGACGAGCGACTCTGCGGTCGCCGCCACTTCCTTTACCTTCTCCTTGTCCGGCGTCGGCGCGGGCGTCGCGCGCGTTTGCGGGGCTACCGCCGCCCCGCCGCCCTGCTGTTGCGCCCACGCTCGTAGAGACCTTCGGCGAAGAGACGCGCGCCCTCTTCCGACTTG
>DATCWB010000514.1:0-3983 GCA_036566625.1 Pyrinomonadaceae bacterium
GCATCAACGATTTCGTGCTGCCGAACCCGGCGCGTTGAGCCGCGCGACAGCGCCCGCAACCCCCCTCACCCTTCCCCTTTTCCCTTTCAGTTTTCCCTGTGCTTAAATGTCTGCCCGAAAGGTTTTCAACGAATGCTACACGCAAATACGCTCGACGCAGCTGCAACCGCGCTCGTCATCATAGACATGCAGGATGCGTTTCGCTCCTCCATCTCCGACTTCGCGGAGGTCGCCGTGCGCATCGCCCTCATGGCGCATGCCGCGCAACTCCTGAACGTCCCCGTCCTCGTCACCGAACAATACCCGAAGGGACTGGGGCACACCGCGGGCGAGATTCGCGCCGTGCTGCCCGCCGCACTCGAACCCATCGAGAAGACCGCCTTTAGTTCCTGCGGCGCGCAAGCTTTCACGGGCGAACTCCATCGCCTGCGCACGCGACAAGTGCTCGTCTGCGGCCTCGAAGCGCACGTCTGCGTCAACCAGACCACGCACGACCTGCTCGCGCGCGGCTACGGCGTGCATCTCCTGACCGAGTGCATCACGGCGCGCGCCGCGCACAATCGTCAGGCCGGACTCGCCAAGATGCAACAATCCGGCGCGCTCCCCTCTTCCATCGAAATGGCTCTCTTCGAACTCATGCGCGATGCCGCACACGAGCAATTCAAGGCGGTACAAAAACTAATCAAGTGACAAGTGACGAGTGACGAGTGACAAGTTAAATCCGCTTGTCTTAATCTCGTCACTCGTCACCCGTCACTCGTCACTATTGATATGGACTTTCTTTCAGGACTCAACGAACAACAACGCGTCGCCGTCGCGACGACGGAGGGGCCGCTCTTGATCTTGGCGGGCGCGGGTTCGGGCAAGACGCGCGTCATCGTGCATCGCATCGCCTACCTCATCGCCGAGCGCGGCATCGCACCCTACCACATCCTCGCCGTCACCTTCACGAACAAGGCTGCGGGCGAGATGCGCGAGCGCGTCGAGCGACTCCTCGCCGAGCAGCGTCTCCAAAGCGCGCCGCTCATCTCCACCTTCCATAGCTTGTGCGTGCGAATCCTTCGCCGCGACATCGAGAAACTTGAAGAGGGGCACACGCGCTCTTTCACCATCTACGATCAGGACGACTCGACGCGCATCGTCAAGGCCGCCATCAAAGATTTGGGGCTGGACTCCGAGCGGATGGGCGCGCGGCAGGTGCAATCCGCCATCAGCCACGCCAAGAACAGCGGCACGGACGCCGACACTTACGCGGCGCGCGTCGAATACGGCGACGAAAAACGCGCCGCCATCGCCCGTGTCTACCGCCTCTACGAAGAACGCCTCGTCAACAACAACGCGCTCGACTTCGACGACCTGATGATCAAGGCCGTCCGCCTCCTGCGCAAAAACAAAGAGGTGCGCGACCACTACAACGACAAGTTCCGCTACATCCTCGTCGACGAGTATCAGGACACCAACAGCCTCCAGTTCGCCCTCATCCGCTTCCTCACCGAAAAGCAGCAGAACGTCTGCGTAGTCGGAGATGAGGATCAGAGCATCTACAAATGGCGAGGCGCGGACATCTCGAACATTTTGAACTTCGAGCAGCACTACCCGGAGGCGAAGGCGATCCGGCTCGAACAGAATTACCGCTCGACGCAGAACATCCTCGATACGGCGGGCGCGGTCGTGAAGCTGAACACGGAGCGCAAGGGCAAGAACCTGTGGACATCGAACCCGGCGGGCGAGCGCATCCGCTACTATCAGGCTTTCGATGCGGAGGGCGAGGCGCGTTTCGTGGCGTCGAAAGTGGAGGAACATCGCCGCGTCGATCCCGCGATTCGCGCGGCGGTCTTGTATCGCACGAATGCGCAGTCGCGCGTCTTTGAAGAGGCGATGCGGCGCGCAAACATCGCTTATAACATCGTCGGCGGCTTCTCGTTCTACGAGCGCGCAGAGGTGCGCGACATCATCTCTTACCTCAAGCTCGCCATGAACCCGCACGACTCAATCGCACTCATGCGCGTCATCAACACGCCGCCGCGGGGACTCGGCAAGCAGACGCTCGACGAACTCGACCGCCGCGCCAAAGACTACGGCGTCTCGCTCTGGGAGACGCTCGCCATCGTCACAGACCCGGCGCAGGAGACCAAGGGCTTCGCGGCGCGCGCGGCCTCGTCGCTCAAAAACTTTCAGCGCATCATCACGAACCTTGTCTCGGTCGCGCAGCGCGAACCGGCGTCGGAGGTGGTTAAGGCGGCGATTCTCGATTCGGGATATGCGGACGCTTTGAAGTCGGAGAACACGGAAGAGGCCGAGGGGCGGCTGGAGAACTTGCAGGAACTTGTCAACGCCGCCGTGGATTACGACCGCGAAGAAGGCGGCGGCCTGCGCGACTTTATCGACGCCGCCGCGCTCGTCTCGGACACCGACCAGTACAAGCGCGACGCGCCCGTCACGCTGATGACCGTCCACTCGGCGAAGGGCTTAGAGTTTCCGCTCGTCTTCATGGTCGGCCTCGAAGACGGGTTGTTCCCGCACTCGCGCTCGGCCACAGACCCGGCCGAACTCGAAGAGGAGCGGCGTCTGTGCTACGTCGCCATCACGCGCGCCGAGCGGTTTCTCTACGTGACGCACGCGATGAAGCGACGCGTGTACGGCGAAGAGTTGGCCTCCGAGCCTTCGCAGTTTTTGAACGAGATGCCGTTCGACCTGATGGAAGATTTGTCGCGCGGCCCCTCATGGCTCTCGTTCGCGCGCAGTTCCGACCGGCTGGAGAACGCGCACGCCGCCCGCGCGCTCAGAGGTCAGACGGGCGGCGAGACGCGCCCGGCGAAACCCTACGAGGGCAAGACCTACAACAGCGCGGATTCCATCGCGGAGTTCTTTCGCCAGCGCGGGCAGCAGGTGAACCCGCGCCCCGCCGCCGCGCCGCCGCCGGTCATCAAACGCCGCGCCGATGCGGGCGGCAAACAGGCGACCGCGTCCGCGTCGTCTTCCAATGATGCGGGCTTCGCGCCAGGCACGCACGTCCGCCACTCTAAGTACGGGCGCGGTCTCGTCCTGCGCCGCGAAGGCACGGGCGACGCCGCCAAACTCACCATCAGTTTCCCCGGCTTCGGCCAGAAGAAGCTGATCGAAAAATACGCCGGGCTGGAAAAAGCATAAGAAGAGAACGATGAAGTAGGAACGATGAATAAAGCAGGAGTCGGAATTCAGAAAACAGGAGTCGGAATAAAACATGCATCAGTCCTCCTTCTGAATTCTGTCTTCTGAATTCTGTCTTTATCTCTTCCGTTCCTCGTTCCTGCTTCATCATTTATCTTTTCCCTCTCTCCTGTCATAATTCCGACGCGCTCCGCGATTTCCCTATCGCCACTAATCTTGAGAGCCGTTATTCGACGTAAGGAATCACCAGCATGAAGTACCTCCCTCCTGCCGTGCGCCACAGGGGCGCGTCGCTCGTTGTCGCCGTCTCGCTGTTGCTCGCGCCCTTCGTCCATGCGCAGCGTCCCGCCCCGAAGCCCACGCGACCCGCCGCCGCCGGAACGACGACGCAAACGCCCGCGGCCGAGAAGAGTCCCTCCGTGGCATTCGACTCGTTGCTGTCGGCCGACGCTTATGGCGTCTATGCGGAGATGCGCGCGGTCGGGCGACACGCCAACTCACAGGAGTTCACGCAACTGCTCGCACCGTTCGGCCTCGAAGGCGGCGGCGCGCCCACCGAGTGGCTGGCGTTGTACGAGTTCATCAAGTCGCACGCCGACGCGCTGATGACGGCGCGTTTGATGTTCGCCGCGATGCCCGCGCGCGCGGGCGTGCCCGAAACGTTGCTCGCAGTGGAAATGCCTTCGGTCGAAGAGGCGCGAAAATTCGTGCCGGAGTTGAAGCAGTTTATCGCCGCCAACGTCGAGCCGCCCACGAAAACCGCGCCAACCGTGACGACGAGCCTGCGGGTGGAAACGTCGAACGGCGCGCGTCGCCGTGGGGCGCGGCGCGCG
>DATCWB010000515.1:0-3357 GCA_036566625.1 Pyrinomonadaceae bacterium
GGCGGCGGCGGCTCGGGCGGCAGTTGGTAAAGCAATGATGAACGATGAATGAAAGAATTTGGCGAGGAGTTTTTAATTCATCGTTCCGCGTTCATCGTTCATTATTCAGGCAGGAGTGCTGATGGCTAACAAGGTAGCGCAAGAGGCTTTCAATCATTTGATCGGCGACCTGCGAACGACGCACGGCGAGAACCTCGCGTCGGTGGTGTTGTACGGATCGGCGGCGGCGGGCGATCATATTGACCAGAGTTCCGACTATAACCTGCTGATCGCGCTCGTGCGCATCACGCCCGAGGAGTTGCGACAGGCACAGGCACCTTTGCGCGAGTGGCGGCGGCTGGGTCATCCGCTCCCGGTCTATTTCACGACGGAAGAGTTGCGCGACGCGGCCGACGTTTTTCCGATTGAGTTTCACCAGATGCAGCGCGCGCGCGTCGTGCTCTACGGAAACGATCCGTTCACCGATCTCGTAATACATGATCACAACCTGCGTCACCAGACAGAGTATGAGTTGCGCAGCAAGTTGATTCAACTGCGGCGGCTCTACATCCCGGCGTCGGTTTCGGTCGAGAAGTTGACCGATTTGATGGGCGAGAGTTTGACGAGCTTCGCCGTGCTGTTCGCGCCCGCGCTGATGCTGCACGGCATCAAAGAGCCGCCTGTCTTGAAGCATGATTGCGTACGCGCGGCGGTTAAACATTTCGGGCTGAACCCCGACCCGTTCGAGCGCATCTTCGCCCTGCGCGAGACGGGCGCGCAGGCCGCGTCGGACGCAGAGGCGCACGAGTTGTTCGCCTCGTATCTGGCGCAGATCGAGATCGTCACCGAGGCGGTTGATGAGTTGAGATTAAGCGCGGGGAAATAGGGGATCAAAAATTGCCTGTTGGTGATCTCCGGGCTGTCTATTTTTCAATTGAATAAGGAGAGAGTAATGAATAAGAGAAGATTTTTGATGTTGGCCTTCGTGGTCTTTGTATCAATGACGGCCAGCGGGTGCGGCTACAATACACTGCAATCAAAGCAGCAGAACGTCAGGGCTAAGTGGGCGGGCGTGGAAAACCAGTTGCAGCGGCGCGCGGATTTGATTCCGAACCTGGTGGCGGCGGCGCAATCGGCCGGCGTGCAGGAGCAGGAAGTTTTCGGGCAGATCGCGGAGGCGCGTTCGCGCCTGTTGAACGCGACGGCCGCACAGCCGCAGGGCGAGGGCGGAGACAAATCGCCGGAACAGAAGGAAGCGATCATCGCCGCCAACAACAGTTTCGGCGGAACCATCGGGCGGCTTCTCTCGCTGCAAGAGAACTACCCTGTGTTGAAGTCGAACGAGAACTTTTTGAAGTTGCAGGACGAACTGACGGGGACGGAGAACCGCCTGGCGACTTCGCGCAACGACTACACGACGGCGGCGCAGGACTACAACACGACGCGCGGCAGCTTCCCGACCGTGCTCGCCGCCAAGCTCTACGGCTTCAAGGAAGAGCCTTACTTCAAGGCCGAAGAGGGCGCGCGCCAGGCCCCGCGCTTCGACCCGAACACGATGCGCCGCGATCAGGGAAACACCAAGTAGGATAGACAGGCGCGCGATCGCGCATCTTTATCAAGAGCGCACGAGCAAAAACCGCAGGCCGCTTTCAATGGTGAAAGCGGCCTGCGGTTTTTTCATCAACAACACGGCCAAGGCGTCGGCGTTATCGGAACGTCAGAACCCGCGCGAGCTGCACATGCCGCAATGGTCGCAGGGCTTGCCGCCCGGTTCGACATTGCACACCTTCTCGCGCTCGAAGAATTCGACCAACTCCGATACGGCCTCGTCAATGCCGAAACGCTCGTCGCTCGGATGCACCGCCGGGACGTATGTGCCGCTCAGCCAGCGCTGCGGGTGGCCGGCAGCCTGCGTGGGGGCGTCGTCACGCTGCGACGAACGAACTTGAGACGGCTGCTGTTCGCGCGCCGGGGCGGAGCGTGCGGGCTGGCGCGGCGCGTCTTTCCCGTTGACGACGTGCGATTCGATTTGAGTTAGCCGCTGCCCGATCTCGGAAATCGAAGCGCGCAGCGCGGCCAGCTCGTCGCCGACGTTCGCGCCCGCAGAGTCTCGCCGCGCGTGAGACGCGGGGCTTTCGGGCGCGCCGTCTTTCGCGAGGCGGCCGGCGATGCGCTCTGCCAGCGAACGAACCGGGTCTTGCTCTTTCGCGCTCAACGTTTCACTCCTGTCTTCTCTTCGGCCAACAAATCTATGTAATCCACAACGCCCACGATGGCCGAATCAATGGCCGCGCCCGCTTCCTTCGTCGCCGCCGTGGACGCGCCCCAACCTTCCTGCACGATGAGCACCGTGTCGCCGACGCCCGAATCTACCGAGTCGAGCGCAATCAGGGTCGCGCCGATCTCTTCTCCTTCGAGGCTCACGGGCTGGCACAACATCACGCGCGCGTTCGCGTAACGCTCGTTCTTCTGCGTCGCCACCACGTTCCCGATCACTCGCGCGAGAATCATCTTTTACTTATGCCTTCCCGTGTGACGTGTCCATCAGAATCCACGATGGCGATAATAGTGCAATCGGTCGGCGTGTCTTCGCGCCGGAACGGGAAACTCGCCTCCTTGCCCCGACACCACATGACCAGCTCGCCCGTGCCCGCGCCGATGGCGTCGAGCGCGACGAGCGGCGCGCCCTGCGGTTCGAGCCGCGCATTGAGCGACTGGACGACGAGGAGCTTGCGCCCTTCCAAAGAATCGTTCTTCACGGTCGCCACGACCGTTCCGATGACGCGCGCCAGTTGCATAAGAAGCTATTCAGCTATCAACCACCGTCTATCAACACCATAAGCCTTAACGCGGAGCGTTCGCTCTGTGTCTAAGCTGACGGCCGACCGCTTTCAGTCGTTGACGTAATCCACCGTGTCAATCACGCCGACGATAGCGGCGTCCACGGGCGCGTCCTTCATGCCCTCGGCGAGGCGCGCGCTCGAACCGGCGACGACCAGCACGCGCTCGTGGAATCCCGCGCCCACCGTGTCCACGGCGATCACGAAACCGCTCGTGTCCGACCCGTCGAGGTTCAGCGGACGCACGATCAGGAGTTTCTTACCCTTGAGCCGCTCATCCTTCTGCGTCGCGACCACCGTGCCGAGTATGCGCGCGATAATCATAAGAAACCGGTGACAAGTGACGAGTGACAAGTGACGAGCAGGAATCAGGACAAGTTCTTTGTTTTAACTTGTCACTCGTCACTTGTCACTCGTCGCTGTTCTAGTTGTCGTTGCCGACGGGCAAGGCATCGTCAACGCTGCCGTGCGGGCGTGGGATGACGTGGACGCTGACGAGTTCGCCGACGCGCCGCGCCGCCGCCGCGCCCGCGTCCGT
>DATCWB010000516.1:0-11743 GCA_036566625.1 Pyrinomonadaceae bacterium
GTACAAATATGCGGGGCTGGTTAATTGTAATTTGAGAGCTTTAATGAGGCTCATCATCTTTATTTCAAGACCGCTCGGGCAGTCAGGGTAAGCCGCGATTACATGCGCGGCGACTAACTGTTAAGGCGACTGTTACCTTTCCCGTACGACACTCTAGGCAACGAACTCAATTCGTTAAAACTTGCTGCGCCACAGCACCCCACACCACTTATTGCTTGGATATCTGCCGGCGACCCGGCGCTCTTTAAAGGGAGGTTAGACTTGCAGGGAATAACTGATATGAGGAATATGACCGAAAATAACCGGGTGGAAGAGCAGTCCACGACGAGCGCGCGTGACACGATCCACATCATGCGCGGCATCTTTGAGCCGGAGTTGTTATCCGATGCGGTCAGCACTTTACAGTCTGCGGGTTACCGCTGCGTTATCTTCGATGAAGAGGCTTTGCGCGATGCCTTCCGTGATGCGCAGACGGGACTCGTCCTGCTCAGCGCCACCTGCGCCGAACTCCCACGGCTACTCGAAGCCTTACGCACCTGCAAGCGTAACGAGTCCAACGACATTCCCGTCCTCCTGTACTACCGGCAGCAGAGCGACCGCATAGAAGAAGTCCTCTTGCCCGAGATTGATGACTTCATCCTCGCCCCGATGAACCTGAACGATCTGCTCATGCGCGCGCAACGGTTGCTGCGGCTGGTCGTCAACAGCCAGAACGAGGTGGAGCAGGTTAAGTTGAGCCTGATGTCCCGGTTCGGCATGCGACAATTCATCGGCAACGCCCCGGCCTTCCTCCGCGAGGTGGAGAAGATTCCGCGCGTGGCAGCCTGCGACGCAACCGTGTTGCTCATCGGCGAGACGGGGACGGGTAAAGAGATGTGCGCGCGTGCCATACACTATCTTAGCCCGCGCGCCAACAAGCCTTTCGTCCCCGTTAACTGCGGCTCGGTTCCCCCCGAACTCTTCGAGAGCGAGATGTTCGGCCACGAGGCCGGAGCCTTCACCGATGCAAAGCAGGCGCGCCGTGGTCTCATAGCCGAGGCCGAAGGCGGCACGCTGTTCCTTGACGAAGTAGACTCGCTGCCGCTGCCGGCGCAAGTCAAACTGCTGCGCTTCCTACAGGATCGCCAGTATAGACCGCTCGGAGCTACAGGCTTCCGGCAGTCGGACACGCGGCTCATCGTGGCGAGCAACCAGAACCTTCTGCAAAAGGTGCGCGAAGGTAAGTTTAGAGAAGACCTTTACTATCGCCTGCGGGTCGTTTCCCTGCCCCTTCCCTCTCTCAGGGAACGCCGTGAGGATATCGTTTCACTGGCGACGCACTTCCTGAAGACCTCCGCGCATGAGTATCGCAGCCCGGCGGCGCGCCTCTCGCATGATGCCGCACAGAAGTTGATGTCATACTCCTGGCCCGGCAACGTGCGTGAATTGGAGAACATCATCCGGCAGTCGGTCGTGCTGGCTACGGGAGCAGTTGTGCGCGCTCACGACGTACACCTGACGACCGATACGCCGCGCCCGGCCGCGCCTGTCAGGGAGCCGTTCAACCAGGCAAAGGCTCGTATGATCGAGTCGTTCGAGCGCGATTACCTCACAGAGATGCTGCATCACTGCGACAGCAATATCAGCCGGGCAGCACGCACGGCGCAAAAAGACCGGCGAGCTTTCTTCGCACTGCTCAAGAAGTACGGTTTGAGCAACAGCAAGAGAGAGTTCGACAACTCTCCGGAGGAAAAGTCCGTCGCCGCCACCTGCTAAAATTTCCCCACGACCACTTTCGACATGGGCGACGCGACGGGGCGCGACTCTTTTAAGTCGCGCCCCGTCGCGTCGCTCACTCGACTCGAATTACGTGGGACGCCATCGCCACCAACGCTCCGTCACGCTTCAGACCTCACGAGATTTGCCTGATCGTAGTGAAGCCGGGCGATACCGCCACACCTGTTTTTACAACTCCACCTCAAAACAATCCCCTTGCGGAATTGAAATTAACGAAATTGTTGCTTTTGTCTAACTTTTATTTTATCATCCGCTCAAGTGCTGCTCAGAAAGTTGCAAGGCACTTTAAATTATTTGAGTTCTTGCAAATGTGATAAAGGCCAAGCTCAAACTCGTCCCTCCCTGCCTTTAAGTCGGAGCAAAACGAGAATAGCCTGCCGCCTGCGCCGAAGGAAAATGCTTCACTGCTAAAATCAATCAAATATCAGTGCCCGTAGTGCGTATACTTTTGATTACTCACCGGTCTATCCTGATCCAGTGGCCGACGGCTACCTATAACGGTTCTCTAATGAATGTGGCTTGTCTCAAATGAATAGTCCCGCCCGCACGGATTCGCAGGTGGCCGGGCATTCGCTCATCCTATCTGTGTAACTTCTATATTTGCATCGCTTTTGCGGCACACCGCGCCGGCTCTTTCAGCGCCAAATACTTGATAATTTCATTTAGCTGACAGTTCGTCAGCTTGCTGTTTTTAACTAATTGCCGTGGCACTCGAACAGCCTGTTTCTCTTGCGCTGTTCGGGTCGAGCCCCTGCGTCTTAATTCCCCTGAACATAACGATGGGCGATCTCATCTATCATTTTGGGCCGTTTCGCTTAGACGGAGCCGAGGGTTTATTGCTGCGCGGGGACGAGAGTGTACCGTTGACGCGCAAGGCGTTTGAGACGTTGCTGGCGCTCATCCAAAATCATGGAAGAACGGTGAGCAAAGAGGAGTTGCTGGCAAGAGTTTGGCCTGACACTCACGTCGAAGAGAGCACTCTGGCGCAGAACATCTTCACGCTACGCAAAGTACTCGGTCAGACGCCCGATGGGCGTTCCTACATCGAGAACGTCCCAAGGCGCGGCTATAGATTCGCCGTTAAGGTGAACGAGACACCGAGAATAGGCGTGGCGCTCGACCTCGAAGCGCCGACCGTCGCGGCCGCCGCCGTCTCGGGTGCGAAACGCGTCAAGCACTACATGGAGGGCACGGAATCCCTCGCCGTCCTGCCGTTCTATAACGAGACCGACGATTCGAACGCCGAATATCTCGCGCGCGGGATCACAGAAAGCATCATCAACACCCTCTCGCTGCTCACGCAGATTCGCGTGATGGCGTGCAGCACTATCTATTTTTGTAAATATCAGGATCAGCCTCCGCAGGATGTCGGACGCATGTTAGGCGTGCGCGTGGTGCTGGTCGGCAAAATCTTCCAGGCTCAGGATCGTCTGATTATCAGGACAGAACTGGTTGAGGTTGAGAGCGGGTGGCAAATCTGGGGTGAGCAGTATAACCGGAAGGTGTCGGACATCCTTATTTTGCAGGACGAGATAGCGAGCGCGATCTCTGAAAAACTACGCCTGAAGCTAACGAAAGAGCAGCATCGGCGGCTGACCACACACAAAACCGAGAACGCCGATTCGTACCAGCTTTATCTGAAAGGTCGCTACAACTGGAATAAGCAGACGGAGGAGGGTTACGAGAAGTCTATCGAATACTACGAGCAGGCGATAGAGGCTGACCCCGGCTTTGCGCTGGCTTATTCGGGCTTGACGGACTCCTATGTGTTGCTGGATTTTTACGGGATTCGACCGCCCAACGAGATGATGCCGAAGGCCAGGGCGGCGGCTCTGAAGGCTCTGGAGATCGACGACACGCTGGCCGAAGCGCACACGTCTCTGGCATGCGTCAAACTCGTCCACGATTGGGATTGGTTAGGGGCTGAACGTGAATTCAAACACGCCGTCGCGCTTAATCCGAAGTATCCCCATGCGCATCACTGGTACTCGCATTTCCTGCTCGCGATGGGACGCTTTGAAGAGTCTTATCGTGAGAGTCAAATAGCTCTCGACTTAGACCCGCTCGACCCCGGCAGCAACCTGCATCTCGGCTGGTATTATCTGTACACACGCCAGTATGAAATGGCCGTCAAGCAGTTTCAGTGGACGCTTGAGATCGACCCGCACTACTGGCCGCCTCATACGCTGCTCGGGGAGTCGTACGGGCAGCAGGGCTTGTACGAGGAAGCCATCCGGCAGATAGAACACACGCGGCAGGTGAAGGAAAGGCCGCTCACCCTCGGATTTTTGGGACACGCCTACGCGTTGTCGAATCAGACGGATCAGGCGCGCGAGTTGCTCGGAGAGTTGAAGGATCAATCGAAGAGTAACTATGTTCCGCCCTACGGCATCGCGCTGATTTACACCGGCCTCGGCGACAAAGATAACGCTTTCGAGTGGCTCGATAAGGCGGCCGACGCACGTAATGAATGGCTGGGATGGTTGAAAGTCAATCCTGAATTCGACAGCCTCCGCGCCGATCAGAGATTCACAGCCCTGCTGCGGCGCATCGGCTTGCCTTCCTGAGAAAGCAAATTCTGTCGTCGTCCGTTCTCCGTCCGCTCAGGCAAGTTCGTTCATTTGTCACCTGCGGTCGATTGGCCGGGCACGCCCCCGTGATTACTTTTGCAGCAGACGAAAGCCGCGCACCATCAGTCCCTTCTGCCCGCTCTTGGATGAAGCGGCAATACGTTTCTGCGTCTCGGCGCGCTTACTGGTCGTCGCGCCGCCGAATGTGACGTAGTCGTCCGGGTGACGATAGCGATGGATAAAGACCGGGCGGGGCTCGGGCGAACGGTTCTCCTGCGAGCCGTGGATGATGCGGTAGTGATAAAAGATGCTGTCGCCCGCGCTCCCGATGATGGGCAGCGCACGCTCCCAGGGCCACTCGTCCTCGCGCAGCGCGAGGTGCGTGAAGGAATCGACGTGTGTGAGCGTTTCCGCACAGTGTGAGCCGGGCACGACGTAGAGCGCGCCGTTAGTAAGCCCGGTATCAACGGCGTAGTTTAGTACGGCCACCGGCCCTCCCAGGCGATGCTCGTAATAGGCGCTGTCCTGATGCAGGTACTTCGGGTGGCCGCCGTTCGGCTCCTTATACATGCAGTGACCGTTTTCGAAGAGTTCTACGGCGGGGCCGAGAATTGCCTCGACGATGTTCAGCAGCAGCGGGTCGAGCGCCGAGAGGAAGAAAGCGGCGCTGGTATGATAGTTGAGGCCGAGCACCATGATCTGCCTGTCGCGCGGCGCGCCGTGCCGCGCGGGCAGGAACAGGCTGCCGTCCGGCGTTCGCCATCCTTCGTCGGCCGCCTCTGCTTCACCGAGCAGCCGGTATGCCTGCTCGACGGCCATCTCTATGTCACGCCTGACCGCGTCGAGATACTGACTCATCAGGCCGCGCACGACGACGCACCCATACTGCTCGAAGATGGCCGCCGCGCGCTTCGGGTCGAGGTTGCGCGCCGAGACTTCGATCTCTTCGATAGAGACATTGGTTGGGAAGATTTCAGCTAACAATATTCATCACCTCGCCGCCCGCGGAGGGCAAAGGTTGTTCTTCCTGACGGACGACGGGCGCGGCTTCGCCGTACAACCAGCCTGCGGGCGTCCGTCTATGATGGGGGAACTTTCGGCCGAGCAGCGAATCGGTTTCGCGTACGTGCTCTTCGACCTGACGCTGAATCTCATCCGTCCATTGCACCGCGTCGAAGGAGGGGATGGAACGGAAGACGAAGCCTTCACCTGCCCCTTCCTCTGCCGCTGCGATGGTGGGTCGCTTGCCGGTCGTCGCATAACTGTTCTTGAACGAAGCCCGGTCGAAGTCGTCAAACGGCAGACCGACTGCCGAGAGGCGCGCCAGGAACGCGTTCAACGTCTCCGTAGGCTCGCGGCACATGGCGTCGTAGCTGAGAGCGACCGTGCGGTCTTCCGGGAGGTGGGCGACATGCGCGTACATTTCACTCCAGAGTCGCGCGCGCGCCGCCATGTCCGCGCCCGCCCATGCCCTGCCCTCTTGATATGAGCGGGTCAAACTTTGAATCACGCCCGAGTAGTGTCTGAGAGTCAGGACGAAGATCGCCTGCGGAAACTTATCGGCCAGATAATCTACGATGCGCAGGTTCCAGGGTGTCGCGTCCGCGAAATAGTGGAGGTTCAATTCACGCGTCTTGGCGTAGGCGAACTGCGCTGCGTGCCGGTCGAGTTCCTCAAGATACTCGTCCTTGTAAGGCGAGATGACGGCATGATACTGACTTCGCGCAACCTTGTGCGTGAGGTAAAATGCCGTGTACTCACCGAAGTCCGCAACGTGTTGTGAAGAACTGATGAAGTAGCCGATCATGGATGTGCCGGAGCGCGGGCTGCCGACGACAAAGATGGGCGTGACCGGCCAGGAGCTTTCGTCCGCGTACTGGTTGTTGGGAATCAGCATAAAAATGCCGGTTTATGTGCCTGTGAAGAGACTAGAGCAGGGCTATCCCACCGGGAATTTGATCTTGATAAAGGCGGCGATTGTAGCATCCGGTATGCCGGGTGTAAACATTGTCGGAATCGTGCGACAGCCGGCCTGAACCCGCTTAAATGCGTGGCCGGCGGCGTGCCGGTCGCCGTTCGGAATCCGTGAGACGTATGCTGGCAGATATGCTAATGCTCCCACGCGTCGTGGCGAAATTCAGAAACTTCCACCACTACCTCCTCGACGCGCGGGGCTGGCTCAAGAGCGACTACGTGCTCGGTCTGCGCACGGGTCTCGACATTCACGTGCGCGCCAAAAAGACGACCGACGTGGCCGACGCGGAAATCATCAGGGAAGTGATCCTGCTGGACGAGTACGACGTGGGCAGCATCCACCCCGGCGATGTCGTGGTGGACATCGGCGCACAGATCGGCTCCTTCACCCTGCTGGCCGCGCAGCGGGCGCAGCGCGTCTACGCCTTTGAACCGGCCGCCGCCAACTATGCGCAGTTGGAGAAAAACATCGCGCTGAACCGGCTCTGGAACGTCGAGAGTTTCAATCAGGCGGTCATGGCGCGAGACGGGACGGCGCGTCTCTTCGTGTCACGCACGAATGAAGGGGCGCATTCGATCATGCAGGCGGGTGAGAGTGTGGAAGTCGCCGGCATCTCGCTGGAGAGCATCGTCGAGCGTGTGGGCGCGATCAACTTCCTCAAAATGGACTGTGAGGGAGCGGAGTACCCGATCATCCTCGACTCGCCGCCGGCCTGCTTCGAACGGATAGACCGCATCCTGTTGGAACTACACCTCACGCCCGCAATCGAGAAACTTTACGACGAGCAGACGGTGCTCGACCGCCTCGCCGATTACGGCTTCAGCGTCGAAGTGCTGAAAGAGGTTTACTATCCGGGCGAGGGACGCTTCTGGCTCGTGCGCGCCGCGAAGAACGGCGCGCTCTGGGGCACGCGCTATCGGAAGTCCTCGCCCGCGCCGCCCGCCGTGACGCGTCAGAGGTCTCACTCTTGACACCCTGCGAATCAATCATGTATAGCATCTTCCGCCCACTCTTTCACGACGGCCTTCGCTCAAGCATACGGAGAAACTCATGCTACCTATTGCGAGCCGCCTCGCGTCCAACGATGGCACCATCAAATACGTTTGGCGTCTAGGTGACAACAACACCATCGAGAGCGTTTACCTGCGCTTTCCAAAACACGATTCGCTCTGCATATCGAGTCAGGCGGGCTGCAATCTCCGGTGCGCTTTCTGCGCCACCGGGCTTGACGGTCTGGTTCGCAACCTGACGAGCGATGAGATCGTCTCTCAGGTCGAAAGCCTGTTTGAGGATCAGGGGCCGCCCGAACGCACGTTCGAGGTCTCATTCATGGGCATGGGCGAGCCGCTGCTCAACCTGGAGCCGGTGATCGAGTCAATAGAGAGGCTCAGGTCGCATTACCCGGACATGCTCTTCAGCCTCTCGACGGTGGGCTTAGTCCCGCAGATTTACTCGTTAGCCGAGCGCGAGTTGAAACTCCAACTCCAAATCTCGCTCCACGCGCCCGAAGACGAGTTGCGCTCGCAGATCATGCCCATCAACACGAAATATCCAATCGCCGAAGTGTTGGAGGCGGCTAATCACTACGCGTCCGTGACCGGCAGCAATTTCTACGTCAACTACCTGCTGCTCGACGGCGTTAATGATTCGTACGAGTGCGCTCACGCCCTCGTTGCGCTGCTCAAAGGACTGCCGGCCTACACCCGAATCGCCATGTATAACAGCATCAGCGAGATCGACTTGAAGCCGGCCAGTCAGGCTCAACACGAAGCCTTCGGGAAGATTTGCGCCGAGGGCGGGCTGAACATGTACCAGTTCAACAGCCTGGGCGTTGACATTGCGAGCGGGTGCGGCCAACTTCGCTCGGCGGTAGTGCGCGGCACTCAGCTTGTGCCCCGCCCGAGCCGCCGGGCGCACTGAAAAGCGTCCTCGATCACAGCCCCGTCGCCCTCCCGGACGCTGGGACGGGGCTTCTTTACTGGCCTGCTGAAATGCTCTAGTATTCGTCGCAGCCAACGCAGAGCCTCAGACCCTGTAGCCTTTGAAGTATGGTCGCTCTGCTGCGCCTTGAATTGACGCGGCGCGGACGTTTAGCGTCCGCGGCCGCGCTATCTTTTAAGCACCCGCAATATTCCGTCTCCGCTGTGAAGGAGTCACGGGCACGCTCACCGCGGAAAGGCGGATGGCTGTCCACGAACGAGATGTCTTTATGGGGTTCGATCCGGCAACGATAGATGCCAAGTGGCAGCGATACTGGGATGAGCACGGCTCGTTCCACTCGGGCGAGCGTCCAGAGCGCCCTAAATATTACGTGCTCGACATGTTCCCCTACCCTTCGGGGAAGGGGCTGCACGTCGGACACGTCGAGGGCTACACGGCCAGCGACATCGTCGCGCGCTACAAGCGCATGAAGGGCTTCGACGTGCTGCACCCGATGGGCTGGGACGCCTTCGGATTGCCCGCCGAACAGTATGCCATCGAGACCGGCGTGCACCCGGCTGATTCGACACGCGAAAACGCTCGCACCTTCCGCGCCCAGTGCCAGATGCTCGGCCTGTCCTACGACTGGCGACGCGAGATCAGCAGTTGCGAACCGGACTACTACAAGTGGACGCAATGGATTTTCCTCAAACTCCTCGAACACGACCTCGCCTACAGGGCTGAGGCGATGGTCAACTGGTGTCCTGAGCTGGGCACGGTACTGGCGAACGACGAGGTGATTGACGGCAAAAGCGAGCGCGGCGGCTATCCGGTCATTCGTAAGCCGATGAGCCAGTGGATGCTGCGCATTACGGCCTATGCCGATCACCTTCTGGCCGGTCTCGACCGCATTGATTTCCCCGAATCGATCAAGGCCATGCAGCGCGACCGTATCGGCCGCTCGGAGGGTGCGGACATCTCATTCCCTCTTCCGGGCACAGGGTTGAGCGTGACGGTCTTCACCACCCGCCCCGAGACGATTTTCGGCGCGACTTTCTGCGTCCTCGCGCCCGAACACCCGCTGGTCGAGCAGTTGACGACGCCCGAGCAGAGGCAGGCGGTAGAGGCTTACAAGGCCGAAGCCGCCTCCAAGTCTGATCTGGCGCGCACCGGCGCGGACGCCGGCAAGACCGGCGTCTTCACCGGCGGCTATCTCGTCAACCCCGCAACCAAGCTCGAAGTTCCCGTCTGGGTCTCGGACTACGTGCTGATGACTTACGGCACCGGGGCGATCATGGCCGTTCCCGGCCACGACCAGCGCGATTGGAGTTTCGCGCGCAAGTTCGGTCTGCCCGTCGTCGAAGTGATCAGCGGCGGCAACATTGAAGAGCACGCGTGGGAAGACGAAGGCGCGATGGTCAACTCCGACTTCCTCGACGGCCTGCCGAGCAAGGCTGCGGCGGCGCGCACGCTGGATTGGCTGGAGGAGAGCGGCATTGGAAAACGCATCGTGCGCTATAGGATGCGCGATTGGATTTTCGCGCGCCAACGCTACTGGGGCGAGCCCGTGCCTGTGGTCTACGACGGCGAGGGGAGCATGCACCCCCTGCCCGAAGCCGAACTGCCGCTCATCCTGCCGCACCTGACGGACTTCACCCCGCCGGGCAACGGCGAGTCGCCGCTCGCGAAACTGGACGACTGGGTCAACACCAACGTGCCCGGCACGGGCGAGCCGGGGCGACGCGAGACGCACACCATGCCCACGCTTGCCGCCAGCTCGTGGTACTTCCTGCGCTTTATTGATCCGTTCAACGACAGCGTCGCCTTCGACCCGCAACTCGTACGTCACTGGATGCCCGTAGACCTCTACATCGGCGGGGCGGAGCACGCCGTCGGGCATCTTCTCTACGCGCGCTTCTTCACGAAGTTTCTCTACAATCTCGGCCTCAGCCCGGTCGAAGAGCCTTTCGCGAAACTGGTCAACCAGGGAATGATTCTGGGCGAGGACAACCGCAAGATGTCGAAGCGTTACGGCAACGTCGTCAACCCGACCGATGTCGTCCGCCAGTACGGGGCTGACACGCTGCGCGTGTACGAGATGTCGCTCGGCCCCATCGACGCCGACAAGCCCTGGAACACCGCGGCCATCGAAGGCTCGCGCCGCTTCCTGAACCGCGTGTGGCGGCTCTACTTCGACCGGGACGACAACCTGCGCGCGGGACTCGACGACTCGGAACCGTCTGCGGCCGTCCTCGCCATATTGCACAAGACGATAGACAAGGTAGACAAAGACACCGAGCGGCTGCACTTCAACACGGCCATCGCGCAGATGATGGTCTTCGTCAACTTCATGACGGAGCAGGTCACGCGCCCGCGCCGCGTCATGGAGCAGTTCGTCCTCGTTCTGGCGCCTTACGCGCCCCACATCGCCGAAGAGATTTGGCAACGCCTCGGCCACACGGAAAGTCTCGTGTGGGAGGAGTTTCCCGAGGCCGACCAGCAATACATCCGTGCGGAGCGAATCGAGATTCCCGTGCAGATTAACGGGAAGGTGCGCGAACGCCTGCACGTCCCGGCCGACATTTCCGAAGAGGAGATACGGCAACTCGCGCTCGCCGAAGAGAAAGTGAAGGAGTACGTGGAGGGGAAGGAGATAGTCAAATTCATGTACGTCCCGAGGCGGCTCATCACTATCGCCGTGCGCTGAGGGCGCACCGGAGCAGAGCGCACCATGAATGACCTCGAACAGGACATCGACCTACCGGCCGACGGGCGCGGGCGGCGGGTGCTCGTGCTCGTCTCCGGCGGGATGGACTCGACCGTCGCGCTCTTTCTGTCGAAGCAGAAAGGGTTTGATGTCGTCGCGCTTGAGTTCGACAATTACACGACGAAGGTCGGCATGACGCGGCCGGCACCCGAAGGCAGGAACGTGGAAGAGATTTGCCAGCGCGCCGCCGTGCCCCTCTTACGTAGTTCCTTCCCCGTCGCAACGAATTGCGCCGCCACCGCACCGAACATTGTCACAATCGTCGAGAGCACGATGATGTATTGCACGCTGGCCGCCGCTTTCGCACACGCCCTGAACGCCCAGTATCTCATCATCTCTTTCATCAAAGACGACTGGTTCGACGAGTCCGATCAGGCGACCGACCGGCGGCCTGATCACTACTACGCGCTCAACCGGCTATTGCAAACCGAGTATGGCGAGACCGCGCCGAGGATTTGCGCGCCCCTCATCTATCTGTCGAAGACCGAGGTTGCGCGCCTGGGACGCCAACTCGGCGCACCACTGGAAATAACCTGGTCATGCACCAGAGCGCACGACGTGCCGTGCGGTGTCTGCGGTCAGTGCAGGCTGCGTAATCAGGCGTTGGCCGCGCTGGAAGCGTCGGCCGAAGGCGAGCCGCCCGGCGCGGCGACGGGCGCAACGTCCCCGCCCCCGCGCCCACTCGTCTGAACGGGAACGTCTTGCGCGAGGCCGCCGCGCGCACCCTCTATGTTT
>DATCWB010000517.1:0-12156 GCA_036566625.1 Pyrinomonadaceae bacterium
TTTTGGAGATGTACCTTCAACAATCATTAGGACAGTAATTCAAGACAAACTTACTTTGTCAGACATCTTCTTATCAGGCGCGGCTTGCTGGAGATAGCTCGGCGATATCTGATCGAAGAGGATGTAGATAGAGTGGTGGTCTAAGAATTGGGTGCGGTGCTAACTCAGATTGAGAAGAAGGTGAGGCAGAAACAGAAATTAAAGAAGCAGGGGGGCTACCCCGCCCACCACTGGCGGCCGTCCGAAGAGTAGCGTTTTCGGCTGCGATATATCAGTCTCCAGCCCATCCATATCGTCAAGAGGCTCACCAACGCGCCTACAGTCCATAACAGAATATTCCGCATTGCTCAGTTTAGCAGTATGACGATTAGTCTTGATAGCGCAAAATTTACTCTCGCCCAACCCTTATAGAACACTTCCTGCCTCAAGAATACAGGTACTTTTATCAACTTTTGTCATTAATTCTGTTGACCTTACCATCATTAGCAAATATAGTACGCAAAAGTATAGCGAGATATGGCGAGATGTAAGGGGCAAATTAAGACGAGATGGCTATTAGAGGAGGGTTGATTGCTTTGTCCACTCCCGAATACATGACGGTGACAGAAGCATGTGAATACCTAGAAGTCTCTTCTGACACGTTCAGACGAATCGCGCGCGACCTCAACCTAGCAACCGTTACCGACCCCACGGACGGCCGCGTCAAACTTTTCAGCCGGACGGCCATCGCCGCACTCAAACAGCGCCCGATGGAAATTTCGACACGCCATAAAGTCATCACCATCAGCAATAACAAGGGTGGTGTCGGCAAAACCACCACCGCCATATCACTGGCAGCCGAGGCTGCCGCAAACGGCGAGAAAGTCCTTCTGCTGGATGCTGCTCCCCAGTCGTCAGCCACCAATGCCCTTCTCTCGGATAATCAGAGAAACGAGGATAATGAGCAGGGCACGCTCATTTCATGGCTTAAGGGTGAAGCCAACTTTCAAGACCTCGTTATCCCTATTAAATTCGAGAACCTTGAGTTTGACTTCATCAGGAGCAGTTCAAAAAACGACAACATTGATCGCTCAAACCCTCTAGAGACCGTCACTGCCCTGCAAGAGCAATTCCAATTGTGGGACGACTCCCCATACGACTATGTTTTCATTGATACAGACCCTTCCTTCGGCACCTTGGTGTCCATGGCCCAAGTGGGAAGCCATTTCGTACTATGTCCCGTAAATGCTGACGTAATGAGCGTTAACGGCACAATGCAACTCACCCGCCAACTGCAACGTGCTCGTATCATTACCAAAACGCGCTTTCCAGCCTTGCTGGGTTTTTTCCTGACCCGCTATGACGCCCGCAAGAGGATGTGCCGTGAGGCTCTGGAGTTTCTCCAATCCGCTTACCCGAATTTAGTCTTTGACGCGATCGTACCTGAGAATGTTCGGGTTGCTGAAAGCGCCGGCTATCACGCCCCAGTTCTGCTCACAGCACCTGATTCAGCGGGGGCATTGGCCTACAAAAAGCTCTGGAAGGAGGTCCGCGAACGTGTCGAACGATCAGTCACCGCCGGTGCGTAAGGTAATCCCTTATAAGAAGGGCGGACGCCGGCAGTCGCCATTCGCCAGCAATGCCTTCCAGTTTAGCGGTACTGCTCTGGACATTGCCATCCAGCAGCGAGAACAGGAGGAACAGGAAGAGATATCTGAAACTTCTGTTGATGAAAGCCTCCCTGAAAAGTCATTCCAACAATCATCCCCTTCACCGGAAGTGTCTCATGTTCATGAGGTTACCTCTGCTCCGACGGAAGAAACATCAGTAATCCCGGATACCAAGCGGGAGCTACAATCGTCTTCCCCTCCCCCCCTTCAAACAAAGACTGAAACTGTTGTAAGAAGAGTCGCCCCTAGAAGCGCCTCGACACTGATGCGGGGCAAGAATGAGGTCACTACATCCAACGCGAATTCTTCAGAACTTGGGACATTCATCACGCGTTGGAAGCCTTTTCTGACCGATACCCAGATCAAAATCTGTACCTACGTCTATAACAATTCCACGGCGGTCGCTAAGGAATTTTGTTTCACCTCTACCGCCAGACTTATGGCCGAAGTCTCTAAAACGGAGCGGCAGATCAAAACCGTTCTAAATCAGCTTATAGACTGGAATTTCCTCATTAAAGGCGAGACCATTGTTAATGCGCCGCGCGATAAACGCGGAACGCATTACCGGCTCAACCTAGATAAGTCCTGACCAAACCCTTCCACCTCCCTAAAACCAATAATTCCAATACTTACCTTGTACGGGGGTAGCTTGCACTACCCCCGTACCGGACAATACCCGTGTAATTACCGATACCCCTGTAATAAATATTACAGGGGTATCGGTAATTACACGGGTAGGCGATTCTACAGGGGTAGTTTTTTCTACCCCCCTACACAACAGTACCCCCATACCGATGACTACACAGGTAACCTAAGTTACCCCCGTAATAATAATCACACCGGTAGCATTGCCTACCCCTGTAGGGATAATTACCCTGGTAGTTATCCCTACAGGGGTAGGCAAAATTACAGGGGTAAATTTAACTACGGAAGTAAAAAGTATTACAGGGGTAAAAATAATTTCATCTGTACAAGTTTTATAAAATCTTTATAGTGCCCGATCGTTGATGTGAAGGCTTTGACCGGTTGATACATATTGAGGCGAGCCGGTCAAAATTGTTCGGACGTAATGAAATGACCTGAAGCGCTCACGTTTGGCGACAGCGCGCTCCAGGTCAAACAGGAAAACTCGCTTTGGCGGCGAGCCGGTATTTGTGTATCTAACCTGAAATGGATTATATATGCGCCGGCGATCGTAGTCAAGCCTTTTATTTACAAGGATTTGACAATGAATCTTCAAATTTTGCCGAGTCAGCGCTTTATCCGTAAGACGCAGCTCGGCCCCAACGAATACCGCAAGAATTTTCAGCAGATAGACCGCGAAGTACTGGCGGCCATCACGTCCGCTGAGGCCGACCAAGTCACCCCGCTCATGAGCAAAATCTACCTGCGCATGGTGAATGCCCCCGTAAAATACTGGGAAAGGGAGGGGGTTTTGCGCATCGAGGCCGAGATAAGGAATGAAAAGCTGGTGAAAGCGTGGTCAGTTTTGTGCGACTTGGTCGGCGTGGCGTCGGGGACAGCCAGCAAGGCACTTCAATGGATGCATGAGCAGGGGATCATCGGCTACTTCTCGGGTAAAAACGGGGTCGGTCTTCGGGTCTTCCTTAACCGCGCCGTTTCATCGATCGGCGTGAGGCCAGGTTGGGCGGGCGAAAAAATTTTGGCTTTTTCTCCTGGTTCATCCGGGAACTCTCCCGCTTCAACGGATGAACCAGCCTTTAATGACAGCTACGCTGTTAGAGAAATTTCAGATACAGATATAAATTCCGTCGCGCCAAAAAACGGCGCGGATACCAGACCGTTGGATGAAAGAGTTCCCGAACCGACCCGTAGAACTTCACCAACCAACCATCCGAGCTTGACATCGAGTGCCATGTCATCTCAATCCACGAGCGTAGTCTCAATCGACGAGGTAATCACCCGGCTGAAAGCCGAACTTGAACCTGCGATACGCATAGCCGCCAAGCGAGCTGCTGCGGGCGAACACGAGCGCACGCGTGAATGGCTGGAGCACAAAGGACTACCGAAAGCGGCGCGCGTCGCCCAGCACGAGGCCTACAATGTGCTGAGAAAGTACGGCGTGATCAGCCAAGCCTCACAATCACCGCGCTCGCAATCGGGCGTCGATCAAAGTAGTTATGTGCCGCCCGCACCACGCCCACTCCCGGAAGCCGAGGTGAGCGATCTCGCACAAGCCTGCGTGGCGATGCTCGAAACTCACGGGCATTCTATCGAAGTGACTCTCTCCGAGATGAGTGCCGAAGCCGGCGGGTTCTTACTGCCGGAAGACGCTGTACGCGTGCGCGAAAAAGCGAAGTCATTGATCTCCGCCGAAGATAGCCGGGCAGGGAACTGAGAGGAGGGAACACTCATAATCTGCACGGACGAACGTCCAAGGATTAGTAGCAGTCCCGAAGCCTGAATATCTGAATTCAAGCGACCGGCTCTTGCCTCAGCCTATATTGGTCAGAGATGACTTTTCAGACACCCTCTGAGCCGCGCCGCCTGTAATCGTGAGTGGCGCAACCAGGCAAGCCGTTGCTGGCCATGCATCGTCGAGTGACGCTGCCGGGGCAGGAGGTTGAAGCCGAAGGCGGAGAAGTTCATGATGATCATCATCAGCGAGAACATCCAGAGACCCATGAAGAGCCCGATGCCAAGGTGTAGCGTGATGACGGTGGTGACCAACAGCGGGCGCGTCTTCGCCGGCCAGATGAGTAGGGCATAGCCCAATTCGACGATGATGACCGACCAACACATGAGCAGTGCCAGCCAGGACGCTTGAGCCAGCCAGGACATATCGAAGACGGAGAACTGTGGCTGCATCATCGCACGCCAGATGGCCTCGCCGCCTCGCCACTGTTCGCCCCGAATCTTAGCCAGTCCGGTATTGAGGTAAATAAGGCAGAGGTGTATTTGCAGCGCGCGCAGAGAAAGGTTCGCCAGAAAGGACGGAGCCGAGGATTTGCGCCCGCGTAAAGCGTCGAGCGAGAAGGCGTCGCCGACCGGCATCCACGCGCAGTAGAAAAGGCATATGTGCAGCATGGTGTCTACGCCGTAGAGCGAGGTGAAACCGCTGTTGACGGTCAGGCTGTGCAGAAGCCAGACCGGCACGGCGCAGAGCCTCGTGTGCCAGCCGAGCAGAAGCCCGACAAGACCGAGGGCGTAGAGGGTGAACACGCCGTAGACGCTCATGGCGGACGAGACCCCGTAGGGTTGGAGGGCGAGGCACAGCTTGCCGATGCTTGGATACCACGTTTTCGCGTCCGCCTCGATGATGACCCACTGCACGAAACCGAAGTTGCCGTAGAGTTGCAGGAGGTAGGGCCAGAGTTGGAAGACTTGCGCGAGCGCCAGCAAGCTGACGGAGATGCGGAAAAAACCGAGTGGGCGCGGCGAAGCCGGGGCGGCAAAGAAATTGTAGAGGAAGTCGTAAAGGCGTGTGAACGCGAGGCGTATCATCGCAACTCATCCGGGACTTGGTCGAACGTCAGACTGTTTTCGCCTGCGCCCCCTGCCCGGCGGGCGAACTCGCCTGCGTAGACAGTCACCCACGAGGGTCGCTGCCCGCGTCGATAGTCGGCCATCGACGGGACGTGAACACGCCTCGCCATGACGGTCACTTTCTGCGCGTCGGGGTTGCTGCCGAACAGCAAGGCCGCCCACGATTGGGAGAAAACGTCACGCAACGTCTCGCGCCGCATCCCGACCGTCATGATGCATTGGTAGCGGAAGTCTACCTCCCTGTTGTCGGAGATGAAGTTAATCAGGCGCGACTGCCCGCGCGCGTCCTCAAGAATGAACGCGACTTTGTAATTGTCCCCGACCGCCGGGGCGAAATAGGTGTAGTCTCTGAAGCTGCCGGAGAGGTTGTTGTAAGTTCGGAGGGCTTCGCTCAGTCTGCCGGAAGAATCGCCCGGAATGCCTGCCCAGAGAAAAGCAACCACCGTCAACAGGTGCAGCAGCACCAGCGAGAGTTGAATGATTTTCTTGAGGCGCGTGGGGGTTGTCATAGTGCGCGCCTAACGGATGAGGACGAACGCACTCTGATCCTTGTTGGCGAGGATCGCTTCGAGCCGCCGGCCTAGCTCGAATGTTTCGTTAGAGGCTTCCTTCCCCCCCGTCTGCGAGCTGGCCTTCGAGGTATCCTCACTACCCGGCGTGCTCATGAAAATCGCCTGCAAGTTGCCGTTGTCCTCAAACTTGATGCCCTTCTGCGAGGCTACGCGGCGCACGTCGGCGATAGTGAGTGTGCCCAGAGTCTGTGAGCCGGCTATTTTGTCATTATCGTAACGGGGCACAACCACGCGATACGTCGCCGGGTCTGCGTTCTTCAGCGCGGCCTGTATCTCGGAGACTTCAGCAGCCGTGAACTGTTTTCTGGTGTCGTCCGAACGCGAGCAGGAATTGAACCCGACGCTCAGCGCACAGAGCGTGACGATGACGAGCAGAGATGCGAACTTTGGTGAAATGAGATCGTGAGTGTCTTTTTTCATGAGCGTGTTCCTAACGGTTGGTTGAGGCAACGGCGAGGGTGCTGCGACGATTAGAGAAAGACCGGAAGCGGAATTGGCGATGCCCCCGGATTCAACGACGAAGAAATCTAAAGTCTCCGACTACGTCCCCGGCCGAACCAGTGAGGCCGGACTGCGCGACGGGTCAAGGTTGAGAAAGTGAATGTCTGTCGTCGCCGGGACGCTCTACATTTACAACGTCCAGTCTTTAAAGACCCGCCCGGCGGGCGTAATCTATCCCTCCCTACTAACCATGTCAAGGGTTATCTGGCCCCGAGCGCTCATCACTTTTGCAGTTGCAAAGATTATTTTGAGCCGAGTCAGACGGCCGGGTCGATTCTGTTATGCCGCGACTTGAAAGAGATTTAAGGTGAACTTCGCCCGCGCGTGCGCGGGGTTGTGCTAGAGCTTGCGCACGCACCAGACCGCCATTGAGCGCGCCCCGTAAACCACGACCGTCTTCAACGGCTCCATCAACTCGCCATGCATCGAATCTGTCGTCTCACGCAGCATCCGCTCGTCCGTGAGAAGCCATTCGCCCCCGCCCGGCAGCCGGTAGCGTCTCCCTCCCAGGTGCTCTAAGTCGCGTTCCACACCGGAGGAAGAGGCCAGCCGGGCGAAGAAGATGCCGCCGGGCTTCAGTACCCGCCACATCTCCCCGATCATCGCACGCCAGTGCGCCTCGTCGCGGGCAAAGTGGAGTACCGCGCTGCTAATCACAGCGTCGAAGCTCTCACGCTCGAAAGACATCCTCTCGACCGGCTCCAGTCGGAAATTCTCTTCAGGCAAGTGAGGGGCGAGTGAGCGTGCCAGCGAGCTTGCGCGCGCGACTGCCTCGGGCGAGAGGTCAACGCCGCATACGTCGAAGCCCTCTCTGAGGAAGTAGACGAGGTTGCGCCCCGTGCCGCAGCCGGCGTCGAGAATCCTCTGCGGCGGCTCGAAGCGCCCTTTGAGGAGCTGGTCGAAGAGGTAAACGTCGATGCCCCCGAACTGTTGTCGCAGCTTCTCGCCAGTTTTCATCACGGCTCGAATATCCCTTCCTGATCTCTTCGATATGGCGATAAGAAAATTGAAAGCCGCGTTACCGGCGGACACGGAGCAGGATGACATCCGGGGCCTAGCGCCGCCACTTAAAGGGCGAGGAGTTATGCTTCATCAACCGTCCACATGAGACTTGCGGGAAGAACATGAGGGGCGGATTATAACTGAGAGTCAATTTCCGCAACAGAACCCAAATGTCTTGTACGAGTGGAAAATTTTTGCAACACTACCCCTGACACAACACCTTTCAAGAGGCCGTCCATATCTGTAAACAACGTGGGCGAGTGGAATTTCTAAAACGCGGAGGTAGATACATGCGCGCGATCTGGAATAATGAAGTGCTGGCCGAGAGCGATAACACGGTCGTGGTGGAAGGGAACCACTACTTCCCGCCCGATTCGGTTCGCGGCGAATTCTTACGCCCGAGTGATAAGCACACGACCTGCCCGTGGAAGGGGGAGGCCAGTTATTACGACGTGGTGGCGGGCGGTGAAGTGAACAAAGACGCAGCGTGGTATTACCCCGAGGTCAAAGAAGCTGCGGCCGAGATCAAGGGGCGCATCGCCTTTTGGAAAGGCGTCAGAATCGAATAGCGGTGCGCGCCGCGAGCCGGTGCACGACGAACGCGCAGACGGCAACCGCGCCGCCGTCGGCCTGACGACCGGCGACAGGTTCAAATGAGACTTCCACAAACGGTCATGCCCGCGCCCGCCACTGAATATTCACTTCGTCGAAGATGATCCCTGCTTCGCCATTCGTCCGATTCGATAACGCCAGCTACGAACCGCCGGGCGCGGCTCGTCCCATCATCTCCGATCTCAATCTGGAAATTTTTCGCGGCGAGACGCTCGTGCTCCTCGGCGAGTCGGGCTGCGGGAAGACGACCACGCTCAGGCTGGTCAACCGGATGCTGCTGCCGACCGCGGGGCGCGTGCTGGTCGAGGGCAAGCCGACGGGCGCGTGGGATGCAATCGCCCTGCGGCGTTCGATGGGCTACGTGATTCAAGAGGCGGGACTGTTTCCGCACTTCGACGTGGAGCGCAACGTCGCGCTCGTGCCCATGCTGGAAGGATGGCCGCGCGAGCGAGTGCGCGCACGCGTGCGGGAGATGCTCGCGCTCGTCGGCCTCGACCAGGAAACGTTCGGCGCGCGTTTCCCGCGCGAGTTGTCGGGCGGACAGAGACAGCGCGTCGGAGTGGCGCGCGCGCTCGCCGCCGACCCGCCCCTTCTGCTCATGGACGAACCATTCGGCGCGCTCGATCCGCTGACGCGCGCGTCGCTCCAAAAAGAGTTCGCGCAACTGCGCGCGCGTCTGGGTAAGACCGTCATCCTCGTCACGCACGACGTGCGCGAGGCGCTCCGGCTCGCAACGCGCATCGCGCTCATGCGGGAAGGGCGGATCGTCCTGCTCGCGACGCCGGAAGAGTTTATGCGCGCGGAGGAACCGCTCGCGCGAGCCTACCTTGAGACGTTACGGCTTGACGATGATTCGCCGCACCCGGCGGAGGAGCATGTCGGCTGAATTTCGTTTAAGCGTGTCTAAATGAATCTCATCGAGTTCATCAAGGGCAACTGGCGCGAGGTGTTGACGGCCACAGGCGAGCACCTCTTTCTCGTGCTCGTCTCGATAGTGTTCGCCATCATGATCGGCATTCCGCTGGGCATACTGGTCGCGCGGCGCGCGGCGTTGAAGCGGGCTGTGCTCGGCGTCGCGGGCGTGTTGCAGACGGTGCCGAGTCTCGCGCTCTTTGGTCTGCTCATTCCGCTCCCTCTGCTCGGCGGCATCGGCTCGCGCACAGCCATCATCGCGCTCGTGCTCTACGCATTGCTGCCCCTGATTCGCAACACCGTGACGGGCATCGAGAGCGTGGACAAAAACGTCCGCGAGGCGGCGGTTGCGATGGGGATGAGCGAGCGGCAGATATTATGGCAGGTGGAGTTTCCGCTGGCGTTGAACGTGATACTGGCGGGGGTGCGCGTCGCGGCGGTGATCTCGGTCGGGGTGGCGACCATTGCGGCAGCTATCGGTGCGGGCGGCCTCGGCGCTTACATCTTTCGCGGACTCAGACAAAACGACAACACGCTCGTGCTTGCGGGCGCGCTTCCGGCCGCACTGCTCGCGCTCCTCGCGGATTGGCTCTTGGGAATCCTCGAATCGCGTCTGGATGCGAACAGGAAACGACGCGCCGGAACAACGGGCGACGGGCGAGCGCGCATCTGGCGTCGTGTAGGGTTCGCAGGCCTGGCGTTGTTGGTCGCGGCGGGCGCGCTCGTCGTGTGGCGAAGCGCAAACCCGAAGTCGGCGGTAGGCGCGGACGGGCGGACGAACGCGCCGATTCGCGTCGGGTCGAAGGACTTCACCGAGAGCATCATCCTCGCGGAGATGCTGGCGCAGGAACTCGAAGCGCGCGGGGCGACGGTCGAGCGTCGCTACGAACTCGGCGGGAACCTCTGCCACGATGCGCTCGTCGGCGCGCAAATAGATGTCTATCCTGAATACACCGGCACGTCGTTTACGGCCATCCTCAAACATCAGCCCGTCTCCGACGCGCGCTCTGTCTACGAGACGGTGAAGCGCGACTACGCCGCACAGTTCAGTGTGGAGGTGAGTTCGCCTCTCGGCTTCAGCAACGACTTCGCCATCCTCGTGCGCGGCTCGGACGCGCGCTCGCTAAATTTGCGCACCATCTCGGACGCCACCCCACACGCGCCCGGCTGGCGCGCAGGCTTCGGTCAGGATTTCATGTCGCGCGCCGACGGCTACAAGGGGTTCGCACGCGCCTACCAACTGCGATTCGCTGCCCGCCCGCGTGAGATGGATTTATCGCTCACGTATCGCGCCCTCGCCGCGCGCGAAGTGGACATCATCGCGGGCAACTCGACCGACGGACTCATCGCCGCGCTCGACCTCATTCAACTCGAAGACGACCGCCACTATTTCCCGCCCTACGAGGCCGTCTTTCTCTCACGCCGCGATGGGCTCGAACGCCACTCCGCGCTCGCCGCCGCGCTCGGTCGCCTGGGCGGCTCGATTACAACCGACGAGATGCGCATTCTGAATTACGAAGTTGACGGTCGAAAACGCGCCATCCCCGAGGTCGTGCGCGAGTGGAGGCGGGCAGAAGGACGCTGAGCGACCCATTCACGGGCGGCAATCTGAAAGTGCGAACTAACGAACATCGCCCGTCCCTGTGCGTCGCCGAGGCGGGTTTACGTACAATAGGTGCGTCACCCATGGAAAAAGGGGCGACGGATTCACACCCGCGCCCCTCTCTGACGTATCAGTAGAGTCCGAACTGACCGCCTTCTTAAACGTTCGTGCGGCGACGCCGAACCCTGGCGACTACACCCGCCAGACCCGCCCCGAGCAACATTAAAGTTGCAGGCTCAGGTACAGGTTCGGCCGCGTTGAAAACATAGGTGATAACCGTCGGGAGGAATATGCCGCCCGGCCCGAGACGCGCGTAAGTGATCTCCGCGATGCCGCTGCCTGAGACGCCCATGCTGAAAAGCACCGGCTGTCCGGGCGCTCTGGCAACTAATGTCAGATTCCCGATCATGGTAAAGGCTGTAGACACAAAGGCGCTGTCCGACTCAATGCCGGGATCGGGAATGCTATAGGGAGCCAATGTGAAATTGAGAACCGTGCTGTGGTTGAACACACCGGACATAACGGTTCCGTTGTTTACGACGCTGCCGAAGAAGTCTGAACTTCCCCGAATCCCGGTCAACCCGGTAGCCGAGTTTCTGTCTCCCCTGCCGGTGGCCGAAAATCCGGCCGCGAGGAGATTGAAGCTGCCGATGGTCGAGCCGGGCGGATCGAGAATGGTTGCCGTCCCGCCTGTAATGACGATTGTGTCGGCCTTCGCGCCGGCAGACAACAGAAGTAGCAAACCGAGTGAGGCCAGAGCGGCGGCGAGTTTGCGTGGCATGTGGGTATCTCCTGACAGACTACAGAACTTGAGATTGGGGGCGTATTTAATCACAGGCCGTGGAATGCCACAAGAAAAAGGGTAGTGTGGCAAAAAACATTTTGGCGACAGTTAGTTGTACTGAATAATATGCGCCAGCCTCAATATCGTATGACCGGAAAGTCTTTGCAACGCTTACCCGTACCAGTATCAAAATAATGGTTGTATTCAGTTGCGGATGGCGGTAAAAGGCTATCGCAGGAGTGATTGGACGGCTCGTAGCGTTTAAAGTTGCCGAGTAAGGGAAACCTTTTGGCCTAAGGATGTTCATGATGCCGTCTTTGGAAACTTGCGGTGAAGATGCCCCGCAAAGGTTTAAGCGGAACAGAGCTTGCAGGAGTAAAGCGCGCATAACGCTTGTAGCCGACCTCCCGGTAGCATGGCTTTCTGATGAGGAGTGGCGGAAGAATATAAACAAACGGAAGTGTACCTATGAAACCGGCAGACACCTTGTTACTCGGGCGTGGGGAAGTGGCTGCGCTTCTCACTCTCGATGAGTGTATTGCGGCGGTTGAGGAAGCCTTTAAGCTGCATGCCGAAGGGAAGACTTTGCCGCCGGGAATCCTCGGCATTCATGCACACGACGGGGGCTTTCATATCAAGGCCGGAATACTGAATCCGGGCAAGACATATTTTGTGGCAAAGGTTAATGCCAACTTCCCGCAGAACATGAAACGATACGGGCTGCCGCTCATTCAGGGGATCATTGTTGTTTGTGATGGCGAGAACGGCCGGTTGCTGGCGCTCATGGATTCGATGGAGATTACGATTATCCGAACCGGAGCGGCGACGGCAGTAGCGGCGAAATACCTTGCGCGGGTTGATGCGAAAACCGCCACTATCTGCGGCTGCGGCAATCAGGGAAGAATCTCTCTCAAGGCTTTGATGAGAGTGCGCCGGCTCGAAACAATTTATGCTTTTGACGTTGACGAAGCGCAGGCGCGAAAGTTCGCCGAAGAGCTTGCCGGGGAGTTACAG
>DATCWB010000518.1:0-6756 GCA_036566625.1 Pyrinomonadaceae bacterium
CGCGAAGGTTGATCGATAACCTTCGCGCGCTTTCGTTTTTCGTTAACGTCAATTCGATTGCGAGCGATACCGCGTCGCCGGTGGAGGGATTTAGCTCTCCTTAATCGTCAACCCTTCCGGGGCGAAACGCCAGTCGAGCACTTGCACGTCCGCCTCTTCCGAGAGCGCGCGGGCGACCGACTCTTTCATGTCCTCGGCGCAGAGGAACGCGATGCAGCCGCCGCCGCCCGCGCCGCACACCTTCGCCGCTTCCGCGCCGTGCCGTCCGGCCTTCTCGACGAGACGCTCCATGTGCGGCGTCGTGATGTTGGGCGCGAGCCGCTTGCGGTTCGGGTAAGCCGCGCTCATGATCGCGCTCACCTCCGGCCAGTCGTTCGCGGAGAGAGCGGTGCGCATCCGCTGCGCCGAGTCGCGGATGCCCTCGAAGAGTTGGAAAATGACCTTGTCGCCGTCGATGTGGGTCTTGAACATCTCCCAGTTGTTGATGCCGGACAGGCGCGGCTCGCCCGTGTAGCAGATGACGATGCGCCGTTCGAGTTCGGCGGCGTCCACGGGCAACTCCTCGCGCTCGATGCCGTCGGCGCGGAAGTGGATGCAGTTCGCGCCGCCGTAGAACGCGCCGTAGTAGTCCTGAAAACCGGCGGGCACGCGGATCACGGTCGTCTCGACGTTGGCCGCAATCGTAATGAACTTACGTTCCTCGTAACGATTGCCGACCAGGCGATTGAGCGCGCCGATGCACGCAATCGAGAGCGCGCTCGAACCGCCGAGACCCGCGCCCGCCGGGGCTTGCGACTCCGCGATGAGATTAAACCCGGTCTCCGGTTTGAAGAAGTGGACGAGTTTCGAGATGAGTTCGAGCCGCTCCTCGTGGACGAGCGCGGCGACACCCGCAAGGTCGGTCTCGAACGACACTCCGCGGTCGCGCGATTCGAGAAGGATGCGCCCGTCGTCGCGCGTCTCGATGCGGCAGCGCGCGTAGAGCGAGATGGCGAAGTTGACCGTCGCCGCGTTCGGGTGAAAAAGATAAAGCGGCCAGATGTCGATTGTGCCGCCGGCCAGATCGACACGCGTCGGTGCGCTTGCTTCGATAATCATAAGTTAAGTGACGAGTGACGAGTGACAAGTGGCGAGTTGGAAGACAAGTTCTTTGCATTAACTTGTCACTCGTCACTCATCACTCGTCACTGCTTTTCAGTCTCCTTCGGCGTCGCCGCTGCGTCCGGCGGCGCGCATTTTCTTCACGTTCTCTTTGTCTTTGCGGCGCGCGAGCGTCGGCGGGAGGTGTTCTTTGATCTCTTCGCCAAGCTCTTGCAGTTTCTCCTGCACGTTCTCTTCAAACTCGTGGACGCGTTCCGGGTCGGCCTCCTCCACCTTGGGCGAGAGCCAGTAACGCTCCGCGAGGTAGAAGGCGGCGATGCCGAGGACGACGATGACGAGCAGGTATTTCCCGAGGTGCTCAAAGTCGCCGATGAAGTTCGTGATGATGCCGTGGAAGAAATAGCCCGCGCCGCTCAGGACGAGCACCCACAGAAAACAACTGGCGACGGCGAGCGGCAGGAAGCGCGTGGTATAACGCATCTTCGCCACGCCGTAGAAGACGCACGACGCCGTGCGCAGCCCATAGACGTACTTCGAGAGAAAGATCGAGAGCGGCCCGAAAGTCTCCGTCAGGCGTTCGATGCGCGGGCGCGCGGCGCGGTAAAACTTCCGGTCGCGGATGCTCGAACGAAACCCGCGCCCCACCGCGTAAGCCACCTGATCACCCGCCACACCGCCCGCCGTGCCCGCCGCCAGCACCTTCACAAAACTATACTCGCCGAAGAACGCCCCGTGCGCCAGCACGCCCGCCAGGAGCAGCGTAATGTCGCCCTCGATCATCGCGAGGAAGAAGATCGCGTACAGCCCGTATTGCCCCACCAGTTCGTAGAAATGTTGCTCCATAGATAAACACAGTGACAAGTGACAGGTGACAGGTGACAAGTTAAAGCGGCTTGCCTTTCCGACTTGTCACCTGTCATCTGTCACTTGTCACTCTCTTTGGGTTTGACGACCAGCACGGGGCAGTGTGCGTGACGCACGACCGACTCGGCCGTCGAGCCGAAGATCATGCGCCCGAGGCCGGTGCGCCCGTGCGACGAGATAACGATCAGATCAATGTCGCGTTCGCGCGCCACGCGCACGATCTCGCCCGCGGCGTCGCCATGCACGATGACTTCTTCCATGTCCAGCCCCGCACACTCTCCGCGCGCCGCCAGTTTCGGCAACTCGCGCGTGGCCGACTCTTCCAGTTGCCCGCCGATGTCCACCGCCGGCAACGGCTCGGCCACTGCCGCGTAACCGACCGGCGGCATCCTCGTCTCAACCACGTGCAGGCACACCAGACGCGCCTTCATCTGCCGCGCCAGATCGGTCGCATACGGCAAAGCCGACTCGGCGCACCGGCTGAAATCGGTCGGCAACAGAATGGAACGAATGATCATAAAGACTAAAGTGATGAGTGATGAGTGATGGGTGATGGGTGATAAGTCAAACGCTTTAACTCATCACCCATCACTCATCACTCATCACTTCTTCGGCTCGCCATTCTACACGCAGAAAGGCCGGTTTGACAGCCCCCTACCCCTTTGCTACCATTTTCGCCGTTTCCTACCTGAACGACTTTTTCGCCCGTTGCTCCCGTCTGGAGATCAAAGATCATGTCAACTGTAACACCCGCCAGCAACTATATCGGCATTGATATTTCCGGCACATCGTTGTGCGCCGCGCTCGTCTCGCACGAAGGCCAGGTGATCGCACGCCGCGAGGCCGCGCTTCTCGCCGCGCCCGATAAGCTGCCGGCGCAACTTACAGCTCTCGTCTCGGAACTGCGCGACGCCGCACCGAACGTGGCCGCGCTCGGCCTCGGCGTGCCCGGCCTCGTCAGCCCCGAGACGGGTCGCGTCGTGGTCTCTTCAGACCTCCCCTCGGTGGTGCGCGCCGACCTGCAAACCGAACTCGCGCGCGCGACGAATCTTCCCATCGCACTCGTCAACGACGCGAACGCCGCCGCCTACGGCGAATACATTGCGGGCGCGGGGCGCGGCAGCCGCAACATGTTCTACGTCACCCTTGGAACAGGGATCGGCGGCGCGCTCATCCTCGACGGGAAACTCTGGTACGGCGATTCGGGTTTCGCGGGCGAGTTCGGCCACATCACCATCGACCGCGAAGGCATCGAATGCACCTGCGGCAACACGGGCTGCCTTGAGACGGTCGCCTCCGCGCCGAACATCGTCCGCCGCACGCACGAGCGCCTGGTGCGCGACAGCACCTCGTCCTTAACGCGCCTCGGCCTCAACAAGAATTTCACCGCCGCCGACATCGCCCACGCCGCCAACGAGGGCGACGACTTCGCCATGCTCATGATCGAGCGCACCGGCCGCTACATCGGCACGGCCATCGCCGCCGTCATCAACCTCCTCAACATCCAGCGCATCGTTCTCGGCGGCGGCGTCATGGACGCCGGCAAACTCATCCTCGACCCCATCATCCGCGAAGCCGGACGCCGCTCCTTCCAACCCTGCTTCGAGGCCACCCAGATCGTCGCCGCCACCCTCGGCTCGGACGCCGTCCCCACCGGCGCGGCCATGCTCGCCCGCGACTCGGCGACCGCCAAATAGATATTTCACCATTCACGTTTCAGACGGGCGCGCGTGCGGTTTCGCGCCCGTTTTGTTATGTTAGAAGTGAAAAGCCGGGCGAATATTCACACACTAGATAATGAATCCAGAACGCATCAGAAATTTCTCGATCATCGCGCACATCGACCACGGGAAGTCCACGCTGGCCGACCGCCTGTTGGAGTTGACGGGCGCGGTCGCGGGGCGCGACATGGAAGCGCAGGTGCTCGACAACATGGATTTGGAGCGCGAGCGCGGCATCACCATCAAGGCGCATGCAGTCCGCCTCGACTACCGCGCCGACGACGGCACGGACTACGTGTTGAATTTGATCGACACGCCGGGGCACGTGGATTTCAGTTACGAGGTGTCGCGCTCTCTGTCGGCGTGCGAGGGCGCGCTGTTGGTCGTTGACGCATCGCAGGGCGTCGAGGCGCAGACGCTGGCGAACACCTATCTGGCGATTGAGAACAATCTGGAGTTCATCCCGGTTATCAACAAGATCGACTTGCCGGGGGCCGAGCCTGACAAGGCCATCGAGCAGATCGAGCAGGTCATCGGGTTGGATACGGGGAACGCCGTCCTGACGAGCGCGAAGACGGGCGTGGGCGTCCACGAGGTGCTGGAAGCCATCGTGCGCGACGTGCCGTACCCGAAGGGCGACCCTGATGCGCCGCTCAAGGCGCTCATCTTCGACTCGTGGTACGACGCTTACCGGGGCGTGATCGTGCTCTTTCGCGTGATCGACGGGCGCGTTAAGCCGGGCATGAAAATCCGTTTCTTCAACACGGGGCGCGATTATCTGGTGGAGGCCGTCGGCGTCAACCGCCCGCGCCCGACGCCGATCAATGAACTCGGAGTGGGCGAAGTCGGATTCCTCACGGCTTCGATCAAGACGGTGGCCGACGTGCAGATCGGCGACACGATCACGGAGGCGGCGCGCCCCACCACCGTGCCCTTCCCCGGCTTTCAGGAGATCAAGCCGATGGTCTTCGCCGGTCTCTATCCCGTCGAAGCTAATCAATACGAAGAACTGCGCGACGCGCTCGACAAGCTGCGACTGAACGACGCGTCGTTCTTCTACGAGCCGGAATCCTCGACCGCGCTCGGCTTCGGTTTCCGCTGCGGCTTCCTCGGCCTCCTGCACATGGAGATCGTGCAGGAGCGTCTGGAACGCGAGTTCAACCTCGATCTCATCACCACCGCGCCGGGCGTGCGCTACCGCGTCACGACGACCGACGACGAAGTGCTGGAAATCGACTCGCCCGCGAAGATGCCCGACCCCGTGCGCATCCAGAAGATCGAAGAGCCGGTGATCCTCGCCACGATTCTCACGTCGGACGAATACCTCGGCGGCATCCTACCGCTCCTCGAAGAGAAGCGCGGCGTGCAGAAGAAGTTCGAATACATCGCGGCCAAGCGCGTGATGCTCACCTACGAGTTGCCCTTGAACGAGATCGTGCTCGACTTCTACGACCGTCTGAAATCCGTCTCGCGCGGCTACGCGTCGCTCGACTATCATTTCGCCGACTACTGGACGAGCGACCTCGTCAAGCTCGACATCCTTGTGGCAGGCGAACCCGTCGATGCGCTCTCGCTCATCGTGCATCGCGGCACATCGGAGTCGCGCGGCCGCGCGCTCGCCGAGAAGATGCGCCAACTCATCCCGCGCCAGCTCTTCGAAGTGCCGATCCAGGCTGCCATCGGCAACAAGGTGATCGCGCGCGAAACCGTCAAGGCGATGGGCAAGAACGTGATCGCCAAGTGCTACGGCGGCGACATCTCGCGCAAGCGCAAGCTGCTGGAGAAGCAGAAGGAAGGCAAGAAACGCATGAAGCGCGTCGGCCGCGTCGAAATCCCGCAGGAAGCCTTTCTCGCCGTGTTGAAAGTGAATGAGTAGCTTTCGGCTCAAATTCAAGATGCTTCGCGCCATCGGCGTGATTTCAATGCTGTTTGTGTCGTCAAGTGCCTGTAGTCTGCTTAAAGCTAAGCCCAAAGAGGCGGCCGTTATCGAAGGCACGCTCAGTCAATTCATCAGAGTTGATTCCGAGCATGGATCGTTCAACGGAGTATTCGACGAGGAAATCATTTACGACGCATACCTGCATGAGCCTTACAGGAATTACGACAATTTCGTTCTGTGGATCACGCGTGACACGAAAGTCTACGAAGAACAGGACGAGTCGAAACCCGTGCCCTTCACCGAACTCAAACGCGGCGCAAAGGTGCGGGCGCATGTCGGCGAGGTAGATAAACGGGGTGATCGTCCCGCGGCCTACGCCATCAAACTCATAATTTTCAAGTAGCTTGCTGCGAGGAGATTTTATGAACATCTCTCTGACCTTCCCTCCCTGGTAACTTCCCGAACCCGCAATCGTATCCACCGCCGACGCGCCGACCCTTGCGCGACGGCTCAGGTACGCCCGCGCCCGCTCGTTGATTCCTCCGCCCCGGAGAACGCACCCGAAGCGCACACACACGCCAGCGTTCACACTTCCGGGAAAAGAGGAATCATCAAATGTCGAATCATGCACGGTCGAAGACTGCCGCGCCGCCGACGCGCCGCGTGGCCGGGCGCGCGCTCGGTCAATTCACCTTCATACTGCTCGCCATAGAATTCTTAGACGAACTCGTTGACGGCTCGCGTCAGGCCGCGTGGCCGCTCATCCGCCGCGACCTCTCGCTCTCTTACGCGGACATAGGGCTGCTGCTCGCCGTCCCCAGCTTCGTCGCCAATCTCATCGAACCGCCGCTCGCGCTCCTCGGCGACACGCGACACCGGCGCGCGATAATTTTGACCGGCGGAGTCTGCTTCGCCCTCTCGCTGCTGCTCGTCGCGCGCAGTTCCGGCTTCGCGTCGCTGCTCCTGGCTTTCGTGCTGTTCTACCCGGCCGGGGGCGCGTTCGTCAGCCTGTCGCAGGCCGCGTTGATGGACTTTGCACCCGCGCGGCGCGAGCAGAACATGGCGCGGTGGGCTTTCGCGGGGTCGCTCGGCATCGTCGCCGGGTCGTTCGCGATAAACGCGATGGCGGCGGCCGGCGCGGGCTGGCGCGCGTGGTTCGGCGTGCTGTCGGCCGTCTCCGCGTCGCTCGTT
>DATCWB010000519.1:0-20603 GCA_036566625.1 Pyrinomonadaceae bacterium
GCGAAGATGCGCGCGTTGAGGTCGATCTCTTCGGCGCGCAAACCCTGCGGGTAACCCGTCCCGTCCCATTTCTCGTGGTGCTGCCCGACGACGCGCGCCGCCCCTTCCAGAAAGTCGATGCCGCGCAAAATCTGCTGGCCGAGCACGGGATGCCGCCGCATCGTCGCCCACTCGTCTTCGGTGAGCGCGGCGGGTTTGCGCAGGATCATGTCGGGGATGCCGATCTTGCCGATGTCGTGCAAGAGCGCGCCGAACTCCAGCGAACGCAACTGGTCTTCGTCCAGATTCAACTCGCGCCCCAGCCGCAGGCTGAAACTGACGACGCGCTCCGAATGGCCGTGTGTGTCCGTGTCGCGCGTCTCCAGCGCGGCGGCGAGGGCTTTCAAAGTCGTGCGATAGGCGTCTTCGAGCGAGGCGAGAGCATGCGCCAGTTCCTTCGTACGCAGTTTGATGGACTCTTCGAGGAAGGTTTCGTAACGGCGTTTGCTGCGCAGCAGTTCGTGATGCTGGTGCGCCCGTTCCACGGCCACTTCGACGTGGCGCAGGTCGAAAGGCTTCGTCACGTAGTCGAACGCCCCGGCGCGCAGCGCCTCGATGGCATACTCGATGGTCTGCGCGCCGCTGATCATAATGATCACGGTCTCGGGCGCGATCCGGCGCACGTGCGGGATCATCTCAAGGCCGCTCATCCCCTCCATGTTGATGTCGCTGATGACGATGTCATACTTCGACGCGCCGAGCAGCGCGAGCGCTTCCTCGGCCGAACCGACCGCGCGGCATTCGTAGTCTGCGCACAAAAACTCTTGCAGGATGTTCCTGATCTCCGGTTCGTCGTCGGCGATGAGCAGACGCCCTCTGGTGTTTGGTTGTTTGGACATGTCGGGCCACCCTTCAAGAGAAACTACCGCCCCCGGAAGCCGCGACGCTGGCGAGCGGCGATGCGCTTCCGACCAAAACATTCGTTTGTGCGAAAAGTGATCGGGTTGAACTAAATCTATTCAAACGGGGAGGGTACGCAACCTGTCATTCGCAATAGCCGTGCCAAGTGTCAGCCGACGCGCAACCGGCCGGGGCGCGCCGCGACTGCCCGGAGGCGTGAGAAAGCGTGGCAGCCGCTTAAAGTTAATGCTGCGACGCAACTCGGAGGTCGCAAGCATTGCACCCGACATTCTTTATTAAGATTTGCCCTCCCCGCAACGGATCGCAACTCCCGCCAGTAGCCATCGATCAGCCTGATCGTCTGCGGCAGGGATCAACCGTGACTCAAGTTGCAAATCACCGCAGCACGATTTGAACCGACGTTGCGTTTTGCGTCTGACTTTGCTCAAAGGCTTCGCCCCGCCTGTAGTAAATCGGGTCAGGCTTTTCGGCGTGCGGGAACGAAGGACGACGACCTTGCGGCGGGACGCGCGGCCGCCGGGTCACACGTCCCGCCGCCCTTCCTCTTCCGCATCAGCGACATACGAGCGGCGCGAGCGGACGCACCCATCGTCACCTCATGAATCGCTTTAAGTTATTTCAAATGGAGAGGGTTGACTCGCGCCGGGCGTGCCGGGACGGCCTCGCTTGAGGTACGGGTTTTGCCATACGAAAAGCAAGAAGTTCAAAAGGGACTACTCGCCGGAGAGTAATTACACCGACAATTGAGCAGGACGCGCCCGATAGAGGAGGAGCCAGTGACAATCGTTAAGCATTTACGCGCGGTTTCAGCGTGGCTCACTTTTCTCGCGCTCCTGATTTCGCCGTGCGCCGGCCTCCCGACAGCGAGGGCGGCCGGCGCACGCGCTTTTTCTGCGCAGCGCGAGAAAATTTCGCCCGACCTGCGCGAGATGCTCCGCGCATCGCAAGACCAGACGCGCGCCAAAGTCATCGTCCAATTCAAGGACACGTCCGGCCGCCTGCCCGATTCGTTGCTGTCGGAACTCGGCGGCGTTGCGCTCAAACAATTTCAGAAGCTGAACGCGCGCGCGCTCAGCCTGCCGCTGCGTGCGGCGGAAACTCTGGCCGCGCGCGAGGAAGTGCGCTACGTCTCGCTCGACCGGCCGGTCGCCGCCGCCGGTCACGTCACGACGACGACCGGGACTGAGGCCGTGCGCGTGCAGACCTCGACCGGCCTGCTCGGCCTCGTCACGACGACCACCACGCTCGACGGCTCGAACATCGGCATCGCCGTGCTCGATTCCGGCATCGCCTCGAACCACGTCTCCTTCAGAGACGGTTTGGGCTTCAGCCGCGTTGTCGCGAGCCGCGACTTTACGGGCGAAGGCCGCACAGACGATCCTTACGGGCACGGCACGCACGTCGCTTCCGCCGCCGCCGGAAACGGTCAGATCGGCGAGGGCGCGTATACGGGCATCGCCCCAAACGCAGACATCATCAACCTGCGCGTGCTCGGCTCGGAGGGAACGGGCACGACTTCCGGGTTGCTCGCCGCGCTCGATTGGGCTTTGACCCATCGCGCGAACTACAACATCCGCGTTGTGAACATGAGCCTTGGCGGCACGGCGGTGGATTCCTACTCGAACGACCCCGTGTGTCAGGCCGTCAGGCGTCTGGTTGATGCGGGCGTCGTGGTCGTGGCCGCCGCCGGCAACGACGGGCGCGACGACGCCGGCAACAAAATCTACGGACGCATCCACTCGCCGGGCAATGAGCCTTCCGCTCTCACCGTCGGCGCATCGAACAGCTACGGCACGGACGCGCGCGGCGACGACACGGTGACGACCTACAGTTCGCGCGGCCCCACGCGCAGCTATTGGACGGACGCCTCGGGCACGAAGCACTATGACAACCTCGTCAAGCCCGACATGGTCGCCCCCGGCAACAAGCTGGTCTATGCCGAAGCCCCGGACAATCTCATCGTGACGGCGCATCCCGAACTCGACGCCGGGGTGAGCAACTACGCCACGCGCAAGATGATGTACATGAGCGGCTCTTCGATGGCGACGCCCATCGCCGCCGGCGCGGCCGCGCTGCTCCTGCAAGCTAACCCGACGCTCACGCCGAACATGGTTAAGACGATCCTGACATACACGGCGCAGCCGCTCGCGGGCTTCAACATGTTCGAGCAGGGCGCGGGGCAACTTAACGTCGAGGGCGCGCTCAGGCTCGCCAAACTCGTCCGCCGCGATTTGTCGGCGTCCACGCCGTTTGGTTATCCTCTGCTGACGACGAGCGTGCCGCCCGCGCCCGAGAGCGAGATCGCCGGTCAGTCGTTCGGCTGGTCGCAGGGCATCATGCTCAACCATACCTACGCCACTGGTCTTAATCTCATCACTAAGTATCAGAAGGTTTACGCCGCCGGGGCGCTCCTCGGCGACGGCGTGCTCGAAGGTTCGGGAGAGCAGTTCATTGACGAGTCGAAGATCACCGACGGCGTCGCGCTGGGCGCGCACATCATGACGAGCGGCGGCGCGCCGCTCGGCGACGGTTCGCTCTTTTTGAACACGTCCATGCTGCTCGGCGACGGCATCGTCATCGGCGACGGCATCGTCATCGGCGACGGAATTATCGTCGGCGATGGCATCATCGTCGGCGACGGAATTATCGTCGGCGACTCTCGTCTGCAAGCGCAGTCGGTGATGACGCGCGGCGACGAGACTTCCGGGATGAGATAAAAGTCGACTGCAAAGTTGACGGCGGGGCGAGAACTTGAAATACTTCGTGCCGCCCTTCTCTCCCAAACCCGTCAGTATCACCTCGCTATTTACTGGAAAGCCCCTTCCCTTTATGGGAGTAGCGCGCGAATGCGTATTTTCTCAATGCCAGAAGGTTTCAGAACATTACCGAATTGTGTGCAGCGTGAGACGGCGTCTCCCGACAAAACCGACGCCGCTCGCGCCCGCCCGATAAGGAGGAGTCAGGTGAGATACTCGCACCATTACCTTGCCGTCAAGCGGCTCACTACCCCCCTGCTGCTGATCGCTTTAATCGTCGGCCAATTGCCCGCGCCCCCCGTTGTGCGGGCGCAGAAGCGTATCGCTCCGGCGGCCACTGGCGAGGAGGGACGCGTCGGGCGTGCCGCTGAAGATAAAGTGTCACCCGATCTGCTCAAAGCCTCGCGCAAAGCGCGCAGCAAAGAGTCGCGCGTCCAAGTGATCCTGCAACTGAACGGGAAAGCGGACATCGCCGTCGATCTGCTCCTGCAACGCTACGGCGGGCGCACGACGCGCCGCTTCAGCAAGCTCAACATGCGCGCCGTCGAAGTGCCCGCGCGAGCCGTCGAAGCCCTCGCCGCGCACGGCGAACTGAATTTCATCTCGCCGGATCGCGAGAGCATCCCGACCGGCCACGTCTCGGCGACGAGCGGCGCGGACGCCGCGCGCGCCACACATGGCACGCAGGTGGCCGGGCTGGACGGCACGGGCATCGGCATCGCCATCCTCGATTCGGGGATTGACGCCGGGCACAAATCGTTTCTGGATCGCGGAACCAAGCTGCGCATCGTCGCCAGCCAGGACTTCACGGGCGAAGGCCGCGTAGACGATCCTTACGGGCACGGCACGCACGTCGCCTCCATCGCGGCGGGCAACGGCCGCATCTCCAACGCCGAGTATCTGGGCATTGCGCCGAACGCGAACATCATCAACCTGCGCGTGCTCAACTCGCAGGGGCAGGGCGCGGCCTCACGCGTGCTCGCCGCGCTCGACTGGGTGGTCGCCAACCGCGCGCTCTATAACATCCGCGTCGTCAACATGAGTCTGGGCACGCCTGCCTTCGAATCTTACAAAAACGATCCGATGTGCCGCGCCGTCCGCCGTCTGGTCGATCTGGGGATCGTCGTCGTGGCGGCGGCGGGCAACAACGGGAAGAACAGTTCCGGCCAGAAACTTTACGGCTCGGTGCATTCGCCGGGCAGCGAGCCTTCGGCCATCACCGTCGGCGCGTCGAACACCTACGGCACGGACGTGCGCGACGACGACGGGGTCGCCAGCTTCAGTTCGCGCGGCCCCACGCGCAGCTACTGGACGGACGCGCTCGGCGCGAAACATTTCGACAATTTGATCAAGCCCGACATGGTCGCGCCCGGCAACAAGCTGGTCTACGCCGAAGCGGTTGACAATTATCTCGTCACACAGAACCCGCACCTGGACGCGGGCGTCAGCCCGGTTGACGCCCGCCGGATGATGTTCATGAACGGCTCCTCGATGGCGACCCCGGTCGTCGCCGGGACGGCCGCGCTGCTCCTGCAAGCCAACCCGACGCTGACGCCGAACATGGTCAAAGCGCTTTTGATGTACACGGCGCAACCGCTCGCCGGCTTTAACATGTTCGAGCAGGGCGCGGGTCAACTCAATATCGAGGGGGCGATCAGGGTGGCGAAAGTTGTTCGCAGAGACCTCAACGCGATGACGCCGGTCGGCGCGCCGCTGCTGACAACGCTCGTCCCGCCCGTCCCGCAGACGACCATCGCCGGGCATACCTTCACATGGTCGCAGGGGTTGATCGTCGGACGCACCTACGCGACCGGCTCTAATCTCTTCGCCAGGTATCAGAAGATTTACGGCTCCGGCATCATTTACGGCGACAGCATCATCTACGGCGACGGCATCATTTACGGCGACGGCATCATCTACGGTGATTCCACGATGCTTTCGTCCGGCATCATCTACGGCGACAACGTGCTGACGAGCGATGGCGGTCTCCTCGGCAGCGGCACGTCCTTCATGGGCGTCAGGACGCTCTACGGCGACGGCATCATCTACGGCGACGGCATCATCTACGGCGACAGCACCCTCTACGGGAACAGCTCGATGCGCGCCGACGCCGTCACGCAGGCGCAGTCGGCCAGAACCAACGGCGACCTGACCTCCGCCATGGACTTGGAAGCAGATACGGGCGTTGACTGTGTCAATTACTAAGGCGATTTATTCAGAGCACCCCGCACTTCGTTTGAGCCGTAAAAGGATGAAAGACTCAAAGGAGATCGTTATGCCCCATTCAGCGAGATTAAAAAAGGCCGCCGTCGTCGAGTCCCCCGCTCGGCCGGCGTATGTGCACGCTCTCAGCGTGCGCCCTCTCGAAGAAGCGCACAGACAGGAAGTCCTCGCCTTTCTCTCGTCGCGCTCGGTTGACACTATCTTCATGCGCGGTCTGATTCTCGACAACGGCATGCAGAGCGACTTCAACCGCGGGACGCTCTACGGCTGCCGCGATGCTGCCGGACGGCTCGAAGGCGTCGCGCTCATCGGCCACGCCATGGTCATCGAGGCGCGCACCGAAGGCGCGTATGCGGCCTTCGCGCGGCTCGCACGCGATACGCGCGCCCACGTCATTCTCGGCGATCAGGAAAAAATCGAAGCCTTCTGGAAGCACTACGGGCGGGGCGGCCAGGAACCCCGCCGCATCTGCCGCGAACTCCTCATGGAACTGCGCTGGCCTGTCGGGACGCTGACCGAAGCGGCGGCTCTGCGGCCTGCTACCCACCATGATCTCGACGCGCTCGTGGCGGTCAATGCGCGGATGGCCTGCGACGAAAGCGGCGTCAATCCGTTGGAAGTTGACGCCGAAGGTTTCCGCCAACGGCTCATGCGCCGCATCGAGCTGGGGCGCGTCTGGGTGTGGACGGAGGGCGAGCGGCTGATCTTCAAAGTTGACGTGATGGCGGATGTGCCCGGCTGCGCCTACCTCGAAGGCGTCTACGTCCACCCGGAGGAACGCCGCAAGGGTCACGGTCTGCGCGCCATGTCGCAACTGGCGAGAATCCTGCTGGCGCGCACGGAGACGCTCTGCCTGCTCGTCAACGAGCAGAACAAGGACGCGCAGGTCTTCTTCTTCAAGGCGGGCTACAAGCTGCGCGCCTGCTACGACACCATCTTCCTCGAATCCAGGGCGAACCGGATCAACTAACACCTTCCAAGAGAGGGCAGCCCGATGAACAGACAGCGTTTTGCCACCCCCTTCATGACGTCGGTCATCATCGCGGGTGCGGCGGCATGCCTCTACGCCGCCTACAACCTGCCGGTCGCGCGCTTCGAGATGCTGTTTCTGGTGCTCGTCGTCGCCACCGTCATCACCTCGCACATCAGCGTCCCCGTCCCCGGCGTCAACGGTCGCGTGACCGTCTCCGAGACCTACATCTTCCTCGCCATGCTGCTCTACGGAGGCGAGGCGGCGATCCTGCTGGCGGCGGTTGACGGCTTCTGCTCGTCGCGGCTCATCAGCCGCAAGCCCATGACGCTCGCCTACAACGCCGCGCAGGTCTCGCTCTCGACCGTCGTCACCGTTCTCGTGATGCGGTTCTTCTTCGGCGACGTAGTCAACCTCGCGCACGCCAGTTTCAGCTTAAACTTCATTCTCGCCGTCTGCATCATGGGTTCCGTGCAGCACATCTGCAACTCGGTGCTCGCCGCCGCCGCGCAGGCGCTCAAGTGGAATCAATCGTTCTGGCAGGTCTGGAGCCGCGACTGCCTGTGGCCTTCGATCACCTATTTCGCGGGCGCGAGCATCGCTGTCATCACGGCGAAATTGATCGGCATGTTCGGCCCCTACGCCCTCATCGCCACGACGCCCATCGTCGGCAGCATCTACCTGACCTATCGCACCTATCTCAAGAACATCGAGATGATGGCGGCGGCGGCGAAGGCCGAGGCCGAGGCGGCGGCGCGCGCCGAGGCGGCCAAGGCGCAGGCCGAGCAGGCCGAACGCCACGTCGAAGAACTCTCGCATTACATCGCCGAGCAGGAGCGCATCCGCGAGCAGTATTCGCAGATCGAGAAACTCTCCGCCCTCGGCGAACTCGCCTCGGGCGTCGCGCACGACTTCAACAACACGCTCGCCGGCATACTCGGCCGCGCGCAGTTGCTCCAGAACACGAGTGACCCGGTGAAGATCGAGAACGGCCTGAACATCATCATCAAGACGGCGAAAGACGGCGCGAAAACCATCAAGCGCATACAGGACTTCGCGCGCCAGCGGCGCGACCACGCCTTCTCGCCCGTCGCCGTGGATCAACTGTTGCTCGACGTGAGCGAGATCACGCGCCCGCGCTGGAAAAATAACGCGGAGGCCGCCAACGTCCACATCAGCCTCGAACTCAGAATCAGCTCGAACGTTCTGGTGCTGGGCGACGAGTCGGAGTTGCGCGAGGTGCTGGTCAACATGGTCTTCAACGCCGTGGACGCGATGCCCGCAGGCGGCACGCTCACGCTCGCCACGCGCGAGGTGGGCGGCGCGGTGGAGATTTCGGTTGCGGACACGGGAATGGGGATGACCGATGAAGTGCGCTCGCGCATCTTCGACCCGTTCTTCACGACGAAGGGCAAGGCCGGCATGGGGCTGGGGCTGGCGGTCTCCTACGGCATCATCCGCCGCCACGAGGGCACGGTCGAAGTGGAATCAGAGACCGGGCGCGGCACGAGTTTCCGCATCACGCTGCCTTCGGGTAAGAACGCCGCGAAGCCGCAGCCGAGCGCGAGCCAGCCCGCCACAGCGACCGTCGCGCCCGCGGGCTTATCCGGCACGAAGTTTCTGGTGGTGGACGACGAGGAGTATGTGCGCGATCTGCTGCGCGACATCCTGGAGAAAGAAGGCCACGAGGTGACGACCGCCGCGAGCGGCCGCGAGGCGCTCGTGCTTTACGACGAGACGCGTTTCGCCGCCGTCCTGATGGACGTGGGGTTGCCCGGCATGAGCGGTTGGGAACTGGCGCGCGCCATACGCGAACGCGACGAGCACACCCCGCTCGCCATTGTGACGGGCTGGGGCGAGGCCGTCGGCTCGAACGCGCAGAAAGAGGCGGGGGTTGATTGGGTAGTGGCGAAGCCTTTCACGGTAGAGCAGATCACGGCCATCGCGAGGGAAGTTTCCCGAAAGCAGGAGGGGGGCTTTGAACGCGTCGCAACCACCGTCGCCGCATGATGATGATCAGTCGGGCGGCAGCGAACGGCGCGGCGCCAGTCGTTACGCCGCGCAACTCGATGCGCGCCTGCTCTTCCGGCTCTCGGTCGAGCCTGCCCCCGGAGGGGGAAACGGCGGCGACCCCGCCGACGCTGCCCCTCACACGCTGAAACTCGTCGGCCACACGCGCAACATCAGCGAAGCGGGACTCGCCTTCATCGTGCCCACGCTGCGCATCGGCGACCGCTTCGCGCGTGTTCTCGGCAGCCAACTGCGCATCACGCTCTATCTCCCGTCGGGTCAGGTGGAGATTCTCGCCACGCCCGTCCGCTACGAACAACTCCCGCCCGAAGACCCCGAGCGCGGCTATATCATCGGCGTCCGCATCGTCGAGATGGCTGACGACGAATGGGTGCGAATGGTCAAATACGTGCGCTCGCTGCGTTAACGATCCCCTTTAATCTGCCACACGGAAAACCGGCCTGATTCATCCCGCGCGAGCAGAGCGCGTTTGAATCAGGCCGGTTAAGTTAATGGACGCCGTGGTGTAGTCAATTCACCGCGCCGGGCTGGAGAGCGGCGGACGTTTCGGCGGCTTTTGAAGTAACGCCGCAATCTCTGGGGCAGCTTGTTGCGTTTTCGCCGCACTGCGGGACGCATCTGCCGTCGCCGCACTTACCGCACGCGACGGTGGCTGAGGACGGGACGCCGACGCCGCCGCAATCTTTAGGACACGATTGCGCGGTCTCGCCGCACGACTTGACGCACTGGCCGTCGCCACACCTGCCGCACGCCGACGCAATCAAATCACAGCCCGCCGAATTTGAAGTAGCTGCGAAACCGAAGCCGCCATACAAAACCGAGCCGATGGCGACCACACAAATCGTAACAGCGATGAGGAATGTTTTACGTAGATTCAAGGTCTTCTCCTTTTCGAAGGTTAGATTCAACCTATAACCGCGACGCTCGGCGCGCAGCCGGGAGATAAATCGAATGCCCGTGGGCTTCGCCACCCGATGCGCCACCGCTGTCAGCCCTCGCGTCCGGGCAGGCCGACGGCTCTTGCGGAACAAAAACCCGTCGCACTTACAAGTTGAATTTGGTGAGAGTCGAAGGGGAATTTCGTCGCGGGGTGAGTTTACCAGCACGAGCGCATCGCAAACAACGCTTTTCTCGCCCGCCCTGCTGCGGGCGGCCGAGTGGGCGGGGCGCGAATTCGTTGGCGCGCCCCGCCCGGCGGGATTCATTATTCAGGCTCGAACCATTCGCCGCCCGCGTCATCGGCGGCCGTAACTTCACCTTTGCGCCGGCGACTTACTCGCAGTCTGCGCCGGCTTTAACTTCGTCCAGGTTGTGCCGTTTGATCATGCGCTGGAGGGTGCTGCGGTCGATGCCGAGGATGCGCGCGGCGGCCTGCTTGTTGCCGTGCGTGCGTTCGAGCACGCGGTGTATGTGGCGGCATTCGAGTTCCGAGAGCGACAGCAACTCGCCGTCGCCTTCGGCCGCGCCCGGCTCATCCGGCGTCGCCGTCGCCGTCGCGGCTTTTCCCGCCTGCTCGGCCAGGGCGCTCGTCACCGAACTGCTGATGCGTTCGGGCAAATCTTCGGGGCGGACGAACTCGTCGCAGAGCGCGGTCGCGCGCACGATGGCGTTCTCCAGTTCGCGTATGTTCCCCGGCCAGTTGTAACTTTCCAGTATGCGCGTGGCTTCGCGTGAGAAACTGACGGCGCGCTGCCCGGCGCGCTTCGAACGCTCGGCGAAGCGGCGCGCAAGCGGCATGATGTCTTCGCTGCGCTCGCGCAAGGGGGGCAGGTGCAGCGTCACGGCGTTCAGGCGGTAGAGCAAGTCCTGCCGGAAACTTCCCTCGCGCATCTCGCGCTCGACATCGCGGTTGGTGGCGGCGATGATGCGCACGTCAACTTGCAGCGTGTGGTTCGAGCCGACGCGGCGAATCTCGCCCTCCTGCAAGGCGCGCAGGAGTTTGACCTGAAAGGCCGGAGTCGTCTCGGTGATCTCGTCGAGGAAGATCGTGCCGAGGTGCGCTTCCTGCCAGAGGCCGCGCCGGTCCATCGTCGCGCCCGTGAAACTGCCGCGCACGTGGCCGAACAGTTCCGACTCGATCAACTCCGCCGGGATCGCGCCGCAGTTGACGGCGACGAAAGCGTTAGCGGCGCGCTGGCTGCGCCGGTGAATCGCGCGCGCGACGACTTCCTTGCCCGTGCCCGACTCGCCCGTGATCAGCACCGGCAGATTCGTGCCCGCCACGCGCCCCACGAGTTTCATCATCTCAACGAAGGCCGCGCTCTGCCCGACCAGATCGATATCCGACGTGTAGACGGGCGGCACGAGATCGCCGGTCGTCTGCTGGCGTGCGCGCTTCTCGATGCCGTTCCTGACCGCCTGCGAGATGGCGAGCACCTCGTCGTTGTCGAACGGCTTCATCAGATAGTCGTACGCGCCGGAGGCGACGGCGTCGAGCGCGCCGACGGCCGAGCCGTGCCCGGTCATCAACACGATCTGCGCCTGCGGCTGTTCCTCCGTGAAGCGGCGCAGCACGGCAAACCCGTCGTGGCCACCGTCGCCGCCGAGTTTCACGTCGCAGAAGACGAGCGCCCACGTCTCGCGGCTGAGCAGGTCGAAGGCGTGCTCGGCCGATTCGGCCTCGCTTACCTTCCAACCGTCTTCGCGCAAAACCTCGGCCACGTTGTCGCGGATCAGGCTCTCGTCGTCGATGACGAGCGCTTTCATGTTTTCATTCAACTGTGGGGGCATAATTAATTGAGGGGTAAAGGTTGGGGGAAGGAATCGGGAAACACATCCCACCCGCCGAAGCTCTCGCTTCATCCTTTACCGTTAGTCCTTCCGCTTGATCCTTGTTCTCTAAAGGCGTAATACGGTCGCCGTTTCAACCTAGCCGACGCCGGTGCTGCCGAAACCGCCCTCGCCCCGCGCGGTCTCTTCGAGCGCGTCAGCCCACGCAGGTTCGGGCGTGATGATAGCTTCGACGATCAACTGTGCGACGCGCTGCCCGGCTTCGAGCGTCAACGTCTCCGCGCCGTGATTGACGAGCGCGCACATGATCTCGCCCCGGTAGTCGCTGTCTACCACGCCCGCCAGAACGTCCAGGCCGTGACGTACGGCGAGACCGGAACGCGGCGCGACTCGCCCGTAAAAGCCGCGCGGGATGGCGACCGACAAACCCGTCCGCACCATTGCGCGCCCGCCCCGCGCTTCGAGCGTCACCTCTTCCACGGCGAAGAGATCGAGCCCGGCCGCCTCTGCGCTGCCCCTCGCGGGCAACTTCGCCGCCGGGTGCAGTTTCAGAAATTTCAACGTGTCGGTCATGTGAAATGCACAGGAGACAGGATTCAGAATACAGAACACAGAATGCTAGGAGTCGGAAGAGATTCACTTCTTCGCTTTTATGCTGACTCCTGTATTCTGTTTTCTGACTCCTCTCCTTTCAAGCTCTCGCTTCGTTGATCCAGATCGGTTTCGAGTTGCAGCCCGCGCCGCTGCTGCGCCACTTCGGGCACGACCAGAAATAACTGCCCGCGCTCGACGGGCCGCGCTTGACGGTCGGCGTCTCACATTCCGGACATGGCGGGCCGGTCTCGCCCTTGACCCCCGACGCCCCCGACGACGCCGCGCCCGCGCCCGCCGCCGCAGCGCGCGTCTCGTTGATCCACACGGGCGCGGCGTTGCAGCCGCTCTTGTCGCTCTTCCAACGCGTGCAGCCCCAGAAGTAGCTCTCGTTTTTGAAAGGGCCGCGCTTGACGGTCGGCGCGCCGCACTCCTTGCACGGCTCGCCCGTCTCGGGCGCGGCCTTCGCCTCTTCGAGCACGCCCTTTTCATCGAACCAGCGCACGCCGCGACACTCCGGGTAGCGCGCGCAGGACAGAGAGGCACGCTTGCCACGCTCGCGCGGGGCGCGCAGGCGCATCGCCGAGCCACACGCGTCGCACTTCGTCGCGAGCATCAACTTGCGCTGCTTCGCGTTCTTCGGCGCGTCGCTGATGAAGCCGCACACGTCGCGCCCCTCGGAGCAGACGAGAAATTTTCCGTTCGCGCTCACGCGTTCGACGAGGAAGCCCGCGCGCTCTTCCAACTTACACTTCGGGCAATCTACGGCGTCTTCCGGACGCGGAGTCGCCGCCGCTGCACGCTTCGCGCCTCCTTCGCCCGCTACGGCGCGCTCCATCTCGGCCGCCGCGATCTGCCCGACGAGTTCCGTGACCATCACCTTCACTTCGCCCATGAAGGCATCGCGCGCATACTCGCCGCGCGCCATCCGCGCCAGCTTCTGCTCCCAACTTCCCGTCAGTTCCGCCGACTTGAGAAGCTGCGAGGGCAGCAGCTTGATAACGGCGATGCCCTTCGGCGTCGCCGTCAGAGATTTCTTGTCGCGCGTGATGTACTCGCGCTTCAGGAGCGTCTCGATGACGGCGGCGCGCGTGGCGGGCGTCCCCAGTCCCGAGTCTTTCATCGCGAGGCGCAACTCCTCGTCCTCCACCTTCTTCCCCGCCGTCTCCATCGCGCCGAGCAGGCTCGACTCCGAATAACGCGGCGGGGCTTTCGTCTGCTTCGCCACCGCTTCGACGTTCTTCGTCTCCACCGCTTCCTTCGCGCGAACGGGCGGCAACTCCGCGTCTTCCGCCTCGTCGTCGCCTTCCGCCTTCTTCCGGTCTTCTCTGCCGGGCGGGTCAACTTCGCGCCAGCCCGCCTTGAGCACGACCGTGCCGCGCGTGATGAACCGCTCTCCCTCGACGGCCGTCGTGATCGTCGTGCGTTCCAACTCTGCATCCGGGTAGAAGGCCGCGAGGAAGCGGCGCACGACGAGATCATAGATGCGCTTTTCGTCGGGCGCGAGCGCGTTCGGTTCGACGCGCTGCTTCGTCGGGATGACGGCGTGGTGATCCGTCACCTTCTTGTCGTCAACGTGGCGGCTCGTGAGCTTCGGCGTTCCCTTAGCGAGAATCGTCTCGATGAACTTCACGTAAGGACCGACGCTCGCCGCCTCGACGTGGCCTTTCAATTCCTGATTGACGGCCGCCGAGAGGTGACGCGAAGAGGTGCGTGGGTAGGTGATGAACTTTTTCTCGTAGAGCGTCTGCGCGAGTTCGAGCGTGCGCGCGGCCGGGAAACTGTAGCGGGCGTTCGCGGCGCGCTGCAAGGCTGTGAGATCGTACAGGAGCGGCGCGCGCTCCCGTGTCGCCTTCTTCTCGACTTTTTCGACCGCGCCCGGCTTGCCACGAACTTTGAAGACGACGGCCTCGGCCGCGTCTTTGTGATCGAACCGACTCCCCTGTTTGTTGAACCATGTGCCGCGATACGCGCCCGCCGCCGACTCGAAATCGGCGACCACCTCGTAATAATTCGTCGGCACGAAATTCGCGATCTCCTCGTCGCGGCCGACGATGAGCGCGAGCGTCGGCGTCTGCACGCGCCCCAGCGAATAGACGCCGTCGTGCCCCGCGCCGCGCGCCTTGATGGTCTGCGCGCGCGTGGCGTTCAAACCGACGAGCCAGTCGGCCTGCTGGCGCGAGCGCGCCGAATCGCGCAAGCCCGTATATTCCGACGCGGGCTTGAGCCGGTTGAAACCCGCGATGATCTCGTCGCGCGTCAGAGACGAAATCCAGAGGCGTTCGACGGGTTTGCGCGAGCGCGCAAGCGTGTAGACGAGATCGAAGATCAACTCGCCCTCGCGCCCGGCGTCGGCCGCGTTGACAACGCTCGTCACGTCGTCGCGGCCGAGCAATGCCTTGATGACTTTGAATTGATCCAGCGTCCGCTCCGACGCGTGATACTTGAACTCCGTGGGGATGATCGGCAGCGTCTCCATCCGCCACGACTTGAACTTCGGATCATACTCTTCGGGGTCGTCGAGTTCGACGAGATGGCCGATGCACCACGTGATGATGTCGTCCCGGCCTTCGAGATAGCCTTCGCCGCGTCGCGTCGCGCCGAGCGCCGCCGCCACGTCGCGCCCCATCGAAGGTTTCTCGGTGATGATCAGTCTCATAGAAAAGCTGTTAGCTGTAGGCGATTAGCTGTCAGCTATTGGTCGTTCAATCTTCCGTAGCTCTATTGGTAATTACCGGCAACGAACTAAGGAGACAGAAAATTTAATCTCGTCACTGTTCGCTCGTCACTGTTTTCACAACCCCGCCATGTCCCACTTGCGTACCACGTCGTTGACGAGGGCGGCGATCTTGTCCGTCACTTTCACGAAATATTCGTCGGCCTTCTTCTGGTCGAATTTCGGGTAGCCCTGCCCCGGTTGATAGAGGCCGATGGAAGAAGGAAAGGGCGTGGCCGACCATGTGCCCGCCGCCGGATACGCGGTGGCGAGATCGTCCTTGTAGCGTTCGGGGTGGACGAGCGTGGGGTCAATCGCCTGCACGAAGGCCGTCTCGTTCCAACCGGCGTGGCCGCCGTCTTCGCCGAAGACCTGCTTCGTCACGTCCGAGGCGTAAGACCACCAGTTGACGACGAGCGTGCGCACTTTGCGTTCGGACGCGACTTCGGCCGCCACGGAATTCAGGACGGCCGTCTGCCCGCCGCCGTGGCCGTTGATGATGATGATGTTACGAAAACCGTTCTTCGCCAGCCCCTCCAGAATTTGTTTGACGAACGGGCGATAGGCCGCTTCCGTGATCTGAAACGCGCCGGGATAGGCTTCCATGCTGCCCGTCATCCCGTAGGGCAGCACGGGCGCGATCATGGCGTTGGTGCGGCGCGCGATGCGGCGCGCAATGGCGAGCGGGGCGGTATTGTCCGCGCCGTTGTTGGCGACGCCGTGCGGTTCGAGCGTGCCCGTCGGCAGCAGCACGGTGCGGACGCGCGAGGGCACGACCTCGCGAAACTCCATCCAGTTGATGCGATCCATCTCGCGCGTCGAGACGGCGTCGGGCGTCTGTTTCTCCGCTGTCGTCGTCTGCGCGCCCGCCGTCTGAACCGACACGGCACACAGTAATAGCAAAGAGATCACCTGCACTGTTTTCATCATCACAACTCCCTGATAGATTTTCGCCCGCGCCCGCCCGGTGCGCCGCAACTCTCTCCCGAACACTTCGGATTTTAGCCTAGCACACCGAACCATTCGTACAAATTCAACAACTCGCCGAGCGCGAACGAGGCGAGGTTCGCCGCCGTGATCGTGGCGAAGTCGCGCCACATGAAAGCGCGCCCCGGTTCATCGCGCGCGCCGAACGCCGCCCGGAAAAGCGCGCACTCGGCGACGGGCGCGAACGTCTCGGCCGCGATGAGATAGGCGACCCGCGTCGAACTTCCGAACAGGAGCGGCAGCACGAGCACGACGACGGGGTAAGTGCAGGCGGTCAGCCACAGGCCGGAGAGAAGTTTGCGGCGCAAGGGGTGGCGCGGCGAAAGACAGAGGAGCAGCACGGGCGTCTCCAACGCGACGGTAAAGAGATAGCCGACGGGCAGAAACCACCAGAGTTGAAGGGCGTGCGCCTCCACCTGTTTACAACATCCGCAGCAGGAACGGCGCTTCGGCGAGGACGTGAGCCATCGCGAGCGTGAAGTAGAGATCGCGCGTCGTGGAATAATCGGCGAGAAAGGCGAGCCAGAGCAGCACGACGCAGGCGGCCGACGTGATGAGCAGCGCGCGAATGACGCGCGGCCATCCGCCTTGCCTGCGACGCGCGAGCGGCAGCGACTCGATCCGCCACGGCGCGCCGGCATCGCCGCGCGGCAGACGAAGGAGCGGCAAGGCCAGCAGCCACACGCCATAGTGAACCGTTTCGAGAAAGACGTGCGTCGAGACGAGGAGGTGGCTTGAGACGCCCTGCAAAATTTCCGACCCCGCGTGGCGCGTGATGCGAAGCGCGAGCGCGTCGCCATCGGCGGCGAGCGCGGGCGCGCCGGAGAGTTGCCACCAGAGCAGGCCGACGCAGAAGGGCAACGTCGCAAGCCCGAGATGATAGGCGCGTCGCCAGGCGGGGCGCGTGCGCCGCAGGTGGCGGTCGAGAAACCAGAGCGCGACGAGCGGGTGCAAATAGACGAGGCCGAGACTGAACATCTGCGGCGCGAGCCAGTTCGCCCCGGCGAGCGCGAAGGCGACGGGGAAACTCCAGGACCAGTCGCGGCGAGAAGACTGTCGCCCGCGCATCCACACCAGCGCGGCAAGCCACAGTATCAACAGGCTGTTCCAGACGCCCGTCGCGACAGTCCACCCGTCGCCGCCCCACACGAACGCCCGCGCGAGGAAGGGCATCGCCGCGTAAGCCGCGAGCAGAAACGCGACGCCCGCGAAGGCGACGGTGAAGAAGTTACGCGAACGCCCCAGACGCGCGGGCAGGCGCGAGAGAAAATAACGCAACTCGAACCAGTTGTGCGGCCCGGCGAAGAGGAAGACCGTAACGATTGAGAAGCGCAACGGCATCCAGCCCGCGAGCAAGGCCGACACGGCGACGAGCGCGAGCGACGCGAGCGCGAACGGCCAGGCACGCACGCCGCCATGTGCGCCCGCCGCGCGCAACTCGAATCTTCCGATGTCCGCCGCGCGTTCCACTTCGCTTATTTCCTTCCCGTCATCGGTGCGGCAGGGACGATCAACTTGAACACGTTGTTTTCGTCCACCACTTCCACCCTGATCACGCCGTTGAGTTCGGCGTCAGGCGTCGTGGCGAGTTTGAGAGAACCTGCGTCGAGCGGGCGCGGTTCGGGCGGTCGCGCGTTGGCGAAAGTTTTGAACGCGAGCGCGCCGGTCGCGGCGAAGACGACGAGCGCGACGGCCGCCGCCTGCTTTGCGCCGCGCGAACGCGTGCGCGCGATAAAGACCCCGGCGAAGGCGAGAGACAGCGAGAGGAAGACGCCCGCGATGATCGTTCGCGTCGAGCGGAGCGAATCGGTCGCTGTCGCGGCGTCGGACGCGGCATCGCCATCTATCTCCGCGCGCAGTTGCCTCAGCAGGTTGCGGGGAATTTGCAGGCGCGCTTCCGTCGCGTCGTTGCGCGATTCGATGGACATGCGTGCGGCGGGCAGCGACGCGGCGCGGCGAACTTTCTGCGGAGTTTGCGTCGGCGTGGGTGGGGGCGGAGCGATGTCGGCCAGGGCCGGCGCAGTGAACGCGAACAGCGCAAGAGCCAGACAACAGAGTCTCAGTTTCATGCTCGATGATCCTTCTTATCGTGAATCGCTAATCGTAAATCGTGAGTAGAAAGAAACCTGCTTTCATCTATTTGCGATTTACGATTCACGATTTACGTGTTTCGTCGTTATCAAACCGGCGAGGAATCGTGAATCTAATCTTGGCGAAGAGTGGCGCGCCCGGCAGTAACGTCGGGCGGGGTAAACGCGGGGCGAAATGATTCGCGTGGGCGCGTCTGCGGTCGCCCTCAAAGTATGGCACGGCCGGATGGTTGTCAAGATTCTCGGCCGCGAGACCTCAACCCGTAGTAATCATTGGTGCGGGTTGACTCTTGCCCGACGGCGCAATCAAGGCTAGTCATATCGCAACTATCGCTCACGGGTCGCGACGCACCATGGAGCGGCTGCCGCCTGTTGCGACCGTCAAGGTGCGGGGTGCGCGAGAGGCCGGTTGCGGTGCGTCCGTGTCTGCGGATATATTCTCGTCCGTACCATTTCATCGTCTTCGGCGGACGGCCGCCGTCAGGCTGCACCGGCCAATTCATATTTACCAGAAGACCGAGCATCCGGCGTCGGCGGTAAGGAGAGAGCCTTGAGCCACGGGAAAGAAGAAGATCGCAACTCGAACATCGACCGCAGAAAGTTTATCGGAGCAGGTCTCGCAATCGGCGTCGCCGCCGCACTGGCGGGAGCGACGGAAGGTTTACCGGCGTTCGCCTCCGGCGCGTCCGCGTCGAAGACCGGCGAACTCGAAGAGGCGACCATCGCCGAATTGCAGGAAGGGATGCGCGGCGGGAAATGGTCGGCGCGCGAGTTGGCCGAGAAGTACATCGAGCGCATCGAGCGCATCGACCGCAAAGGCCCCGCGCTCAACTCCGTCATCGAACTCAACCCCGACGCCCTCTCTCTCGCCGCCGCGCTCGACCGCGAACGCAAAGCCGGGCGCGTGCGCTCGCCCCTGCACGGCGTCCCCATCCTCCTCAAAGACAACATCGACACGGCCGACCGCATGCAGACCACCGCCGGTTCGCTCGCGCTTGTCGGGCAGCCCGCGCCGCGCGACGCCTTCATCGCCCTGCGCCTGCGCGAGGCGGGCGCGCTTCTTCTGGGCAAGACGAACCTGAGCGAGTGGGCGAACTTTCGCTCGACCCATTCGTCGAGCGGTTGGAGCGGGCGCGGCGGGCAGACGCGCAACCCCTACGCCATTGATCGTAATCCGTGCGGTTCGAGTTCCGGTTCGGGTGTCGCCGTCGCCGCCAACTTCGCGGCGGCGGCCATCGGCACGGAGACGGACGGCTCGATAGTCTGCCCCTCGTCGGCGTGCGGCATCGTCGGCATCAAGCCTACGCTCGGCCTCGTCAGCCGCTCCGGCATCATCCCCATCGCGCACAGTCAGGACACGGCCGGGCCGATGACGCGCACCGTGGCCGACGCCGCGCTGCTGCTCGGCGCGCTCGCAGGCATTGACCCGCGCGACCGCGCGACGCAAAGCTCGGGCGGCAAATCGCACGCCGACTACACGCGCTTCCTCGACCCGGCGGCACTGCGCGGCGCGCGCATCGGCGTGGCGCGCAAGTTCTTCGGCTTCAGCGACCGCGTCGACAAGCTGATGAGCGATGCGATTGATGCGTTGAAGCGCGCGGGCGCGACCCTCGTTGACCCGGCCGACCTGCCCTCGCACGGCAAGTACGACGACTCGGAGTTCGAGGTGTTGCTCTACGAGTTCAAGGCAGATCTCAACCGGTATCTGGCCGAACGCGGCGGGGGCGTGCCGCGCTCGCTCAATGAACTCATCGAATTCAACGAGCGCAACCGCGAGCGCGAGATGCCCTACTTCGGCCAAGAGATTTTCCTCAAGGCGCAGGCAAAAGGGCCGCTCACGAGCAAAGCCTATCTCGCCGCCCTCGCCAAAAATCACCGCCTCTCGCGCTCCGAAGGCATCGACGCAGTGATGAACAAACATCGTCTCGACGCGATCATCGCGCCCACCGGTGGGCCGCCGTGGACGACCGACCTCGTCAACGGCGACCACTTTTCGGGCGGCAGTTCGACGCCCGCCGCCGTCGCCGGATACCCGAACATCAACGTCCCGGCCGGCTACGTCTACGGGCTGCCCGTCGGCATCTCTTTCTTCGGGCGCGCCTACAGCGAACCCGTGCTCATCCGGCTGGCCTACGCCTTCGAGCAGGCCACCAGGCATCGCCGACCGCCGCAGTTTTCCAACACCGCCGACTTACGCGATTAAGAGTTGACGACAAAACAACGGGCTATGCGTCAGCCCTTCGCGCCGTCGAAATCTTCGAGGTGAGTTTATGATCATCACGACCGAGTATGTCGAGATCGATGTCGGCGGCAGCCCCATGCGTATGCTCGTCGCCGCGCCGAAGCCGGAAGGCATGTATCCGGGCGTGCTTTTCTACTCGGACATTTTTCAACTGACGGGGCCGATGCGGCGCGCTTCCGAGCGGCTCGCCGGTTACGGCTTCGTCGTCGCCGCGCCCGAAATCTATCACCGCCACGAACCGGCGGGCGCGGTCATCCCCTTCGACGACGCGGGGCGCACGCGCGGACTCGAAGGCGCGGCAAACACTGCCGTCGCGGACTTCGACGCCGACTGCCGCGCCGCGCTCGACTACCTGGCCGCGCACCCG
>DATCWB010000520.1:0-2021 GCA_036566625.1 Pyrinomonadaceae bacterium
GATTACAAAATTTCGCTGAAAGGCAATAGCCTCTCCCTTCAAATCGGCGAATCTCTCGAAAGTCTGCTGAATGCTTTATACGCCGATTTTTTTGCCCTTCCGGGCGGCGAGATCAATCTTTCTTTTACTCGCGATGACAAAGGAAAGATCGCGGGATTCGTGTTCAATTCAGGAGGTGACGAACGAGAGGTTAAAGGAATCACGTTTAAGCGACGGTAGAATTGTTGGACAAAGTTAATTGTCCCTGTTTGGCTTCCTTTCCAGAGGTGACATGGAGCTACGGATTCGGAACCTCTCAAAGACCTACCCGAACGGCGTCGAAGCCCTGAAGGACATCACGCTCACGATCCCCCGTGGTATGTACGGCCTGCTCGGCCCGAACGGCGCGGGCAAGTCCACCCTGATGCGAACGCTTGCCACGCTGCAAGAGCCCGACGCGGGCTCGATCCAACTCGGCGACATCGACATGCTGGCGGAGCGGGAGCGGGTGCGGGAGACGCTCGGGTATCTGCCGCAGGAGTTCGGCGTCTACCCGAAGGTGAGCGCGGAAGAGTTGCTCGCACACTTCGCGGTGCTCAAGGGCATCACCGTGCGCCGGGAGCGCCGCGAGGTCGTCGAGGCGCTCCTGCGCCAAGTGAACCTCTACGACGTGCGCGGGAAGAAGCTTGGCGGCTACTCGGGCGGGATGCGCCAGCGGTTCGGCGTCGCCGTCGCGCTGCTCGGCGACCCACGGCTGATCATCGTTGACGAGCCCACCGCCGGGCTCGACCCGGCCGAGCGCGTGCGCTTCCTGAACCTGCTGAGCGAGATCGGGCAGAACGCGGTGGTGATCCTCTCGACGCACATCGTCGAGGACGTTTCGGAGCTATGCAGCCGGATGGCGATCATCGACCGCGGCGAGATTCTGCTTGAGGCCGAGCCGCTCGCCGCCGTCGCGGAGCTGCGCGGGCGCATCTGGCAGCGGGTGGTCGAGAAGGTCGAGCTGCCCGAGCTTGAGCGGTCGCACGCGGTCATCTCGACGAAGCTGCTCGCCGGGCGGACGGTCGTGCGCGCCTACGGCGACGCGCGCCCCGGCGACGGGTTCGAGCCCGTTGAGCCACACCTCGAAGACGTTTACTTCAGCACGCTGGCGGGGCTGGGCAGGCAGGCCGGCCTAGCGCCGGTGCAGGGGTTCGCGCGATGAAGTTCCGGGAGACCTTCCGCTTCGAGGTCGCCTACCAGTCGCGCCGCGTCTCGACGTGGTTCTACTTCGTGCTCATCCTTGTGCTCTCGTTTCAAATGGCGCGCGAGGTCTTCGTCGCGGAGGCGCGGGAGGGCAGCTACTTCCTCAACGCGCCGTTCGCCGTGGCGCAGGTCACCATCGTCGCGTGCATGCTCAGCTTGCTGGCACTGGCGGCGGTCGCGGGCGGCGCAGCGGCGCGGGACGTGGAGACGCGGATGCACCCGCTCCTCTACACCACGCCCGTCGGCAAGGCCGCCTACCTCGGCGGGCGGTTCCTCGCCGCCTTCGCCCTCGGCGCGCTGATCATGACCGCCATCCCGGCCGGCCTTCTGGCCGCCGCGCTCCTGCCGGGGAAACACGCCGACCTCTTCGGCCCCATCCGGCCGGCCGCCTATCTGAGCGCCTACTTCCTGCTCGCGCTGCCGAACGCCTTCGTCGCCGTGGCGCTCATGTTCTCGGCGGCGTCGCTCGGCCGGCGGGGCGTCACCAGCTACCTCGGGGGCGCGTTCGTCTTCTTCGCTGCGGTCGTTAGCTGGCAACTCGTGGCCGTCTCGCTGGGACACTGGGGAGTCGCGAAGCTGACCGACCCGCTGGGGCTGACTATAATCGGCGAGCTGTCGAAGGTCTGGACGCCCGGCGAGAAGAACGCGCTCATCGTCGGGTTGCAGACATCGGTAGTCGTGAACCGCCTCGCGTGGATCGGCTTCGCGCTGTGCGTGCTCGCGCTCACCTACCTCCGCTTTCGGTTCGCACACGTCGCGGTGGACGGCGGATGGAGCGTTCGCAGGCGAGCCAGCGC
>DATCWB010000521.1:0-12054 GCA_036566625.1 Pyrinomonadaceae bacterium
CGAAGCGCGCACGCCTCTCACATTCAACTTCATTTGTTGCTCAAATAAATTGCAGGTAGATTCAAACTCGCCTTCTCTTAAGAGACCTGTATCCACAAAAATACATACCTGACGATCTCCGATAGCCTGATGCACCAGCGCCGCCGCGACGGTCGAATCAACCCCTCCCGACAGACCACAGACCACTCTACCTATGCCTACTTCAGCACGAATCTTATGGATTTGTTCATCTATAATAGCCGTTGGCGACCAATCCGCATGCGCCTGGCAAATTGCCAGCACAAAGTTATTGAGCACCCGCGCCCCTAAAGGCGTATGTGCCACCTCCGGATGGAATTGCACCCCGTATATGCGCTTGCTTAAGCTCTCAAATGCATTAAGCGCTCCGCTTGTTACCGCTGTTTCACGAAAGCCGAGCGGCATTTTCGTTACATAATCACCGTGGCTGAGCCACACATCAATTTCCAGAGGCAATCCTGCGAACAAAGGACTCTCGGCTTCGGTTATTGAGAGCCTGGCGTATCCATATTCCCTATTTCGTGATGGACTAACTTCCCCCCCAAGATCAACAGCCAGAAGCTGCAAGCCATAGCAAATTCCCAGAAGTGGGCAATCAATTTTTTCGATAAATCCTTCAGTCAGCTTTGGGGCTTTTGCATCATAAACCGATGAAGGGCCTCCTGACAGAATAATTCCGCGGGGTTGAAGTTGCTGAATTCTCTCTAAAGGCGCATTAAATGGGAGAATTTCGCAATAAACTCCGGTTTCGCGTATGCGCCGCGCGATCAGTTGAGTGTACTGTGAGCCGAAATCAAGTATAAGGATGAGATCATGTTTAGTCGGTTCCACTTTACAGGCATCCTCCAAAGGTCAGGGAACGTCGTAGACGTTGATAGTTTTTGCGATCTTCGGGTGTTAAAATAAAAGGCATCATAACAATAAACTCTATAATTTTAGCTGGATTTTAACATTTGAAACAAATGAGCAAGAATAACCAAACTCATATCCCTCAAAATATTTTGAGCGTGCTCTGTCTGACTTCCTTTCTATTCTTGTTTTCACCGTCCATTCAAAGCAAGCCTTACGGTGTCACGGCATCGGAAAAAGGATTGGCGCTTTCCTCCCCACTTACGGCCCGCTGGCAATTCGATTCTAAAAATATTACCAGCCTCTCACCGACTTCTAATAACGGCCGGCTATATTTACCCCTAACATCAGGTGAAATTGTCTCTCTTGACGTTTCAAACGGGCAACTCCTGTGGAGGACTGAAATTGGGGGAGATTTTTCGGCCTCGCCGATTGCCGACGAGCGTGGGGTCTATCTGGCTTCCAGAAATGGCGACCCCGATAATTCAGGCCAAATCCTGCGCTCAACTGGAGCGATTCGGGCTCTGAGTCAGAGCACAGGCATTACTCTGTGGATGAGGACGCTTCACTTCCCCATACAGGGCGGACTTGTTTCGTCCGCAACGAATATATTCGGCGGCTCTAAAGATGGGCGCGTTTATGCTTTCAATAAAGCGACGGGCGAAATCTTATGGATATTTCAGCACGCGAGCGCGTTCTCTTCCTATCCAACCCTACACAATAGACGATTATATATCGGCAGTGAAGACGGCACCCTTTTAGCCCTCGACGAAGCTACAGGCGCAATTCTTTGGCGTTATCGGACGCGAGGCGCGTTGCGTGGGACAGTTGCCGTCGCGGATAATACTATTTTCTTTGGCTCTAACGACGGATATGTTTATGCGTATAGTGAAATAAATGGTCGCCTCCTCTGGCGACGCAGGACAGGCGCGGCCGTACAGGCGGTGGTGTTGGGGGGCAGTGGAATAGTAGTCACTTCGTTGGACAACTTTGCTTATCTACTCTCGCCGCGGCGTGGCGAACTTATTTGGAAAAGACAATTGGCGGGACGCATTGCGGCACTGCCTTTAATAGACGCTCAAAGCGCGCTTTTTGCCCCTCTGGGGGGGGACGCTTGCATAGTGCTTTCCCTACGGGACGGCAAACAATTGAACACGTTGCCCGTAGGCGAGGAGGGCAACACGGGTGCCACGCCGCTGGTAGCCGACAATCTCTTACTGATCCCGACACGCCGCGGGCTCACGGCCTTCGCGCCGTCTTTGTCAGACAGTAATCCTTGATCATCAACAACGAGCGTCTGGCCGAAGCAAAAAGTCTCTCCCGGTAAATTTGATTGAAACGGAGGCTCTTGCAGAGACGCTTAATGTTGACTTGCGCCGCGATGTCGGAATAGACCGGCCAATCGCACGAGCAAGCCATACAAGATGTAAGCGCCGACGATGGAGACCAGAACGTAACGGGAATATAACCACACCAACATTCCCGAAGCGGCAATGGCGAGGACGGCCAGACGTGTGCTGCGTTTTCCGACGCCGACGGTTTTGAAACTCGTGTAGCGAACTGTGCTCACCATTAAAACCGAGAGAAGCGCAATCGCGCCCATCAACAATCCGCTGTAAATTGCGCCCCGTTCAACTCCATGAAACGATAGCGGTGATGGCGAGAAATGTACGAGCGCGGCGATGAAGCCCCCGGCCATGGGAATTGGCAGGCCGACGAAGTTTTTCTTGTCAACCTTGACCAACCCCTCTGCGAGTACGCGCGGACGCGTCGCTTGCACGTTAAATCGCGCGAGCCTAAAAGCGCCGCAAATCAGAAACATGAAGGAAATAAACCACCCTAACTTATGCGCGCTGCTCCCTTCGGCGAAGGACGAACCGTACCCCCAGGCGTAGGCGAGGACGGCCGGCGCGATGCCGAAAGTCACCACGTCGGCGATTGAATCGAGTTGCACCCCTATTTCCGTAGTGGTTTTCGTGAGCCTCGCGATACGCCCGTCCAGCGCGTCGAAGACCACGGCCCAGCCGATGGCACGAGATGCGTTATCAAAATGAGAAGTGGCCTGAATAAGTTCCGCCTCTGTCCCGCCTTCGAGCAATTGAAACCCGCGCAAGGCTCCCATCACGGCGAAATAACCCATGCCGATGTTTGCCGCGGTGAAGGCTGAAGGGATCAGGTAGAGACCTTTACGAATGCCGCGCCGCTCCTGTCGAAGCGCCGCGACATCTGCCAGTTCCTCTTGTTCCGTGCTCATCCTCGCAGCCTCCCGATGATACTGACGCCGCCCCGCACGCGATCTCCGACGCGCACGTTGATCTCAACCTCAGACGGGAGCACCAGGTCTGTGCGCGAGCTAAACTTAATCAAGCCGAATCGCTCTCCCAAATTCACCTTCTCACCTTTACGCTTCCAGCAGACGATGCGGCGCGCCAGCACGCCCGCGATCTGCTTGCAGACGACGGTCATGCGTTCGCCCCGGATCGTCAAGGCGTTCTGCTCGTTAACGACGCTCGCCTCCTCGCGCGTGGCGATCATGAAACGCCCCTTCGTATAAGCGACATCCATGATCTCGCCGGCGATGGGCGCGCGATTGACGTGAACGTCGAAGACCGAGAGGAAGATGCTCACGACCTGCGGCGACTGCGGATCGTCGGGGATGACCTGCGCCACTCTCGTCACGCGTCCATCGGCGGGGGCGACGATAATATCCTGATCGGAGAGGGGCGAGCGTTCCGGGTCGCGGAAGAAGTAGGCCATAAAGAGGGCGAGCAGAAGCAGCGGGATGGCGATGTACCAGTAACCGGTGAGAGCCGCGAGCAACGCCGCCGCGAGCGGGACTAAGACAAAAGGGATGCCGTCTCTTATCACTTTTCAATCCTGTTCTACTTTAGCGTGGTGGGAAATTAGAAAAGGGGCGCACGTATTTCCACTCTACGGCGTCCCCTCCCTTAAGCTTTTAAAACTATCTGCGAATCCGCGGGTATGCCCACTGCTTTAATGCGTGGCTTCTTCACTTTTCTGGTGTCGCAGCATGATCTCATGCATCTGATCTTTAACGGCCAGCTTCTTCTTTTTCAGAGTGATCTCTTCCAACTGCTCTTCGTCGTTCGGGTAAGCGAGGGAAGTCAGTTCGCTGAGGCGCGCCTCATAGCGTCCGTGCTCACGCGCCAATTCGCGAAACTCGGGGTCGTTCATAATCAATTCTTCTCTCAAGCTGTCCGTGTTGGTCAGTTCCATTTCAGGGAAGCCTCCTTTTGGCAGATGCGTTCGGGTGGTGTGAACTATTCGCGTTCGTGACAAGACGTTGATGCCCTTCCCGCGTTTATGATTTCGATGGGAAAATGGTAGCTAAAAACCTCGCTTGAATCAAGTGGGAGACTTCAGAGTGGCGCGCATGAGGAGCGCGTCTTCGGGCGGCTCGCGGTAATACTGCCGCCGCCTGCCGACGACTTCAAAACCGTATCGACGGTAAAGCGACTGCGCCGCCACGTTGCCCGCGCGCACTTCGAGGATAGCCCCGCGCGCGCCCTGTCGTATGGCCGTCGCGACGGCCGTCCGCATCAGCGCATTCCCGATGCCGCGTCGCCGCGCCGCCTCGTGTACGCCGATGTTGTTGATGTGCAACTCCTGTGCGGCGACCCTCGCGCTGAGAAACCCGTAGAGGGCGTGACCGGTCAGTTTATCGGCGTGGGCGCGGCGCGCTACGATCATGATCGCCTCGGGGCGCGACAGTTCGGCATAATAGGAATCCCACCCCCACAGGCTCAGACGGCACGCCTCTTCGATCTCGACCACCTCAAGCAGATCGTGCGCCGTCATCGGCTCGATTTTGTACTCGCTCAGACCGGGTTCGGCGGCGAGGTCTACGCGCGACATTTCTCGTTCAACTCCGCATCCGACAAACGTACATAGAGCGCCTGCAAATCTTCCGCGACCATCGTACTGCCGGCCAGGTAATTCATTAAACCGAGCGCGGCGATCTGTATCGCGTAAGACTCCTGCGGCGGTGCGAGCGTCCAGATCACTTTCTTCTCCGCATCAAACTTATCTTCGCTTGTGTCTTCGACGCGCCAGATAATTTCCCGTCCGGCCGCAAACTCGCGGATCGCCCCGGCGTGCGCGTGCGCCCCGGCTCCGGCCCACTTCAAGTTGCCGCCCCAGCTCAAAGCTTTCTCGAACACGGCCGCCGGACTCAGGTGAAAAGGCTCGCTCAACTCTCTCAACGCATTCCCGCCCTCAACCGAGAGCAATTGCGCGAACACCTCGCCGCGTCCCGCGGGCAGGCAGGCCAGCACGCGCGGCGCCGGGCCGCAGGCGTAAGCGACGGCGTGGAGCGTGGGGATGCCTGTGACCCGCCGGTTCAAGGTTGCGGCGAAAGCCTTGATGGTGGCGAGTCCTGATCTGAGGCCGGTAAAACTGCCCGGCCCGGTCGCCGCCGCGAAGAGTTCGATCTCGCCGAGTTCGACGCCGGAGGCGGACAACGCTTCTTCAACCTCTTGCAGCACGCGCGCGGAGTTTTCCCTCAACACGCGTGCCTGCGTGCACGCGAGAACGCGCTCGCCCCGCACGACCGCCACGCTTCTCATCTCGGTCGCAGTGTCGAGGCTCAGGATGAGCGGCGCGTTCGGCGATGCGGTTAACGCGGCGTCCTCAGTCGCGTCTCGCGGGCGCGTGGTCTCAGTTTCGCTTCTCAAGTTTGACATCGGCTGGTATGCCGCGCGATTATAGGCGCGACTTTAAATTCAAGCAAACAGGTGGCTCAAGGTCGAGCTTTTTCCACTCGGTTGTACAGATGAGTGTGCGCATAGGGATTCTGACTGCGGGCGGCGATTGCCCCGGTCTCAACGCTGTTATTCGTGCCGTTGTGCGCCGCGCACTGGTCGAAGACGCGCAGGTCTTAGGCGTCAAGAATGGCTGGCGCGGCCTCATCGAAAACGACATCGTCCCGCTCACGCGCAGTTCCGTCTCCGGCATTCTCCCGCGCGGCGGCACAATACTCGGCACGTCTCGCACCAATCCTTTTGACGAAGCGAGCCACATCGAACGCATCCGCGTCAACTGGGAGAAGCATGAACTCGGCGCGCTCATCGTCGTCGGCGGCGACGGAACGCTGCGCAACGCGCGCGACATGTGGCGCGTGCATAATTACCCAATCGTCGGCGTTCCCAAAACTATTGATAATGATGTCGGCGGCACGGACTTCACTTTCGGCTTCGACACGGCGGTCAGCGTGGTGACGGACGCCATTGACCGCCTTCATTCGACGGCGGAATCGCACCATCGTGTGATGGTCGTCGAGGTGATGGGGCGACACACGGGTTGGATCGCGGCTTACGGCGGCATCGCCGGCGGGGCGGACGTGGTGCTCGTTCCCGAACACCCGTTTCGCCTCTCGCGCGTCTGCGATTTCCTGCGCCAACGTGCCCAGCAGGGGAGTGCGTTTTCGATCATCGTCGTCGCAGAGGACGCGCGTCCCGTGCCGGAAGAGAATTTCCTGAGCGAGGAAAACAGCGGGGAGATTTACCGGCACGGTCGTCTGGGCGGGATCGGCATGCTCGTCGCGCGCGAGATCGAACGCATCTCCGGCATCGAGACGCGCTTTACGCAACTCGGCTACGTCCAGCGCGGCGGCTCTCCCACCGCCTTCGACCGCGTGCTCGCCACGCGCTTCGGCATCAAGGCTTACGACATGGTCGTCGCGGGGGAATGGGGACAGATGACCGCGCTGCACGGCCGGCGCGTCGTCAGTTACCCGCTCGATGACGCCGTGCGCGAGGTTAAGAAACTGAGCGAGGAGATTTATCACGTCGCCGAATTATTCTTCGGCTAGTGCCAACAAGACGCACCCGCCTCAAACCTGCGCTTTACCGGTCGGGGCTGCCAGCGAAAACGTTTGGAGTGTTGTGGTCGGATGAAAATCTGCCGTACATGCAGGCGTTGTTACGAGGACACGGAAGCGGTCTGTGACGTGGCGGAGCACGGGCAGTTGAAGCACGCGCGCCCCGGCCCACGTCTCATCGCGGAAAAGTATCGTCTCGACCGCCTGCTCGGGCGCGGCGGAATGGGAGCGGTCTATTCCGGCACGCACGTCGAACTCGAACGCCCCGTCGCCGTCAAGATGCTCCTGCCCGATTCCGTCTCCGACCCGCAGGCGCTCGAACGCTTCCGACGCGAGGCGCGCGCCGCCGCACGCCTCAATCACCCGAACGTCGCCAACACATACGACTACGGCGCGCTCGCCGACGGCGAGGCTTATCTCGTCATGGAACTGCTCGACGGGCAGACGTTGCGCGAATACCTGAACGCGGAGGGGACGCTACCCGTCAAGTGGGCGGTGGAGATCGCGTGCCAGGTGGGCGAAGGAATCGGCGCGGCGCATCATTCCGACATCGTCCATCGTGACCTGAAACCTTCGAACATCATTCTCACGCGCGATCACCGCGGCGAGCTACAGGCCAAGGTTTTAGACTTCGGCATCGCGCGCCTGCTCGAACAGACGACCACGAGCGGCGACCCTCTGACCGCCGCCGGCGCGCTCATCGGCACGCCGCGCTACATGTCGCCCGAACAATGCGCCGGCCATGATTCCGACGCGCGCTCGGACGTTTACAGTCTAGCCGTCATCCTCTTCGAGATGCTCGCCGGTCGCCCGCCGTTCGATGCCCCGTCCGCCACGGCCATCGCCCTCAAGCATGTGCGCGAGACGCCGCCCGACATACGCGAACTGCGAGCCGATGCGCCGCCCGCGCTCGCCCAACTCGTCGCCGACGCGCTCGCCAAAGAGCCGGGCGCACGCCCCCAAAATGCCACCGAGTTTTCCTCCAGGCTGCAAGACATCAGTTCCACTTTGGAGACGGACGACAGCGCGCCACTCATCCTGCACATTCCCTCGGACGAGAAATTCGCGGCCACGGGGCAGATGAGCGCGGCGGCACAGACGAGCGACGCGCCCGCAGAAATTCATACGCTCCCGCTGGAGAGCGCAGCCCCGCCGACCGAGCTTCACGCGGACGAGATACTGACCGACCGCGCCGGTGAGCCGACCTTCAACGAACCGGCTTCCCTCGAACCGGCTTCCCTCGAAGGCGAACGCGCGCGACCTTCCGTGGAAACGGTCGCCCCTGTCGATCCGTTCGTGCAAGTCTCCGCCGCATCTGATGTACCTCAAGCGTCCGAACCATCCGGCGAGAGCCACGGCGCGTTCTCAGCGTCACGAGCCACCGACTCGTCGCAAGAGGGCGAGGCAGCCATCGACGACGAGGCGGCGACGGTAGTCACCCCATCCCCGTCCGGTTCTATCAACCGGACGGGCGTGCGACGCCGCTTCCCTCTCGCGCTGGTCTTAGGGTCGCTTGCGCTCGCCGCTCTGCTCGGCCTGCTGCTCTACGGGTGGCGCAAATCGGCGAGCGTCGATACGACAAACGCGAACGTGAACAACGCGCCTTCACCCTCTGCCACGCCGACCGTTCAAGCCGAGGCTACCCCCGCGCCTTCGCCGCCCACGCCGAGTCCATCGCCCGAGGCATCCGTCACGCAGCCCGCCACCGTCGAGACGGAGACGGAGCGCGTCGCGCTGCGCTCGACCATCGACGGCTGGCTTGCCGCGCATAACTCGCGCAATCTGTCACAGGTGACGAACTTTTACATGCGGAACGTCTCGACCTTTTACCTCAAGCAAAACACCACGCGCGCCGCCGTGCGCGCCGAGAAGTCGCGTCTCTTTCAAGCGCCGAGCATGACCATCCGGCGTACCAGCGATCCGCAAATCACCTTCGGTCAGGACGGGAACACGGCCACGACCATCTTCCGCAAATCCTACAGTCGCGGCGACGCTTCGCAGTCGCAGGGCGAGGTCTTACAGGAAATCGTCTGGCAAAAGACCAACCGCGGCTGGAAGATCATCGGCGAACGCGACCTCCGCGTCCTGAGATGAGAAATTTGATTCATTGATTCAATGAAGAAATGAACCGATGAATCAATGAATCAATCTCCCAACTTGCCCGCCGTCGGCCGATCCAATACATTAGTCGCTTAACACGCGATTCCTCTCTCTGGATGAAACATGGCTGAACCGACACTCACTCCGATGCTGCGTCAGTATCACGAACTGAAACAGCAGCACCCCGGCACGCTCCTCTTCTTCCGTCTCGGCGATTTCTACGAACTCTTTTTCGAGGACGCCGTGACGGGCGCGCGCGAACTCGAAATCACGCTCACGGCACGGCACAAGGAGCGCGGCGCGGCCGGCATCCCGATGTGCGGCGTGCCGCATCACTCGGTTTCGGGCTATATCGCCAGATTGATCCGCAAAGGATTTCGCGTCGCCATTTGCGAGCAGACGGAGGACGCGTCGAAGACGAAGAAACTCGTGCGGCGCGAGGTTGTGCGTATCATCACGCCGGGGACGGCGATTGACCCGCAGTTGATGGAATCGCGCGAGTGCGTCTACCTCGCCGCCGTCTGCGGCGCGGGTGATTCTTACGGCGTGGCTTTCCTCGACCTCTCGACCGGAGAGTTTCGCGCGACCGAGGCGCACGGAGCGGACGCCTGGCAGCGCATCCGTGCCGACATCGAATCCTACAGCCCGCGTGAACTGCTCTTTCCCGCTTCGCTCGCGCCGCTCGTCAAGAATTCTTACGCCGTAGGCGGAGCGCACACCGAACCGCTTCCCCTCTCGGCTAACCGCGACACGAACGTCGTTCCCTTCGCGCGTCCAGCGGGCGTCGAGACGGCGAACTTCGGCGGCAGTTGCATGTCGCTCTCGCCGCTCGACGATTGGTTGTGGGAGCCGATCTCGTGCGCCTCCCTGCTGCTCGAACAGTTCGGCGCGTACACGCTCGAAGGCTACGGGCTGGAAGGCAAGGTTGATGCTGTCGCCGCCGCGGGCGCGTGCCTGCGCTACGCGCGCGAGACGCAACGCGACGCCGCCGCGCACGTCAACGACATCACCTATTTCGAGTCGCGCGATCATCTCCTGCTCGACCCCGTCAGCGTGCGTAATCTCGAATTGGTCGAAGCGCAGAATAACGCCGGGCGTTCGCACACGCTATTCGGCGTCATTGATTCGACCGTCACAGGGATGGGCGCGCGCCTCCTGCGCGCGTGGCTCTTGCGGCCGTCGCTGCGTCGCGGCGAGATCGAGGCGCGGCTCGCGGCCGTCGAAGACTTTCACGGCTCGCACATGAAGCGCGACCGCATGCAGTCGCTCCTCAAAGATGTATCCGACCTTGAACGACTCATCGCGCGCATCAGCATGAACACCGCCACGCCGCGCGACCTCGCCGCCCTGCGCCGCTCGCTCGAACAAGTGCCGACGATTCGCCAGACGTTATCGGACTCCCCGTCATCTCTCCTGCAAGTTTTGCGCGAGAACGCAGACGAGTTGACGGACGTGCGCGAAGCGATTGCCGAGGCCATCAGCGACGACCCGCCGCTGAACCTCTCCGACGGCGGCGCGATCCGCGAAGGCTATTCCGGTGAACTCGACGAATTGCGCGCCATCAGCCGCGATGCCAAGGGCGTGATCGCCGCCCTCGAAGCGCGCGAGCGCACGCGCTCCGGCATCAATTCCCTGCGCGTGCGTTTCAATAACGTCTTCGGATATTTCATCGAAGTTTCCAAAGGACAGGCGGCGCGCGTGCCCGCCGATTACGAGCGACGCCAGACGCTCGCCAACGCCGAACGCTACACCACGCCCGAACTGAAATCGTTGGAGCAGAAAGTGCTGGGCGCGGAGGGACGCATCGGCGAACTCGAAGCGACCATCTTTGCCGAAGTGCGCGCACGCGTGGCGACCGAGACGAAGCGTCTGCAAACGACGGCGCACGCGCTTGCCATGCTCGACGTGCTGGCCGCGCTCGCCACGACGGCAGTCCGCCAACGCTACCATAAGCCCGTCCTTCACGACGGCGACGAGATCGAGATCGTGCAGGGTCGCCACCCCGTCATCGAGGCGACGAGCGAGACGCCTTTCATCCCGAACGATCTCTACATGAACAACTCGACGGAGCGTTTCCTCATCGTCACAGGCCCGAACATGGGCGGCAAATCGACCATCCTCCGGCAGGTCGCGCTGATCGCGCTGCTCGCGCAGGTCGGCTCGTTCGTCCCGGCCGAGCGCGCGCGTCTACCCTTGTTCGACCGCATCTGGACGCGCGTCGGCGCATCCGACGACCTCTCGCGCGGACGCTCGACCTTCATGGTCGAGATGACGGAGACCGCCGCCATCCTGCATAACGCCAGCCCTCGCTCGCTCGTCCTGCTCGACGAGATCGGGCGCGGCACGTCCACCTTCGACGGTCTCTCAATCGCGTGGGCGGTCGCCGAATACCTGCACGACTCACCTGAGCACGCGGCCAAGACGCTCTTTGCCACTCACTATCATGAACTGACCGAACTCGCCGAACGTCTCCCCGGCGCACAGAATTATCAAATCCGCGTCGCCGAGCGCGAGGGCGAAGTCATCTTCCTCTACAAGCTCGAACGCGGCCGCGCCTCGAAGTCTTACGGGATCGAAGTGGCGCGCCTCGCGGGTCTGCCTCCGGCGGTGCTTGCGCGCGCACGCGATGTGTTGCGACGCCTCGAACGCTACGAACTCGACGTGTTCGCCGAGAATACCGAAACAAACGCGCTCGCAAATTCCAGCGCCGCTGCGGACGCCGCGCCCGCCCGCGTTCACGCCGAAGAAAAGAATGGCGGCGGCGACGCTCTGGGACAGGCGGCGCGGCGCGCGGGCAGGCGCGCGCTGGCGGCGCAGGCGACGCTCTTCGACACCGTCAACCAGAGCCTGCTTGACGAGTTGCGCGGCGTTGATGTAGAAAACCTCTCGTCGGAAGAAATCCGTACTCTCCTGAAAAACATACGCACGCGAATCGTTTGATCACGCAGGCCACCACTTTGAGACGGCTTTTGAGTCGCATCGCATCACGCCGACTAAAAAACGCCGTGCCGTTTTGTCCTCTGCTGATATTTCCAATCCTGCTGCTTCAAGTCTCTTCCGTCCCGGTCGCCGCCAAAGTCAGGCGCGACATCCGCTCGGTTGATTTTCGCAATTTCACCTATCCGTTTGAATGTGACGAGAAAAAGACCCTCACCTTGCGACAAGGCAGAGTTCCCGAGAGCGTCTGCTATGGCATTACTAAAGTAGTCTCTATTCGCTATCGAGATTTCGACGGGGACGGCCGGGAA